>JANXCA010000206.1 GCA_025060535.1 Endomicrobiia bacterium | reverse complement strand
CTGGTAATTCAGGTTCAGGAACATATTCTATATCTTTTTTGTAATCTCTTTTTACTCCACTTCTTAGAAGAGTTATCACATCAGCGAGAGAGACTATTTTTTCTAAAATCTCTTGTGTGATAATAAAATATTCATCATCATCTATATCAAAATCAATAGAGTTATGAAAACTTTGTATAGCTTGTTGTATTTCTTTTCTCATTTGTTTCTCTTTCCCGACTTGTTGTAGAGACATCCAAACCATTTTTTCTCTTTGTTCTATTAGAGGTCTATATATCAAAAATCGTTCTCCAAGAGTTTGGTCTATTTCTCTATAACTCTCATACGCTTCCGTACAACCAGCGATAACTGTTATCTTCCCTTCCCAGTGCACTGATTTTCCTGTTCCAAATTTTTTATCATACATTCCATCCCAAACTTCTCGTAGTTGTTGCATTATTTCGTTTCTACTTGTGCTATCTAATTGTAGAATAGTTGTTAAATCTTTGAAAATTATAATACCATTTTTAATCTCGTCTAAAAGTCCTTTGTAGTATTTATCGCCTGACACAAAAGTTTTTGCTGTTAATTCGGAGATAAATCTCACATTGTATTTTTCTAAAACATGTAAATCTTGCAACACAGAAGTTTTTGTTCCTGACGGAGGAGCGAGGAGTAATAACCATATGCGAAAAGATAGCCCG
>JANXCA010000205.1 GCA_025060535.1 Endomicrobiia bacterium | reverse complement strand
AGAGGGTTTAAGAATAACATATTATTGGGTAGAGGATCAAGTAAAAAAGGCTTTAGAGAGGGGAGAGATATGATATTTTGAAAATTGATCATTAGGGGAGGTCTAAAATGTTTTCTATTAAAAAATAGCTCTGGTGGTTACTACAATAGGGGATGGTGAGTTTTTAGAAAGTTATTGTAGTCAAGCTGAAATTGAAGATGTGAGGATTTGACTATCAAGGAGCTTGCTTTAATGATTAAAGACATAGTAGGATACAAAGGAGAAATTAGAACAGACTTATCTAAGCCAGATGGGACTCCAAGAAAGTTATTGGATATAAGCAAAATAAGAGATATGGGTTGGGTGGCAAAAATTCCTTTGAGGGAAGGGATTAGGGAAGTTTATCAAAACTATCTTGGGTTTAAGGCATATGCTTTCTAAAGTAGCCGTCAAAGTGCCATATTTGAGAGACCTAATAAATAACAGACCGACTCTACAAAGGGTCCTGGATAACATTGGGTGGCTAACTTTTGACAAGATTTTCCGTCTTGGTGTTGGGCTTTTTGTTATGGGATGGATTGCAAGATATCTTGGTCCTGAGCAGTTTGGTCTATGGAATTATGCTATTGCCTTTACATCTCTTTTCACTGCCTTTGCTACGCTGGGGCTTGATGGGATAGTAGTTAGAGAAATTCAATAAGAAACTCAGAAT
>JANXCA010000204.1 GCA_025060535.1 Endomicrobiia bacterium | reverse complement strand
CCACCAGTGCCAAGTGGGCATGCTTTCAAATCCTCATAGTTAGAATAAAACTACCAACTTTGTCGACACCGCAGAAAGTGATCTACACCTTTCAAATCCTTATAGGTAGAATAAAAACTTCCTTTCATAGATTCTTTAAAAGGTATTCAAAATAGTTTCAAATCCTTATAGGTAGAATAAAAACATGAGAACCTTTACCCCAGTGGTAAGGGTTTTAAGGTTTCAAATCCTTATAGGTAGAATAAAAACTCATTGCGCAGTGTTATTACCATTGTTGTGCTTTTAGTTGGTTTCAAATCCTTATAGGTAGAATAAAAACGAATATTATGCGAAAAGTATTCTGTTGAAGTAATTCTGTTTCAAATCCTTATAGGTAGAATAAAAACCAGGCCTTTCCTGGACCTGACTCTGCCCAGGAAAAGAGTTTCAAATCCTTATAGGTAGAATAAAAACTTTTCATTGTTGCCACCGTGTTATTCTCATTCTTACTGTTTCAAATCCTTATAGGTAGAATAAAAACAAAACACTCCAAATTTGATCTTGAAAACCAAACATTTACAAGTTTCAAATCCTTATAGGTAGAATAAAAACTGGTTTAGGCTACATGGGAGAAAGGGAGAGGTTGATGTTTCAAATCCTTATAGGTAGAATAAAAACGAGGCAGAACTTCAAATGAGTATCCGCCTTCTCAAGTTTCAAATCCTTATAGG
>JANXCA010000203.1 GCA_025060535.1 Endomicrobiia bacterium | reverse complement strand
TGTTTTATTTTGACAATGTAGTATGGACAAATATTGGTGGGGTACCTGTAGGAGATTATTTTGTTAATAAAATTCGATTTAGTGGTAAATACAAACTTTCAACTACAATAAAACCAAAAGAATTTGATGTTATATCTATCGCTCCTAGGAAATTTTACTGTCCATTAGAACAGCCACCATTTGATAAAGTTAGGTTTGTCATAAAACATAGGAAGACAGTAAAACCTGTGGGGAAAATTTTTGATTTGAACGGTGTAGAAGTTAAATCTTTGAGTACCGGGATTATACAGGAGGGTACAAATTATACTACGACAGAATTTATCTGGGATGGGAAAGATAACAATGGTAAACCTGTCCGCAGTGGAATATATATTTACCAGTTTGAATCTAACGATGGTGTAATAAACGGCACTGTTATTGTGGTTAAATAATTAATTACTCCGGGGCCTGGACTCGAACCAGGAACAGATGGTCCAGAGCCATCTGTGTTACCAATTACACCACCCCGGAAGCAGAGATAGTAGACAGTAGTTAGTATGTGGTATACAGGGAGTTAGGGCAAAATTGTTAATTTAAGTTTTCTATAAAAGTTGTTTGTAACACCCATAAAATTGCCTAAAAATGTTGTTTCCTAACCACCTATATACTACCTACTAATACTATCTGCTCTATACTATCTACTTACTTCAATTACTTTTGCTACCTTCTTTTTTAACTTCGT
>JANXCA010000202.1 GCA_025060535.1 Endomicrobiia bacterium | reverse complement strand
ATTTTACTATCTCGCTATATTTTTTGTTCTTTTTGATAGTTTTTGACAAAGAAATCTCTTTCCTCGCAGATTTAATGCCTTCGTCAAACAAAGATTTCAAAAGTTGTGAAAAAAGATTTTTTATCTCACCAGTAGCAGGGAATTTAATTTTTTCAATATCTTCTATATTTTTTGTCTCTAAAATATTCAATTTTTGTGTTTGATTTATCATATCTTGCACGCTTTCTTGTATGATTTTACTTATTTCTTTTGTCGTTTTTTCTGTCTTCTCCTCTATAGTTTGTTTTATCTCCGCAAAATCTACTATTTGTTCGTATTTCGTAAATCTTTTTCTCGCAGTGCCTGTAAAAATTTTGTTGATATCATCTTCAAACTCCACAAACTCTTCTTCTTTCTTTTGCTCCTCAATAATAGGCGCAGGTTTATCTTCTTCTTTCCTCTTAGGTAATCTCAACCATTCTCTAATTTTATCTTCATCTTCTGGTATAGGCCGTATTATTCCTTTATCTACGCCCGCATAATATTTGTCTATTATCATCTCTATATCATCTCTTAATAAAGGTTTGAATTCAAATTTTGGATAATCGTCTATATTAGAGAAGTTATAATCTACTAACCTTCTTATTAGTTGTTGATTTATTGCTTTTGATGCGACATCTTTACCTAATTGCTCGAGATAGAATAACAAAATATCAAAATGCACCCGACCTAAAGGTCGCAATCCCCTTGTTATCG
>JANXCA010000201.1 GCA_025060535.1 Endomicrobiia bacterium | reverse complement strand
TATGTAGTTCATGTTATGAAGAATTACTATTAGATACTTATCAATGTAAAATTTTTTTAGACAATTTTATTCCACAAAATAAAAAAATAATCTCTTGTGTTGAACTTAATTTTTTATGTAACTCTTATATGAATAAAGAAAAAATACTTTCGCTTTATCAAAAATATCCTCAAGCAGAAACATTTTGTATCATAAGCTGTGGAATAGGTATACAGTTTGTTTCTGACATTGTTGAGAAAGAAATAGTAGCTCTTACTGACTCAATACAACCACTATACAATCCTACAGCAGCTACTATCCAACATGGTATTAGTTTAAATAACTACAATTTTTGTGCAACTTGTGGGCAATGTTTTTTAAACTATACAGAAAATATTTGTCCAATAGTAAACTGTAGCAAAAGTTTATTAAATGGTCCTTGTGGTGGAGCAAAAAATGGAAAGTGTGAAGTTGATAAAACAAAAGATTGTGGTTGGGAAAAAATTTACAAAAAATTAAAAAATGTAAAAAAAAGTCGTTTGGTATATGAGGTAATTTTTAGAAATTATAACATAGCAACACCTTTACATCTTAAAGAATTAATAGACAATAACCTAAATATCCGAATTTTTGACTTTTATGGAGGAATTCATCCAGAACACAAGGAACACACAGATAACTATTCAATCGTAGAATTCCCAGCTTCTCAACTCTTATATCTATTTTTATCTCAACACATAGGAAAACCATCTATTTCTATAGTGAAAAAAAATCAATATATAAAA
>JANXCA010000200.1 GCA_025060535.1 Endomicrobiia bacterium | reverse complement strand
ATATCCCACATGGTTCAGATAAAACTTTGTATCCCAAACCAGAGTAGTTCCAACAACCCACTTTATATCCCACATGGTTCAGATAAAACCGGGGCGTTTAGTTGGTATCGGAAGAATGTTCTACCTTTATATCCCACATGGTTCAGATAAAACCAATTGACTACGCAACAAAGCTTACAGATTTTTACTTCTTTATATCCCACATGGTTCAGATAAAACCCCACGGCCAACGGCGCAAAGGCTTTCAGAAAAGTCTTTATATCCCACATGGTTCAGATAAAACAAGGTTTTTAGAGCAAGAATAGCTGGTTTTATCCACTTTATATCCCACCTGGTTCAGATAAAACCGTCTCCTCCTCTGTAACTATCCTACACCTGCAATGCTTTATATCCCACATGGTTCAGATAAAACAAATTTCAAAAACCTATCGAGCAAGACTGAAAGTGCTTTATATCCCACATGGTTCAGATAAAACCTTATTACATCCTTCATTTCTACAACATTAACAAACTTTATATCCCACATGGTTCAGATAAAACCAAATAAGAGATGAGTATCTAGGAATAAGAGAAGAAACTTTATATCCCACATGGTTCAGATAAAACCCCAGTTGGTGACCTACTTGTTAAAGCCCAATCAACTTTATATCCCACATGGTTCAGATAAAACTCAAACGCATCAACCAAAATACCTTTCTTTGGCGCCTTTATATCCCACATGGTTCAGATAAAACAAGTTTAAACAACACCGTGTCTCTCCTCAATGGGT
>JANXCA010000001.1 GCA_025060535.1 Endomicrobiia bacterium | reverse complement strand
AGATAGATTTTACATTTTTTATATTATTTTTTTTATTAATTAGTTGTGAAGATAAAAGTTTAATTAAAATTGAAAAAAATAAAGAAGAAAATTTTTTAAGTGAAGTTTTACCTACAATTACTGATTTTTCTATAACGAAAATAAAAGACAATAAAAAATTATGGGATATGCGAGCGAAAACCGCTGTTTTAAGAGAGGATATTAAAGTGATTGATGTTGAAAAAGGTAAGGTAAGTTTATATGATGGAGATATTTTTGTAGCAAATGTAATTTTTGAGAAAGCAAGATTTTTTAAGGATACAAATGATATTAATTTTTTTGGTAAAAGTATTATTCATACAGTTGAAAATGAAAAAATAATTACATATGATATTAAATATGTATATAATCAAAATAAAATTTTTTCTGATAAAGAAATAGAAATTCACAAAGGAGACAGTATAATAAGAGGTATAGGTTTTGAAACTTTAGATGGCTTTAAAACAATAAGGATATATAAAAATGTCATTAGTACGCAGTAGTTTTGTTATATTTATTTTTGTTTTACTAAACAATAACTTATTTTGTGAGAAAGTAATAAGAAAAATAGAAGCAGATGTTACTGAGTATGATAGAAAAACAAATTCTACAAATTTTTATGGTAATGTTAAAATTGATATAACTAATGGTTATATATTCTGTGATAAAGCTTTGTATAAGGAGAAAGAAAATAAGATAATATGTGAGAAAAATGTATATTTTGTGTATAAATCTACTTCAGAGATAGCAGAGATAAAAGTAAAGAGCTCTTATTTGGAGTATAATATAAAAAATCAATCTGCTGAATTTAAAAATGATATATATGTAGTGTGTAGGTCAACTTTATATGTTTCAGATTATGATTTTTCTAATGTAGATATTAGATGTGGTATAATAAATTTATATAACAATGATAAAACTATGATATTTAAGGAAAATGTAGTAATTTCGACAAAAGATAGTAATATTTTTTGTGATATAGCAGAATACAAATATGGAGAAAATTTGTTAAATGTTAATTCGGTAGAAGAAAAGAGGATAAAATTTATATCTTTGACAGATAAATTAAAGATGAAATCTTGTCAGGCAAATTTAGCTATAGTAGATTTTAAAAAAGAAATAATTATATTAAAGGGAAAAGTAGAATTAATTTTTTGATGTATTATGGGGATAGTAGCAGAAAATATTAAAAAAATATATAGTGACTTATGTGTATTAAATGGTATAACGATACATATTAATCCTCAAGAGATAGTAGGATTATTAGGCCCCAATGGTGCTGGTAAGACTACTATGTTTTATTCAATTTTAGGAATAATAAACATAGATTGTGGTAAAATCTACATTGATGGTAGGGATGTTTCTAAGCTACCTGTACATAAACGTGTTCGTTATGGAATTGGTTATTTATCTCAAGAACCTTCTGTATTTAAGAAACTTACGGTGGAAGATAACATTAGAATTGCTTTAGATATTTATTATAGAGACAAAAAGGAAAAAGAACAGAAATTAGAAGAAATTCTTAATGAACTTCACTTATCTCATTTAAGAAAACAAAAAGCTTATACTCTTTCAGGTGGTGAAAAAAGAAGATGTGAAATAGCCAGAGTAATTGTTAGCAGGCCTAAGTATTTACTTCTTGATGAGCCATTTGTAGGGATAGATCCTAAGACAATAGAAGAATTACAAAATTTAATTTTAAAATTGAAACAACGTGGTATTGGGATTTTACTTACAGACCATAATGTAAGGGATACACTTCAGATAGTTGACAGGGCTTATATTATTTATAAAGGTGAAATTTTGATTCATGGAAATGCAACTACTCTTATAAATGATGAAGAGGCAAGAAGAGTTTATTTAGGAGAAAGATTTAAGATGTAAAATAAAAGGAGTAAAATTATGGAAGATATAAAAATAATTGCCAGAAACTTTGAAATGAGTGAAGATGTTAAAAGTTATATTGATAAAAAATTAAGTAAAATTACAAAATATGTCCCCAAAATTTCTTCAATAGAAATGATAATAAAAAAAGAAAAATATATTTATGAAGTTGAACTATTAGTGCATACATTTCACAAAAAAATAATTAAAGTTACCACAAAAGATAAGATTTTAAGGTCAGCAGTTGATGTTTTATTTGACAAAATTAAAGAGATTTTAATAAAATATAAAGAAAAAACTATAGTTTCTAACAAAAAACATTCTAAGTTAAATAAAAAAACTTCTTCTATAGAGTTAATTGAACAACAAGAAAGTAATAAGAAATATAAAAAAAATGAATTATTTTTAGAAAAAATGAGTGAAGATCAAGCGATAAAGAAATTAACCAATATAGAAGATAATTTTTTACTTTTCTTTAATACGGACACAAATAATATATCTATTGCTAAAAAAATAGAAGATGGTGTAGAAATTTCAGATATTAGAATATAAAAAGAAGGGAGTAAAAACATATGAAAATAATGAGTTTTTTAGATCCAAAATGTGTAGTTTTTCCTTTAAAGTCTAAAGAGAAAAAAGCAATAATAAGGGAATTAATAGAAGTACTTGCGCAAAATAATAGGGTTAAAGATAAGGAAGAAGCTTTCAGAAGTGTTATGAAGAGAGAAAATATAGGTTCTACAGGTGTAGGATCTGGAGTTGCTATTCCACATGGGAGGTGTTCTGCTGTAGATAAGTTAGTTGGTGCTATAGGAATTTCTCCAGAAGGTGTTGATTTTAATTCTTTAGATGGTGAGCCAGTCCATTTTGTTTTTTTAATTTTATCTCCTCTTGAAGCTACTGGAGATTATTTAAGAGCTATTTCCGCAGTAGCAAGGTTTTTTAAAGACAGATTTTTTAGAGAATCATTGAAAAATGTCTCTTCAGCGGAAGAAGCTATAAAGATTATAAAACAAGAAGATAGTTTTTAATTTGATTTAGGTAATGGTAAAAAAACTAATAATTATTTCTGGCCTTTCAGGTGCAGGGAAAAGTCAAGTTTTGAATATTTTAGAAGATATTGGATATTTTTGTGTTGACAACCTACCGGTAGAACTTTTAGATAAGTTTATTTTCTTAGTAAAGACCACTCCTAAAAGAAATAAGTTTGGTATAGGTATGGATATAAGATCTGCTGAGAATGTTGATGATTTAGTTGAAGTTTATAATCAACTTTTAAGTAAAGTTTCTAACATAGAAATAATAAAAATTTTTCTTGAAGCAGACATTAAAACACTCATAAAACGATTTTCAGAAACTCGCAGAAAACATCCATTAGGTGGAGATTTATTAGGTTCTATAAAAAAAGAGCAGAGATTATTAAGCAAAATAAAAAAACTTTCGGATATAGTAATTGATACCTCTCAACTTACTATTAACGAACTTCAGAAAAGAGTATTTGATTTAATAGAAAAAAAGCAAATTAATAAATTAAGAATAAATATATTATCTTTTGGTTATAAATTTGGATTGCCCCTTAATGCAGATATTGTTTTTGATACAAGATTTCTGCCTAATCCTAATTATGTTTCCAATTTGAAAATATTAAATGGTAGAAACAGAAAAGTAAAGGAATATGTATTAAATTCTTCTGTTACTTTAGAATATCTACAAAATATAAAAAGTTTTATTCAATTTATTTTACCTTATGTGATAAACGAAGGCAAGAGTTATTTTACAATAGCATTTGGATGTACAGGTGGGCAGCATAGATCTGTTGTGATAGCGGAAGAGATTTATAGATATCTTAATTTTTTAAAAACCGAGTATAAATACAACTATTCAATATCTTTGTCTCATAGAGATATATGAAAAAGAAAAAAGTAATATGTATAGGTGGGGGTACTGGACTTTCCACTATTCTTAAGGGATTAAAAAAATATGATATTATTAATACCACTGCAATAGTTACAGTAATGGATGATGGTGGTAGTTCAGGTAGATTAAAAAGAGAGTTTGGAGTTTTGCCACCTGGTGATATAAGAAACTGTCTTTTAGCTTTATCAAACAAAGAAGATATATTTAAAAAAATTTTTAGCTATAGATTTCCTGTTACAAAAAAAAATCCTGAAGTTGGAGGTCATTCCTTAGGAAATTTATTAATGGTTGCATTAACTGATATATACAAAGGTTTTGACAAAGCAATAAAAAAAATTTCAGAAATTCTAGATATAAAAGGTAAAGTTTTACCGATTACTCTTCAACCTACAGATTTAGCAGCTGTACTTGAAGATGGTAAAGTTGTTTTTGGAGAGACAAAAATTTCAAGCTCTACCTCCCCTATTAAAAGAATGTTTTTAAATCCAAGTGTTGTTCGTCACTATTCTGAGGTAGTAAATGAGATTAAAGACGCTGATATGATAGTAATTGGTCCTGGTTCTTTGTACACATCGATTTTACCTAATTTAGTTATAAAAGAGGTTAGAGAAGAGATCGCTAAGAATAAAGATTCTATAAAAGTGTATATTTGTAATATAATGACTCAACCTGGAGAAACGGATAACTATTCTGTGGTTATGCATATAAAGAAAATATATGAACATTGTGAAAATAAATTCATGTTTGATTATGTTTTTGTTAATTCTGGAAAGTTACCTTATAGATTGCTAAAAAAATATAAAAAAGTAAAGTCTTTTCCTGTTGAAGTAGATAGTAAAAAAGAGCTTAAAAAACTAATAAGGAAAGATATAATAATAGATAATTTTGTTGATAAAACTAAAAAAATTCAGTTTGTAAGACACGATTCTGATAAAGTAGCCGAGATGCTTATAAGTTTATTTTAAAAAATTATGGATATAGGAATTATAGTAGTAACTCATGGAAATTTAGCAGATGCTTTAAAGAGCACTTTGTTTTCTATAGTTGGAGAGAAAAAAAATTTTGAAAGTTTATCTATCCCTACAAATTTTACATTAGAGACTCTTTGTCAAAATTTAGATTCTATAATTAAAAAATTATCTACTCAATATATAGTTATTTTTACTGATATATTAGGTGGTTCTGCGTGTAACGCGTCTATATTTTTGTGTAAAAATTATAAAAATGTATATATAATAAGTGGAGTTAATTTATATATGTTGATAGCTTCTATTCATTTGAGGGAAAATTCTTCTTTAAATAATATTGAAGAGTATGTACAAAAAGTTATAGAAGAAGCTAAAAAAAGTATTTGTTGTGTAAATAGTATTTTTAAAAATAAATTTTGAAATTTGTTAAGTTGTGTGATGAGTTATATAATAAGAATAGATGATAGATTATTACATGGACAAGTAATTGAAGGTTGGATAAAACCATTAAAGATTGAAAAATTAGTAGTATCTTCTGATATTGTATATTGTGATTCCTTGCAAAAAAATTTGTATTTAATTTCTGTCCCTGAAAATATTGAATTAGAGTGTTTATCTTTAGAGCTTACTGCAGAGAAAATCTCTGCTGGTAAGTTTGATAAAATTAAAACTTTGGTTTTGATATCTTCTTTAAAAGATCTATACGAATTAGTTTTGAAAATAAGGAAAATTTTTCCTGATTATAAACTACCACCAGTAAATGTTGGAGGTATTAGACACACAGAAGGTAGAGTTCAAATATATAAAGCACTTTTTTTAAGTTTAGAAGAAATACAGATTATTAAAAAACTAGAGCAATTAGGAATAACTCTTGAATACTATGTCTTACCGGAAGATCCTAGAGTTTTAATTAATGAAAAAATTTCACAAATAGAAGAAATTATTGAAAGGAAGTTAGGATATGGCTAATATATATTTTCTTTTATGTATCCATAACCATCAACCGGTAGGTAATTTTGAAAGTGTGATTGAAGAAGCTTATAATAAAGCATACAAACCTTTCATAGATATGTTGTTTAATTATCCTGATATAAAATTTTCATTACACTGCTCTGGAATTTTATGGGATTATTTTGTTAAAAAACATCCTGAATATATAGAAAAAGTAAAAGAAATGGTAATTAGAGGACAAGTTGAATTATTTTCAGGTGGATACTATGAGCCAATTTTGAGTTCTATCCTTCAGAAGGATCGCTATGGCCAGATAAATATGATGAATGATTTTATATATAAGACGTTTGGAGTTGTACCTCAGGGGTTATGGTTAACAGAAAGAATTTGGGAACAAGGGATAGTAAGAGATATAGTGGAGTGTGGTATAAAATACACTCTTGTAGATGACTATATATTTTATTTAGCAGGAATAAATAGGTTAGAAAATAAAGAACTTACAGATTATTATCTCACAGAAGAGGAAGGAAGGATTCTATTTGTTTTTCCAATACTTCAAACTTTAAGATATTATATACCTTTTAAAAGTGTCTCAGAGAATATTAATTTTTTTTCTAATTTTAGAAATTATAAAGAAGAAATCTTATCCGTAACTATGGGTGATGATGGAGAAAAATTTGGAATATGGCCGAAGACTTATGAACATGTATATGAAAATAAATGGTTAGAAGAATTTTTAGAAAAAATTTTAGAAAACAGAGATTGGTTAAAGACATTAACTTTTTCAGAGTTTATAAAATTAAAATCACCTAAAGGAAGAATATATCTGCCCACTGCTTCTTATTTTGAAATGGGAGAGTGGACATTACCTACATCTACACAACTTATGTTTGAGAAGTTAATAAAAGATTTAGAAAAACTTCCTAATAAAGATGTGATAATGCAGTTTTTACATGGAGGTTACTGGAAGAATTTTTTAAGTAAATATCCAGAGGCAAATAATATGCATAAGAAGATGATAAACCTGTCATTTAAGTTAAAAAATGCTAGAAAGTCTTTACTTAAAAAATTATATAAAGCCCAATGTAACTGTGCTTATTGGCATGGTGTATTTGGTGGTTTGTACTTACCACATTTAAGAGAAGCTATATATGAACACCTTATAGATGTTGAAAAAGAAATCATAAAAGAGGGAATTTATATAGATGACTTTGATAAAGACTCTCAAGATGAAGTATGTGTTCATACAAAGGAGATAGCTTTTTATATAAAGCCGTCTTATGGTGGAAGTGTGTATGAGATAGATCTTAAAAAATATGATAAAAATTTACTAAATGTATTATCTAGGAAAAAAGAAGCATATCATAGTAGGCTTTTAGAATTTGAAAAAAATAAATTAAACCAAGACATAAAAGAAGTTAAAACAATTCACGATATAGTTTTGGTTAAAGAACAAAATTTATCGGAGAAAATTTACTATGACTGGCACAATAGATATACCTTTTTAGATCATTTTTTATCTCCTACAGTTACTTTAGAGGATTTTTATAAATGCAATTATAAAGATTGTGGAGATTTTACATTAGAGAGGTATAATATTCAAAAAGTAGATAAGGACTCTTTACAAATAGAACTTATTAGGCAGGGCAATATTTGGATGGATGATAAAAAACACCCATTGGAGGTTTGTAAAAGGTTTTCTTTTAAAGATAATGCTATTATGTGTGAATATGAAATAAAAAATTTATCTCAGCAAAGTTTAAATTTATGCTTTCTTTCAGAGTTGAATTTTTTGATTTTTATAGATGACCAATTTGAAATAAAAGAGGAATTTACAAATAATTTAAAATTAAAAGATAATGTGAAAAAATTTCAGATAGAAATATCTGTACCTTCTCCTATAAAATTTTGGAGATTCCCTATAGAAACTGTATCTCTTTCAGAAAGTGGTTTTGAAAGGAACTATCAAGGTATATGTATTGGTTGTAATTTTAGATTAGATATTTCATATTTACAAGTATATAAAACAAATATAGATTTAAAAATATGTTAATTAGTTTTCAAATTTTAATTATATCTTTATTAGCTGGACTTATTCATTTAGACATTTTAGTTTTTGGGCAGTTTATGATAAGTAGGCCTATAGTAGTAGGTGGGTTATTAGGATATTTATTAGGTATTCCTCAGTATGGAATACTAATAGGTGTTTTATTTGAACTATTATATATTGTTGAAATTCCTGTAGGAGTAAAAGTTCCGGTTGATGCTACATCTTCGACTATTTTTAGTATAGTAGGATTTCAAGTTAGTAAATGTTTAGTTTTATCTATAGTGATAGGTTTTTTTGTTGGGTTTATATATAAGTATATAGATATTATAAGTCGTTCTGTAAATTCAATTGTTTTGAGTTGGGTAGATACAGCGAAGGATGAGATAGTGATTAGAAGAATCAATTTGTTGGTATTATATGGTATAATTTCTACTTATTTAAAGACAGTTTTATTTTATCTTATTTCTTTTTCATCCATAGGGTTTTTGTTATATGAAATATGTAAATTTTTATCGTCAAAGATAATTTTAGATGTAAATAGTTTAATTAGTGTTTTACCGGCGATAGGTATAGGCATATGTATTAATCATTTTCTTGAAAGGTAAAAGTTAAATTATGAAATTTTCTACACTTTTTTGTATTTTTATAAGAAGCTTTTTTTTAGAAATTGTATGGAATTATGAACGTATGCAAAATGTTGGATTTACTTTTAGTATTATTCCTTATTTAAAAAAGTTATATAAAGACAAGGAACTACTTGCTAAAAGAATAAAAGCACATTTTACTTTTTTTAATACTCATCCATATTTTGCTTCTATTATTTTAGGTATTACTGCTAGATTAGAAGAGAGGTACTCTAAAGATGAGATTTCTTCTGAAGAGATAATAAGAAATAGAAACATGCTTGCTGGTCCTGTTGCAGCTATAGGTGATAGGTTAATATGGTCTAGTTGGCGGGTTTTTTGTAGTGTTTTGACTTGTGGATATTTTCTGTTGCATGGAAGAAATTTTTATAATGAAGCAAATATTTGGATAGGAGTTTTAAGTTTCTTACTAATATATAATTTAGTGGGAAATCTTCCGATAAGATTTTTGGGTGTATATTTTGGTTATAATTATAGTTCTCAAATAATTGAAAAAATTTCAAAATTTGCTCCTCAAAAATTAGTAAAAAAAATAAGAATTTTGGGAGTAGTGTTATTATTAATAATTTCTTTCTTTTATAGTATTTCTTTAGTAGATTCAAAAAGAGAAGTTATTATTTTTTGGTTAAATCTTCTTATTTCTATACTAATAAGTAGAAAATTTAGTTGGGTGGTAACAATAATTTTTTTGTTTATTGCTAATTTTTTGCTATATTGGTTAGTTATAAGATGATAGAAGAAGAGTTTATAATTAAAAATAAATTAGGTTTTCATCTTAGACCTGTAAATAAGTTTGTTAATATTGTTTCAAAATATAAATCAAACATAAAAATAATAAAAGGGGATCAAGTAGCAGATGGCAAAAGTGTAATGGATATTTTGGTTTTAGTAATTCCCAGTGGCGAGAAGATAAAAGTGATAGTGGATGGTGAAGATGAGAATGAGGCGATAGTTGCAATTAGAGAATTTTTTAATAATTTTCAAAATAATTTATGAAAAAAGAAAAAGTATTAAATGGAATAGCCGCATGTGAAGGAATAGCTATAGGCAAGGTGTTTTTACTTGAACAAGGAGAGAATTTATTTTTTATTCCGATTAAGAAAATTTCTAAGGAAGATATAAAAAAAGAAATTACAAGATACAAAGAAGCTTTAGAGTTGACAAAAAAACAACTTATTGCAACAAAAGAAAGAATTCTTAAAGCTTTAGGAAAGCAACATGCAGATTTAATTGAAGCATATGTTAGTATTTTAGAAGATAAATTATTTACACGAGATGTTATTAGAATGGTAGAGGAACAAGAGGTGAGTATAGAGTATGCTTTAAGTAATGCTTTAAATCGTATAATTCAGATGTTTGAGATGTCAGATGATGAATATTTTAAGGGACGTTCTACTGATATTCATGATGTTGGGAGGAAGCTTTTTAGAAATATTATAGGTAAAGAAAGAAAAAGTTTAGAAAAAGCCAAACCAGGAAGTATAATAATAGCACATACATTAAATCCACATGATGTTATAATACTCAAAGAAAAAAATTGTAGAGGTTTTGTGATAGAGGTTGGTACTAAAACGTCGCATGTGTCGATTGTATCTCAAGGCTTAGGTATCCCCTCTATTGTGGGTCTTAGAGGCATTACATCTGAAGATATAGAGGATGATGATGAGGTTATTATAGATGCTTTTAAGGGAATGGTTATTTTGAATCCCTCTGCTGAAACTAAGAAAAAATATAATGAGATGCATAGGAGACTTCTTGAAGAAAAAAAGATGTTAACTTCTTTAATTACTTTTTCTTCTGAAACAATAGATCATAAAAAAATAGGTCTTGTTTGTAACATAGATACTCCTAAAGAAGTTGAATCAGTATTAGCAGTAGCAGCAGAGGGAATAGGGCTTTATAGAACAGAGTATCAGTATATAGATAGAACTTCTTTACCGTCTGAAGATGAACTTTTTAATGATTATAAATATGTTGCAGAAAGAATGTATCCTTATCCTGTTACGATTAGAACGTTTGATATAGGGTCTGATAAACTTTCCAAGTTAGGTTTAGAAGGTGTTATTCCAGAAAATGTACCTGCTTTAGGTTTAAGAGGCATACGTTTAGCTTTTAAATATAGAGATGTATTTAAAGCTCAAATTAGAGCAATCCTTAGAGCTTCATATAGAGGAAATGTTAAAATAATGTTTCCTTTAGTTTCATGTATAAAAGAAGTGGAAGAAATCAATAAAATTGTAAATGAAGTAAAAAGTGAGTTGACTAAAGAAGACATATATTTTGACAAAAACATTCTTATAGGAGTGATGATAGAGACTCCTTCTGCAGCACTTATTTGTGATATAATATCTCAAAAAGTGGATTTTGTTTCTATTGGTACTAATGACCTTATACAATTTACATTAGCAGTGGATAGGCACAATGAGAATGTTGCAGATCTTTATGAACCTCTTCATCTTTCAATCTTAAGGATGATAAAAAATATAGTTGAGGCATCTCATTCAAATAAAAAACCGGTTTCTATTTGTGGAGAGATGGCGGCAGATGTTGGATTTACAAAGATTTTGATAGGGTTAGGTATAGATGAGATAAGTGTTCCTCCGTCTTCTGTTTTAAAAATTAAAAGAGTCATAAGGTCTACAAGTTTATCTGAGGCTAAAAGTTTAGTAGAAGAAATTTTTTCAGCTAATGATTATAGAAGAATAGAAGAAATTATAAAGAAAGAACGACATAAAATTTAAATTTTATAGTTTTATGATAGACAAAATAAGAAATTTTTGCATAATAGCACATATTGATCATGGGAAATCTACATTAGCTGATAGATTATTAGAATATACAAATACTGTTCCTAAAAGATTAATGCAGCAACAGATATTAGATAGTATGGATTTAGAACGAGAACGAGGAATTACTATTAGGTCTAAAACAATAAGGATGGAGTATTTCCATAATAATCAGAAATATATTTTAAATCTCATTGATACTCCAGGTCATGTAGACTTTACTTATGAGGTGGTACGTGTAGTGAATGCTTGTGAAGGTGCAATTTTAGTAGTGGATGCTACACAGGGTGTAGAAGCTCAAACTTTATCTAATGCAGCAATTGCACAAAGGGCAGGTCTTAAAATACTACCAGTGGTTAATAAGATAGATCTTTCAAATGCAGATGTTGAAACAACAATCCAACAAATAAGAGATTTTCTAAAAATAACAACAGAACCGATTCTTGTTAGTGCTAAGTTAGGTTATGGTATTGATGTTTTATTGGAAAAAATAATAGATACTTTTCCTTCTCCTTTTGTGTATTCTGAGTTGAATTATGCTACAGCATTAGTTTTTGATGCATTTTATGATCCTTACAGATTTGTAGTGATGTATGTAAAAGTTTTAAGTAGTGAGATTAGAAAAAATATGTATTTTAGGTTTTATTCATCTACTGAAAATAAGGTATATAAGGTTGAAGAAGTAGGATATATTAAGTTAGAATTAAATCCTACAGATTCTATTAGTTATGGTGAAGTAGGATATATAATAGCTGGCATTAAAGATATTCATTGTGTAAAAATAGGTGATGTGATTATTGATGCTAATATATCTGAACAAAGTTTAAAAAAAGGTTTAGATAAGTTAAATACTATTGTTTCTAAACACAAAGAGACAAAGCCATTTGTTTTTGCAGGGATATACCCTTTAAGTCCCAAAGATTATGATCATTTAAAGACTTCATTACAGAAACTTCATCTTACAGATTATTCACTTCAGTTTAAACCTACTTCATCAAAGATTTTAGGTGCTGGTTTTCATTGTGGATTTTTAGGTTCTTTACATTTAGAAATAGTCAAAGAAAGGTTAGAAAGAGAATATAATTTAGACATAATAGTTACATTTCCAAATGTGGAATATAAGATTGTTCTACAAAACAACCAGGAAAAATTTGTAAACACATATTCTGATTTTCCAGAATATCATCAGATTAAAAAAATATATGAACCAATTACAAAAACTACGGTTGTTACTCCATTAGAGTATTTAAGTAATGTAATAGAAGTTTGCAAACAATTTCGTGGAGAAGTATTGTCACAAGATTTTATTGATGAAAAACATGTGATAGTTGAGTTTGAGATTCCTTTAAGTGAAATAATAGTAAATTTCTTTGATGCGATAAAATCAGTATCAAAAGGATATGCATCATTTGATTATGAACAGATAGGTTTTAAAGAAGCAGATTTAGTAAAGTTAGAAGTCCTTGTGAATAATGAGTTGGTAGATTCGTTTTGTTATATATCTCATAAAGATAAAGCTTATTCTATAGCTTTAAAAATTCTTGAAAAATTGAAAAAAACAATACCAAGGCACTTATTTACGATTCCCTTGCAAGTTAGATGTCAGGGGAAAATTATAGCACGTGAAGATATTCCTGCTTTAAAAAAAGATGTTTTAGCCAAGTGTTATGGAGGAGATGTTACAAGAAAAAGAAAATTGTTAGAGAAACAAAAAGAAGGAAAAAAGAGGATGAAGCAAATAGGTTCTGTTGAGATTCCTAAAGAAACATTTATTGAATTATTAAAATTATGAAAAAAAAATTAAATACTTCTTATCATTTTGTATGTAAAGAATGCGGATATGAAAGTTTAAAATGGTTAGGTAGATGTCCTGAATGTGGTAGTTGGAATAGTTTTACTGAGTTAAGGTTACAAGAAGAAAAACTTAACATTACTAATTTTTCTTCAGAACCTGTTAGTCTAGAAGAAGTCAACACCGAAATAAAGCCTATAAGGATACCTACTAAAATATCAGAATTTGATAGAATAATTGGTGGAGGGTTAGTGAGTGGATGTGTAATTCTTATTGGTGGAGAACCAGGTGTTGGCAAATCGACTCTTATGTTGCAGATAGCAGATAAAATTGCTTCTAACAAAAAGCAGGATGGTATACCTTATAAAGTTCTATATGTTTCTGGAGAAGAGTCTATAAGGCAGATTAAACTCAGAGCTGAAAGATTGTCTATTAAAAATCCTAATGTTTTTTTGCTTTCTGAAGTTTCTTTAGAAAAAGTTCTTAAAGTGGTAGATACACTCTCGCCGGATGTTTTAATTATAGATTCTATTCAGACAATTTACTCTGAGACTATTCCTAATCTCCAAGGTAGTATTCCTCAAATACGAGGAGTAACATCTGAAATTATAAAGCTTGCTAAATTTAAAGGTATAGTTGTATTTATATTAGGACATATCACGAAGGATGGAGATATTGCTGGGCCCAAGTTGTTAGAACATATGGTAGATACGGTGTTATACTTTGAAACAGAGGTTACTCAAAATTACAGGATCTTACGAGTATATAAAAATCGGTTTGGCCCAACTTCGGAAATAGGAGTTTTTGAAATGACTTCTTTAGGACTTAAAGAAGTAGTTAATCCTTCAGAATTTTTTGTCTATCCAGGTAAAAATTTTATAGGTACAGCTACTACTTGTTTAGTAGAAGGTACACGTCCTATTATTATCCAAATTCAATCTTTAATTACAAGATCATACTTCCCTCAGCCAAGACGAGTTGTTTATGGAATTGATTATAATAGAACTATGCTTTTATTGTCTGTCTTAGAAAAGTTTACAGGTATAAATTTAATTTATGAAGATGTTTATATAAGTGTAGTTGCTGGTTTAAAAACTAAAGAAACGGCAGTTGATTTAGCAGTAGTAGTTGCTGTATATTCTTCTCATAAGAATATTCCCATAGATAGTAAAACAGTTTATATGGGAGAGATAGGATTAAATGGAGAACTTAGAACTATTAGTTTTATAAATGAGAGGCTATCTGAAATATCCAAGTTAGGTTATAGAAAAGTAGTCTTACCTTATGAGAATAAAAAGAGTATAAACTTAGATGGACTTAATAACATTGAACTTCAATTTATTTCCTCTATTTCTGAAATAGATAAGATTTTGTAGGAGAAATATTATGATAAGATTTTTTACATCTGGAGAATCACACAATAAAGCATTAATAGCATTTTTAGAAGGAATTCCTGCAGGGGTAAAGATTTCTGAGGAAAAAATAAGACATGAATTATTAAGAAGAAAAAAAGGATATGGAAGAGGTGAAAGACAAAGTTTTGAGGAAGACAAATTTGAAATAATTTCTGGAATAAGATATAACGAAACTATAGGTTCTCCAATTAGTATTCTCATTTACAACAAGGACTACAGAGTAGATGACTTTATTGGTCAAAACTATTCAAAATTTATTACAAATCCTCGTCCAGGCCATGCTGATTTTGCAGGTGCTTTTAAATTTTTAAGAAAAGATATTAAAGATATTTCAGAAAGATCTTCTGCCAGAGAAACAGCAGCAAGGGTAGCGGCTGGCAGCATATGTAAACAGTTTTTAGAAAATTTTGGTATTTTTGTAGGTTCTTTTGTAATTAAGGTATATAATATTTCACTTAAGTTTAATTATGCTACACTTACAGAAAAAAATCTTCAAAGGTTTCATAAATTAGCTGAGGAATCAATAATCAGATTCCCTGATAAAGACAAACAAAAAGAAATAACTAAGTTAATAGATAATGCTAAAGTTAAAGGAGATACATTAGGAGGTGATTTTGTTGTATTTGCCTTGGGAGTACCTTTAGGGTTGGGTAGTTTTATACAGTGGGACAAAAGGCTAAATGCTAAGTTAGCATATTATCTTATGTCAATTCCTGCTGTGAAATCTATAGAGGTGGGTTTAGGAAAAGACTATTCTAATTATTATGGTTCTGAAGTCCATGACGAAATTTTTTATTCTAAATCCAAAGGGTTTTACAGAAAAACCAACAATGCCGGTGGTATTGAAGGAGGAATTTCTAATGGAATGCCGATAGTTTTAAGATGTACAATGAAACCGATTCCAACTTTAATGAATCCTTTGTGGACAGTTAATTTAAAAACAAAAACTAAAACAAAGGCTGAGATTATAAGAAGTGATGTAGTTGCGGTAGCATCTTGCAGTGTAATTGCAGAAGCAATGTTAGCTATATGTATAACAGATGAGTTTTTAGATAAATTTGGTGGAGATTCTTTAGAAGAGACAATGGAAAATTACAACAATTTTAAAAAATTAATAAAAAAATTTTATGATTTTTGATTTTAATAAAAAAATTTTATTTCAAGGTGACAGTATTACTGATTCTAATAGACTTACCACTTCACATGGGTTAGGTGAAGGGTATGTATTTATTGTAGTATCTTGGTTAAAAACGATTTACTATGAGATTGAGTGTTTTAATAGAGGAATAAGTGGAAATACTGTATTAGATTTACTAAATAGATGGGAAAAGGATTGTATTTCTTTACAACCCGATATAATTTCAATTCTTATAGGGATAAATGATTCCACTCAAGGTGTTTCTAATGAAACATATAAAGAAAATTATGAAAAAATTTTAAAATTATCAAAAGAAAAATTAAAAAATCCTTATTTTATATTAATGGAACCATTTATATTAGAAGTTAATAGTTTTCATAAAATGTTAAAAAAATCTGTTGAAGAAAAATGTGAAATAATAAGAGAACTTTCAAAGAAATTTAATTGTATATTAGTTCCCCTTAATGAAGTTTTTAAAAAATTATCAAAAATAAAGTCACCCCAATATTGGGCAGAAGATGGAATTCATCCTACTCCACAAGGACACTTTATTATTGCAAGAGAATTTTTAAAAGCAACTAAGGTTGTTTAAGTTATGGTAAATATAGTACTTACTGGATTTATGTGTACTGGTAAAACATCGGTGGGTATGAAGTTAAAGGAAATACTAAATTATGATTACTATGATACTGATGAACTCATACAAAATAAGATGGGGCTTACAATTTCTGAAATTTTTAGAATATTTGGTGAAAGTTATTTTAGAGATATAGAATCAAAGATTGTAAAAGAAGTTTCCAAAAACGACAAATCCATAATTTCTACTGGTGGTGGTGTTGTTTTAAGAAAAGAAAATATGGAGAACTTAAGAAAAAATGGAATAATTATAAATTTATCTGCTAAGCCTGAAACTATATATGAAAGATTAAAAAAACAACCAGGTATAAGACCATTACTTGACAAACCTAACCCCCTACAAGAAATAAGAAAACTTCTTAAACAAAGAGAAAAATATTATCAAGATTGTGATTTTCAAATACAGACTGATAATATTTCTGTAGAAAAGGTGGCTTATAAAATTTTAGAATGTATTAAAGATAGGTTATGAAGACTACTATAGAAATAAAAGATATTAAACAGATTACGGTATATTTGAGAAATTTAGAATCTATTTCAGATGTTATTAAGAAAGAAATTGGCGATTATACTAAATTATTAATTGTTACCCATAAGAAGTTATGGAATTTATATAAGGATAAGTTTAAAAATCTAACCTTCCTACTTCTTTTTTTGCCTGAGGGAGAGAAAATTAAATCTTTTGAGTTTGTAAAATTTCTTCTTTACAAATTCTTAAAATTTAAAATAGACAGAAGAAGTTTAATCGCCATATTTGGAGGAGGAGTATTAGGAGATCTTGTTGGTTTTGTTGTTTCGGTTTATATGAGGGGAATCAATTATATTCAAGTGCCTACAACTCTTCTTGCTATGGTTGATTCTTCAATTGGAGGAAAAACTGGTATTAATTTAGAATACGGTAAAAATTTAATCGGGAGCTTCTATCAACCAAGGATTATTTTTTGTGATATTTCTTTGTTAAATAGCTTACCGCAGAAAGAAATATATAATGGGTTGGGTGAAATTTTGAAGTATTCAATCATAAATAAAAAAATATTTGATTTGCTAAACAACAAAAAAGAAAAATTTTTATTGAAAAATTTAATTGAAGAAAATAATTTTTCTAAAAATTTAATTTTTGAGTGTATTAAGACAAAGCTTAAAATTGTAAAAGAAGATGAAAAAGAAAAAATTGGTATAAGGGAGAAATTAAATTTAGGTCATACAATTGCTCATGCAATAGAAGCATCTACTAATTACGATGTATACTCTCATGGTGAAGCAGTAATCTTAGGCCTAGTAGCTGAAAGTTATCTTTCTTTATTGCTTAAAATTTTAAATAGGAGAGATTTTGATAAAATTTTGGATTTAATAAATTTTTATATAAAAGACAAAAAATTTAGTAAGGTTTTAGTTAAAATTCCTGAGAGTAAAATTTTTGAATTTATAAAGTATGATAAAAAATTTTATAAAAAAAATTTTAGATTTGCATTACCTATCAAAATAGGAAAAGTTTCAACAGTTGAAAATATCTCTCAAAATTTTATTTTAAAAAGTATATCTTTTCTTAAAGAATGGTTAACAAAAAGATAAAATACATACAGGATAAGATTCAAAAAAATGAAGTGTTGTTAGTGATAAATAAGAGTAACTTATTTTATCTTACAGATAAAAATTTTGATGGATATTCTTTAGTAATATTTAAAAATTTTATAAAAGTTCTGACATCTGAGATGTTTTATTTTCAACTTAGAGATGTATTTGAGAAGAAAGATATAATTGTTGAAAATGATTTTTTTAAGCAAATTTTAAGGTTAGATTTTAAAAATAAGATAATTTTTATAGATGATATTAATAGTTTATCTGTTAGTGTTTATGAGTTTCTTAAGAAAAATTTTACTATAAAATTCAACAATATAATTTTTGATATGAGAAAATTAAAAACAGAAGAAGAAATATATAGAATTAGACGAGCAGTTAATATTATAAAAAATATAATCGCAGATATAAAAAAAATTATAAAAGTTGGGATAAAAGAGATAGAAGTGAAAAATTACATTCTTAAAAGATTTATAGAAAATAATGTAGAAGCAGCGTTTGATCCTATAGTAGCATTTGATGAAAATACTTCCTATCCTCATCACATTTCATCTACTAAAAAATTTAAAAAACAAAGTATAGTTCTTATAGATTTGGGATGTAAATATAAGGGATACTGTTGTGATATTACGAGGATGTATAATATAGAAAAAAACAACAGAGTAAAAGACTTATATTTTAAACTCAAAAACTTACAAAAAGATTTAATTTCTATGTGTAAAGAGGGTGTTAAAGTAAAGGATATAGATACTTATGCAAGGAATTATTTTAAAAAATTAGGGTTAGAGAGAAATTATCTCCACTCTACAGGACATGGCATAGGGGTAGACATTCATGAATTACCTAGGATATATTTTAATAATGAAGATATTTTAAAAAAGAATATAGTGATAACTATTGAACCTGGGATATACTTCTATAATAAATTTGGTTTGAGAATAGAAGATGATATTATTTGTAGAGGAGATTATTCTCAAGTAATTACAGAAGATGTTTAATTTTGTAAAGAAAGGAGGTGGGGATATTTATGGTCACTATAGATACATCTGAATTTAGAGAAGGTTTATGTATTAAAGTAGAAGATGAGATATACTCTATCTTATGGTATCAACACCACAAGCCAGGTAAAGGTGGAGCGGTAATGAGGACTAAGCTTAGAAATATTCGGACAGGTAGTATAATAGAAAGAACATTTAAATCTGGTGAAAGATTTGAAGTAGTAGATCTTGTGAAGAAAAAGAAACAATATATGTATCAAGCTGGAGATAATTATGTCTTTATGGACATGGAGACATTTGAAGAGATACAGATTCCTAAGAAGCAGTTAGGTGAAGCAGCAAAGTTTTTAAAGGAGAATGTAGAAGTAGAAGGGTTATATTTAAATGAAGAATTTTTAGGAATAGAACTTCCAACTTCAGTAGAATTAAAAGTAATTCATACTGTACCTGGCATAAGAGGTGATAGTGTTAGTAATGTAATGAAACCAGCTACGTTAGAGACGGGTGTAGAGATATTAGTACCTTTATTTGTAGAGGTTGGAGATATAGTCAAAGTAGATACAAGGACAGGAGAGTATATTGAAAGGGTTGAAAGTAAAAAGTAAGAGAATTTTTTATATCATTACATCTCTTGATTATGGAGGCACTCAGAAACAGTTATATATTCTTTTAAAAACCATTTTAGAAACAAAAGAATTTAACTATGAGATATTTTTAATATCTTTGAAAAAAAATGGAAGGTTTAGAAAAAAATTTACAGCATTAAATATTAAAATTTATGATTTATGTTTGTCAGAAAATAATTTAGTTTTTAATTTATTAGTTTTACCTTTAGCTCTTTTAAAACTTATTTTTTTATTTTTTTACTTCCAACCAAATATAGTTCATAGTTTTTTATTTCAAGCCAATATTTTTGCAAAGATTTTAAAAGTTTTAAATCCAAAGGTAAAATTAATTTGTTCAGAAAGAGTAGCAGAGAAGCAGAAAAAGTGGCAGAGCTTAATTTCAAGGATAACTAATTTTTTAGTAGATAAATTTACTGTAAATTCATACGACCTTAAAAATTTTATCTCTATTTCTCAAAAAATAAAAAAAGAAAAAATATATGTAATACATAATACTTTTTTAAAAGAAGATTTTAAAGTTAATCTTCTTCCTTATAAAATAAGATCATACTTAGGTATAAATGAAAATGATTTTTTAGTAATTTCTGTTGGGAGACTTCATAAACAAAAAGGTTTTGATTTATTTTTAGATATAGTAAGAGCATTTGTTGAAGAAGTAAAGCTTAATGGATATAAAAGAAAT
The DNA here is from genome assembly GCA_025060535.1 of Endomicrobiia bacterium. Lineage (GTDB taxonomy): Bacteria > Elusimicrobiota > Endomicrobiia > DTEH01 > DTEH01 > JANXDG01. The sequence continues at coordinate 73,920 of JANXCA010000001.1, read as the reverse complement.
TTTCTTTTTTTAATAATTGGTGATGGAAAAGATAAGAAATTTCTTGTTAATTATGCTAAAAATTTAAACGTTCTTTCTTATGTGAGATTTTTGGGTTACATAGAAAATATATATGACTATATAAATAGTTGTGATCTGTTTATATTAACTTCTTATTGGGAGGGTTCTCCTAACGTGATTTTAGAGGCTTTGTATTTTAAAAAGCCAGTTATATCTACTGAGGTGGAGGGGATTAAAGACTATTTAGATAAGAATTATATAATTTCACTTAATAATAAAAGAAAAGACATAGTAGCAAATTTTGTCAATAAAATTATGAGGTTTTATTTAGATGAGGTTAAGGATTATAAAGAGTGTATAAATAAAAATTTTGAAATAGATTTTTATAATTCTGAAAAGATTATAAAAATATTTAAAAAAATATATCAATAATATATCAATTTTAATATGTAGAATATTCTCTTCAATCTAAGTTTGAATTTTGATAACAAATAGGTAAGAATATAAGTTTTTGTAAAGTATGTTGACAAAAATTTTTTAATTTTGTAAATTCTATTTAAAAAATTTTTATAAGGAGGTAAAAGTATTATGAAAGTAAAAATAGATAAAGATTTATGTACAGCTTGTGGTTTGTGTGTTGATACATGTCCTGAGGTATTCGAAATGGGGGAAGATTCTGCGATAGTTAAAGTAGATGAAGTTCCCTCTGAGTATGAAGATAAAGTTAAAGAGGCAGCTGAGAATTGTCCTACAGAGGCAATAAACATAGAATAGGTTTTTAGATAAGTTTTTATGAAAGAAGTGATTATTTTTGCAAGAGCAGGTCAGGGAGCAATTACTTCAGCACAGATTTTGGGTTCAGCTTTAGTAAAAACAGGATTTTATGCTTATGCTTTTCCTCATTTTGGAGCCGCAAGAATGGGTGCTCCTATGAATGCTTTTTTAAGATATGATGAGAAAGTTATAAGATTAAGAACAAGAATAAAAACAGCAGATTACGCTATGGTGGTGGATGAGACACTTTTTGAGAGTCAAAATGTTTTAGATTCTTTAAAGAATAATTCTTTTTGTTTGATTAATTCTCAAAAAACATACTCTAATACAAATGGTAAAAAGATAATCTCACTTCCTGCTAATAAGATTTCCCAAGAAATTACAGGCAGAATGTTTGCTAATACAGTTCTTTTAGGAGCTTTCTGTGTTATAAATAATGACGTAAAAATAGATTTATTATATGAAGCAATGAAAGAAAGATTTAAAGGAAAAGTTTTAGATTTAAACTTAAAATTGGCAAAGGAAGGTTATAACTTTGCTAAAAATTTGCTTAAATAAAAGACAATAATGTTTGCCAAAATTTTAGTACCAGCAGCTAAAGGTATTAACAATAAGACTGGAAGTTGGAGATCAGGAAAGAAACCAAATTTTTTACATAAGAATTGTACTGGTTGTAGGATGTGTTATCTTGTATGTCCAGAAGGTTGTATTTTTGGGTCAAAGAAAAAATACGATGTTAATTTGGATTATTGTAAAGGTTGTGGAATATGTGTGGAGATATGTCCTGTAAAAGATATAGTAATGATAGAAGAGTGATTTAATTTTGATTTATCTTATTTAGAGAGATGAAACAATTTTTAGAAGGTGCAACTTCAATAGCAAAAACAGTGGCTCTTTGTAGGCCGGGAGTTATTGCTGCCTATCCAATAACTCCGCAAACCCATATAGTTGAAGAGCTTTCAGCTATTGTTGCAAATGGAGAACTAAAGGCAGAGATGGTAAATGTTGAGTCAGAACATTCAGCCGCAAGTTGTATTTTAGGTGCTGTGGCTACAGGAGTAAGGGCATTTAGTTCAACTTCTTCTCAGGGATTATTATTAATGGCTGAAGTTGTGTTTAATATAGCTGGTTTAAGGTTACCTGTAGTTATGTGTTGTGTAAACCGAGCGGTTTCTGCTCCGATTAATATATGGAATGATCAGCAAGATATTATGACTTTAAGAGATGCTGGGGTAGTTTTATTTTTTGCAGAGAGTATTCAAGAAGCTTGTGATTTACATATTCAGGCATTTAAATTAGCAGAAGATCCCGCAATAATGTTGCCTGTTATAATAAATATTGATGGTTTTGTTTTAAGCCATGGTTATGAAGCAGTGGAGTTTCCTTCTCAAGAGATGGTAGATAAGTTTTTACCTCCCTATAATCCTCCTTTTAAATTAGATCCTCAAAATCCACTCACTTTTGGTGCGTTAGTTGGTCCTGAGTGGTATTTAGAAACAAGATACGCTATACATAAAACTATGCTAGATGAGGTACCTAACAAAATTAAACAGATTGCTGAAGAATTCACTAAAATGTTTGGAAGAACTTCATATGGACTTTATGAAAAATATAAATTAGATGATGCAGAAAATATTTTTGTAAGTTTTGGATCAGTTGCTGGTCCTATTAAAGATGTAGTTGATAGTTTAAGAGAAAGAAATGAGAAAGTTGGTTTGTTAAGAATAATCACTTACAGACCTTTTCCACAAGAAATAGGAGATATTTTGCTTAAAGCTAAAAAAATAATAGTTTTAGAAAAAGATATTTCTTTGGGAGCTACAGGAGCCTTATATAGTGATGTAATAACATCTTTATATATATCTGCGCATAGAAATAAAGTCTCCTGCTTACCTAAGATTTTAGGATATGTCTGTGGTTTAGGTGGAAGAGATATATCTTTAGAAGAGATAGAAGATCTCTATAGGAAAGAGGATCTTGTTGAAAGTGAGTTTGTAGGACTAAAAAAAGAAAATTTAGGTAGTTTTATTTAGAGTATAGTTTAAAATATAGTTTTTCGTAAATTTTCTTATGATAGATGAAAAAATTTTATTAACACCTGGTCACACAGCCTGTGCAGGGTGTGGTGAAGCTTTAGCAGCAAGGTTGGTAATAGATGCTGCTGGGCCAAATACAATTGTAGTTACAAATACAGGATGTTTGGAAGTTTTTTCTTCTACTTACCCTTATAGTTCTTGGAGGGTCCCCTTTATACATTCTCTATTTGAAAATGCAGCAGCTGTAGCTTCTGGTATAGAAAGTGCTTTGAATTATTTAGGTAAAACAGATATAAATATCATAGCTCAAGCAGGAGATGGTGGCTTTGGAGATATTGGGTTGCAAGCATTTTCTGGTTTATGGGAAAGAGGGCACAATGTGTTGAGCATTTGTTATGATAATGAAGCTTACATGAATACAGGTATACAAAGAAGTGGAACTTCACCTACTGGAGCAAATACTGGAACCTCTCCGGTTGGAAAACTGTCTTATGGCAATCCCACTTGGAAGAAAAATCTTTTAGAAATTGCACTTGCTCATAGATGTAGTTATGTTGCAACTGCTTCTATTTCTTACCCTGTAGATTTACAAAATAAAGTAAAGAAGGCTTTAAAAATAAAAGGAGCTAAATTTATTCATATACTTGTTCCTTGTCCTTTAGGTTGGGGGTATGAGCCTTATTTATCCGTTAAAATAGCAGAATTGGCAGTAGAAACTGGTTTATGGCCTTTAGTAGAATATGAGAATGGTGAATTAAAAAAAGTTAGAAAGATTAAAAATATAAAACCTATAGAAGAATATCTTTCGTTACAGAAAAGGACACAACATTTGTTATTAGAAGAAAATAGACATGTGTTAGAGATTTGGAAGGATTTTATTAAAAGAAATATAGAAAAATATCAACTATTAGAAACATCCTAAATGTAGAGGTTGGGTAAGTTTAATGAGTTTTTACGGTGGAATACATCCTAAAGATAACAAAAAATCTAAGTATTATAGAATTGAAAATATTGCAGCTCCTCAATTTTTATATCTTTATTTGCAACAACATACAGGTAAAATTTCCGTTCCCCTAGTAAATGTAGGTGATTATGTATTAAGAGGACAAAAAATAGCTGAAGCAGATGGTTTGATATCTTCAACTTTGCATTCACCGGTTTCTGGAAAAGTTAAAGAAATAAAAGAAATAATGCATCCAACTTTGTGCAAAAAATCGCCTGCTATAATAATAGAAAACGATGGAAAAAATACTTCTGTTGAATTTATACCTAAGTATAAAGACTATCATAGATTTCCGAAGGATGAGATTATCACATATATAAAAGAAAGTGGTATTGTAGGTTTAGGTGGAGCTATGTTTCCTACACATGTCAAACTTAATCCTCCTAAAGATAAAATAATAGATTATGTGATAGCAAATGGTTGTGAGTGTGAGCCATATCTCACTGTTGATGATAGGGTAATGCAAGAGTATTATGATGAAGTAATTGAAGGTTTAAAAATAGTGATGTATATTGTAGATGCGATGAAAGGTATAGTTGTAATTGAAGACAATAAGAAAGAAGCAATTTATAAGATTAAACAAAAAATAGAAAAAGTTCCGAATGTAGAACTTAAAGTTGTAAAAACCAAATATCCACAGGGTGCAGAGAAACAATTAATAAAATCGGTTTTAAATAAAGAAGTACCGTCAGGTGGTTTACCAATGGATGTAGGTGTTTTAGTTCATAATGTTTCTACATTATTTGCTATATATAATTGTGTTATTAAAGGTATTCCTTTAATGGAAAGAGTTATTACATTATCGGGAGACATAAGCAGAATAGGAAACTTTATAGTTCCTATAGGTACTTCTATTAAAGATATAGTTCGTTTTCTAAATATAGATATAAAAGGAATCAACAAAGTAATTATGGGAGGCCCTATGATGGGTGTTGCTCAAGAAAGTTTGGATGTTTCTGTAATTAAAGGGACATCTGGTATACTCTTTTTAAAAACAAATTACGATAGCAATTATTTTCAATGCGTAAGATGTGGTAAGTGTGTTTCTGTATGTCCTATGAGACTTATGCCGAATTTTTTGAGTATCTATATAGAACACAAAAAATGGGAAAAAGTGAAAAAATACTCTTTATATGATTGTATTGAATGTGGTTGTTGTTCCTATATATGTATTGCCAAACGGCCAATTGTAGCACAGATAAAATATGCTAAAGAATTTTTAAGGTCTCAGAATTAATAATATGCAAGAAGAAAAGATATATCTTATATCACCAGCACCTCATATAAGAGCAACTCATAGCATTTCTACAATGATGAGAGATACAATTTTTGCTTTAGTACCTGCTGGAGTGGGTGCGGTGATGTTTTTTGGGATGTATGCTTTGATTATAATAATATCTTCAGTAATTTTTTGTATATTATTTGAAATTTTGGTTAACTTTTTAAGAAAACAAAAACCTACAGTGTTCGATTTAAGTTGTATTATTACTGGTATTCTTTTTGCTTATACTTTACCACCAAAAATTCCGATTTGGATTGTAGCTGTTGGATGTTTTGTAGCTATTGTTTTTGGGAAACACTTTTATGGTGGATTAGGACATAATCCTTTTAATCCTGCTTTGGTGGGTAGAGCCTTTATTCATATAGCTTTTCCACAAAATATGGGAGATTTTAGTATAAATGGTATTTCCTCAGCAACTCCGCTTACAATTTTAAAACATTTTCCACAACAAGTTAGTGATATACCTTCAATTCAAACTCTTATTTGGGGTAACTATCCAGGTTGTATTGGTGAGACCTCAGTAGTTTTACTTTTATTAGGATATTTATATTTAGTAATTAGAAAACACATAAACCCATTTGTCCCAATTTTATATATCTTAACAGTTGGTATATTTTCTGCGATAATAGACATTAAAAATGTTTTGATTTATTTGTTTTGTGGAGGAATTTTTTTAGGTGGAATTTTTATGATTACTGATCCAGTTACAACTCCTATTACTCCTAAAGGAAAAATTATATTTGCTATTATGTGTGGTTTACTTACTTGCACTATTCGTTTCTGGGGTAGTTATCCAGAGGGTGTGTGTTTTTCAATTTTATTTATGAATCTTCTTACTCCTTTGATAGACGAGTATACAATTTGTAAAAAATTTGGTCATAGAAAAATATGAATATTTTCAAGATGGTATTAGTTTTATTTATTGTTTGTTGTTTTTCTGCTTTGAGTTTATCATTTTTATATGTTAAAACGCAACCACAGATTCAGTTAAATAAAATTAATAAGGAAATAAAACTTAAAAAACTAATAATTCCTCAGGCAGAAAGCTTTATTGGGAAAAACTTAGAAAATGGATTTGATATAGAAGAATGTTATGATGTAAACAAAAATCTTGTTGGTATATTAATAAAAAATACAACTAAAGGATACGGAGGAACTATAGAGTACTTAGTAGGTGTTAAATTAGAAATACCACCAAAGATAGTTGGAATTAAAATTTTGTCTCATAAGGAAACTCCAGGTTTAGGAGCTAATATTACGAAAGATAAATTTTTGTCACAGTTTATTGATAAAGCACCTTATGAGATAGTGTTAAAAAAAGATAATCCAGATGGTAAAATAGATGCTATTACAGGTGCAACTATTACTTCAAGAGCTTTAACAGATTCTTTAAATAAATTATTATCCGATATAAATTTGGAAAATTATATTAAATTTCGTTTATCAAATATTCAAAAAGAAGAACAAAGACAAAAATTAAAATCTCAAAAACCAACTTTATCTACCGAGATAAAAAGAACAGTAAATGTTGAGCAATCTACTTCTACTATAACTCAAGACATACAAACATCACAATGAAAAAAATACTTGATATATTAGTAAGAGGGATTTTGAAAGAAAACCCTGTGCTTATAATGATGATAGGACTGTGTCCTTTTTTGGCGTGTTCTACTACAGCAAGAGATGCTGTTGGTATGGGAATTGCAGCTACATTTGTGCTTACTTGTTCAAATGTTTTGATTTCACTTATAAGAAAAATTATTCCTCACAATATAAGAATACCGATATTTATAGTAGTTATAGCAACATTTACTACAATTGTAGATTACCTTATAAAAGCATATTTTCCCTTATTATCTGAAAGTTTAGGCGTGTTTATTCCTTTGATAGTAGTAAATTGTATAATTTTAGCACGAGCCGAAGCTTTTGCTTCGAAGAATAATGTTTTTTATTCTTTTGTAGATGGAATAGGTATGGGTGGTGGATTTTTTTTAGCAATAGTAATCTTAGGAATAATTAGAGAATTTTTAGGTTCGGGTAGTATTTTTGGTTCAAAGGAATTTTTTTCAACTCCAGCTGTCATAATGATTCTTCCTCCTGGAGGGTTTTTAGTAGCAGGTGTTGTGATAACTATAACTAAGTATATAGAAAATAAACTGAAAAAGACTTCAAAAATAATAAGTAATTTACCTTCAGCTTGTGAGAAATGCATTTTAAAATCAAAATGTATAGAAGAGAAGTTATAAATTTATGGAAAAAATTTCTTTATTAGGAATTTTTATTTCTTCTATTTTTGTAAACAACATAATTTTAATGAGGTTTTTAGGCCTATGTTCTTTTTTTGGCGTTTCAAATAAATTTTCATCTGCTTTAGGAATGTCTGCAGCAGTGTTTTTTGTAATGAATTTAGCAGCTGTAGTATCTTGGTTATTATATAACTATGTATTGTTGCCTTTAAATTTAGAGTTTTTAAAAATAATTGTTTTTATATTAATAATTTCCTCTTTAGTTCAACTTGTAGAATTATTTATGAAGAAAGTGCTTCCTGCACTATTTAAAGCATTAGGGATATATTTACCTTTGATTACCACTAACTGTGCTATATTAGCGGTTGCTTTTCTTATTGTAGATTATCAATATAACCTTCTTCAAACAGTTGTTTTTTCTTCTGGCACAGCAATAGGATATACTTTAGCAATAATTCTTTTTTCTTCCATAAGAGAAAAATTAGAGTTAGCTCCATTACCTAACGCAGTTAAAGGTTATGGAATTGTTTTTGTGACTTCAGCACTAATGTCTTTATCATTTATGGGGTTTATTGGCTTATTTGGATTTTAAGAGGTTGCTATGAGTGAAAATATAGTATTACAATCTTTAGTAGTTATGGGTAGTTGTAGTGTTATTATAGCAATACTTCTTGGTTTTGCTGCAAAAAAGTTTAAAGTAGAAGAAGATCCCAAAAAAGAATACATTCTTTCGGTTCTTCCTGGAGCAAACTGTGGAGCTTGTGGTTATGCAGGTTGTGAACAGTATGCTGAAGCAATTGTTAAAGATAATGTTGAGATTAATTTGTGCAGACCTGGTGGTGATGAAGTAAGTAAAAAAATAGCAAGTATTTTAGGAAAAGAAGTTAAAGATCTTCAGAGATTAGTAGCAGTAGTATTATGTGCTGGAGGTAACAGAGCAAAGAATGAATTTGTTTATACTGGGATTAAAAAATGTGATATTTCTAATAAATTTTTTGAAGGGGAAAAAGCTTGCAAATATGGATGTTTAGGATTTGGCGATTGTGTAGAAGTATGTCCTTTTGGAGCTATTTTTATTAATGAATATAATGTTGCTGAAGTAGATGTTTTAAAATGCACAGGTTGTGGTCTTTGTGTCAAAGTTTGTCCAAAAAAACTGATTAGGTTGGTACCTTGTAATTATAAAGTGCATATTCTTTGTAATTCAAGGGATAAAGGAGTAAAAGTTAAACAGATTTGTTCTGTGGGTTGTATAGGTTGTGGAATATGTGTTAAAGCTTGTCCTGTTTCGGATATATACTTAGAGAATAATTTGGCAATTATGAAATATAATAAATGTAATAATTGTGGAATTTGTAAGGCAAAATGTCCTACCAAAAGTATAGATGCCAAGATTATTATTAAAGAGGAGTTAAAAATTTTTAATTAAATCTTGAAAAATAAATTTTAATTTTATAATTTAAAATTTAATTTAAATTTAGAATAAAAGAAGGAGAAAGAGATGATAAATGTTACTTTAAAAACATTATTAGAAGCAGGGGTCCATTTTGGTCATCAGACAAGAAAATGGAACCCCAAAATGAAACGTTATATTTTTGGTGCAAGGAATAAAATTCATATTCTGGATTTGCAAAAAACAATAAGAGAATTAAAAAGAGCATACAGTTTTGTGAGAGATGCTGCTGCTGAAAATAAGAAAATTCTTTTTGTGGGTACTAAACCTCAAGCACAACAAGCTCTAAAACAGGAAGCTGAACGTTGTGGTGCATATTTTGTAAGTTATAAATGGCTTCCTGGTACATTAACTAATTTTGAGACAATTAGAAAGTCTATTAAAAAATTGCAAGAACTTGAAGAAATGCAACAGCAAGGATTATTCGAGAAATTAAAAAAGAAAGAAGCAAAAATAAAGATAAAAAAGATGATGAAATTGCAAAAGATGTTAGAGGGAATAAGAAATATGGAAAGTTTGCCAGATGTGGTTTTTATTGTTGATATTACATATGAATATATTGCAGTAAAAGAAGCAAAAAGAATGGGAATACCTATTGTAGCTATATGTGATACAGATTCTGATCCTGATTTAGTTGACTATCCAATTCCTGCCAATGATGATGCTATAAGGTCTATTAAGTTTATTTGTTCTACTATTGCAGATGCAGTGATAGAAGGAAGACAAAAATCATCTCAACAGGGAGCTACATCAGAAGAAGTTCCTGTTTTTGAACCAATTTCTGAAGAAGAGTTATCTAAAAATATTGATTTATCAAAATGATTTTAGGAGGTTATCAGAAATGGTTAGTGATAATGTAAATCAAGTGAAACTTATCCAGAGACTTAGAAACGTTACAGGTGCTGGTTTTTTAGAATGCAAGAAAGCATTAGAAGAGGCAAATTATGATATGGAAAAAGCGATAGTTTTATTAAGAGAACGAGGTGTAGTAAAGGCTTTATCAAAAGTTTCAGAGAAACATGGAAGTAACGGGATCATTACTTCATATATTCATCCAGGAGACAGAATAGGTGTCTTACTAGAACTCAACTGCGAAACTGACTTTGTAGCTAGAACTGAAGAGTTTAGGAATTTAGCTAAAGAGTTGTGCATGCAGATTGCAGCTTGTAATCCTAAATGGATAAAAAAAGAAGATGTTCCTAAAGAAGTATTAGAAAAAGAGAAAGAGATATATAAAAAACAATTGCTTTTAGAAGATAAATATAAGGATAAACCTGAAGATGTTTTAGACAAGATAATTGAAGGAAGATTAACGAAATTTTATGAAGAAACATGTCTTTTAGAACAGCCATACATTAGGGATACGCAAGGTAAACAAAAAGTTAAGGACTTAATACTTCAAGCAATTTCAAAGCTTCAAGAAAATATTACTATTCGTAGATTTGTAAGATATGTATTAGGTGAAGAATTAAATTAAATATTTAATTATGCTATAATGGAAGAGGAAAATCCTAACTATTCTTTCCTTATAATTTTCTTGTCATTATATTTTAAAAATAGGAGTAATAAAAAAACTTATGTATAAAAGAGTAATTCTTAAAATATCAGGAGAAAGTATTGGAGAGAAGCCTTTAAATATAGGTATTTCTAAAGAATCTTTGAATGAAGTAGCAAAAGAAATAAAAGAAGTTGTAACTAAATATAAAGTACAGCTTGGTATAGTAGTAGGTGCTGGTAATATTCTTAGAGGTAAAAATATTGACTTTATAGAACGTACAACAGCAGATTATATGGGAATGTTGGCTACTGTGATAAATGCGTTAGCACTTCAGTCTGTATTGGAGTCAGTTGGGCTTCACACGAGGGTTATGTCAGCGATTGAGATGCCTAAAATAGCAGAGCCTTACATAAGAAGAAGGGCTATAAGGCATTTAGAAAAAGGAAGAATTGTGATATTTGCAGCAGGTACGGGAAATCCTTATTTTACTACAGATACTACAGCAGCTTTGAGAGCTGTAGAGATAGGTGCAGAAGTTTTACTTAAAGCTACACAAGTGGATGGAGTATATGATGATGATCCCAAAAAGAATCCAAAAGCTAAAAAATATAAAAAACTTACTTTTATAGAAGCAATTAACAAGGGTTTAAAGATAATGGATACGACTGCTTTTTCTTTATGTATGGAAAACAATCTTCCTGTTAAGGTTTTTAATCTCTATAAGGAGGGAAATCTCATAAAAGTTATAAGAGGCGAAGATGTAGGTACCTCTATTATTTAATTTTTGATGGAGGTAAAGTTTTATGATTAAAGAACTTTTTGTTAAAACAGAAGAGTTAATGAAGAAGACAACAGAAAAGTGTAAAACTGAGTTTTTAAGCATAAGGACTGGTAGAGCATCTATAAGTTTGGTTGAGAACATAGAAGTAGAGTGTTATAATTCTAAAATGAAGTTAAATCAGATAAGTAACATTAATATAATAGATGGTAAGATTATAGAAATAAAACCTTGGGATAGTAATAATTTAGTGAATATAGAAAAAGCTATTTTGAATTCTCCGTTAGGTCTTACACCTATTAATGATGGTAAAGTGATAAAAATTACGGTTCCTGCTCTTACTGATGAAAGACGGCAAGAGTTGGTTAGGCAAGTAAATAAATTAGCTGAAGATTTTCGTATAGCTATCAGGAACGAAAGAAGGTCTGCGATAGAACAACTTCGTCAATTAAAAAAAGACAAAAAGATTTCTGAAGATGAAGAGAGACATGCAGAACAACAAATTCAAAAAATTACAGAGACTTATATAGGTAAAATTGATGAATTGTTAAAACAGAAAGTTAAGGAAATAATGGAGAGTTAATTTTAAGTAATGAAATTTTTAGGTATTGAATTAGATGAAGATAAAATTCCAAGACATGTTGGGATAATAATGGATGGAAATGGTCGATGGGCACAAAAGAGGGGGTTGCCTAGGATTTTTGGACATAAGGCAGGTGCAAAGACAGTTAAATTAATAACAGAGACTTCTGTTAAATTAGGCATAAAGTGTCTTTCTCTTTTTGCTTTTTCTACTGAAAACTGGCAACGGCCCAAAGATGAGATTAAAAATTTGTTTAAATTACTAAGAAATTATATAAAAAAAGAAGAAAATAATTTATTGAAGAATAATATAAAAGTTTTAATTAGTGGTGATATTTCTAAATTAGATGAAGTTACAAGGAATATGTTAAAGAAGTTAGAGGAGAAGCTTAAAAATAATACAGGATTAATTTTAAATTTATGTATTAACTATAGTGGCCGTTCTGAAATTATTAATGCTGTTAATAAAATTTTAAATTCTGGAATTAAGAAAATAGATGAAGAAAAGTTTGAAAAATTTTTATATACCAAAGATCTTCCAGAACTAGATTTTTTAATACGCACTTCTGGTGAGTTAAGAATTTCAAATTTTATGTTGTGGCAGTTAGCTTATACTGAGCTTTACTTTACAAAAACACTTTGGCCTGATTTTACACCTGAAGAATTTGTTTTAGCTATAAAGGATTTTCAAAATAGAGAAAGAAGATTTGGAAGAATACCAGAATAAAAATAGTTTTAGCATGTGAGGTATAAGTAATATAATGTTGTTACCAAGAATATTAGTTGGTGTTTTTGGTATACCAATAGCAATAATAAGTATATATTATGGAAATTTTTTATTTTTATTATTTTTATTAATAATTTTAATTTATATTTTAAAAGAATTTGTATATATGGTAAATAAAGTAGGTTATGAAATTTCTGGATTCATTGCATTTTTGGTAGGTGTGGTTGTGTTTTTTTCTATAATACTTGAACATATTCAATTTAGTAAATTATCGATTTATTTTACTTCTACAAACATTACTTTAATTTTGCTTTTTATAAGTCTATTAGAGATTATAAGACAAAAACCGTTAGGTGCTGTAGGAAAAATAAGTGTTAGTTTTCTTTTTCCATTTTTTTTTGCTTGGTGTTTATCACATCTTTATCTTATAAGAGATATTAAAAATTATGGGATGAAACTCACATATATTTTGTTTTTTACCATATGGATAGCAGATAATTCTTCATATTTTTTTGGTTCTATTTTCGGTAAAAAAAAACTTGCTTCAGTTGTAAGTCCTAAAAAAACTATAGTGGGTTTTGTAAGCAGTATTATTTTTGGGATACTTGGATTTTTGTTCTTTTGTAGAGTATTTCAGATGGATATGGTTATTTCGTTTAAAGAATTAATGTTAGTTGCTATTATAATAACTCCTCTTATTACTATATCAGATTTAACTGAATCACTTATAAAGAGAGACTGTGGTTTTAAAGATTCTGATGATTTGTTATTTGGTCATGGAGGTATGATGGATAGGTTTGATAGTTTTTTATTTACATCGCCAATTTTTTATTATTTGATATTGTTTTTTTTGAAATCAAAATAAATGAAAGTTTTAATTTTAGGTTCGACTGGATCTATTGGCAAAAATGTTTTGAATGTAATTTCTAAAAATAAAAAGTACTTTGAAGTTGTAGGTTTATCTTCTAAAAGTAACTTAGAATTATTAGAACAACAAGCGAAAGATTTTAAAGTTCCATATGTTTGTGTAGTAGAAAGAAATGCTAAAGTTTTTTCTTGTAAAAATAAAAAAGTTTTTTGGGGAGAGGAGGGTATTTTAGAATTAATAGATAAAACAAAGCCAGACATATTAGTAAATGCAATAGTGGGTATAGGCGGTTTAAAACCTACTTTTTATGCTATTGATAAAAAAATAAAAAATATAGCCATAGCCAATAAAGAAACGATAGTGGTAGGTGGTAATCTATTAATAAAAAAAATAAGAAAAAATAAAATTTCTCTTATTCCTATAGATAGTGAACATATTGCAATTTTACAATGTATAAATAATGAAAGAAAAGAGGATATAAAAAGGGTAATTTTAACTGCTTCAGGAGGTCCATTATTTAAAAAAAATATAAAAGATAAAACCCCAGAAAAAATTACATTACATCCTGTGTGGAAAATGGGAAAAAAAATTTCTGTTGATTCTGCCACATTAGTTAATAAAGGATTTGAGTATATTGAAGCTCATTTTTTGTTTGATATTCCTTACAGAAATATAGACATAATTATACATCCTCAATCAATTGTTCATTCATTAGTAGAGTTTATAGATGGTAATATAAAAGCTGTATTATTTTGCCCGGATATGTGCATACCTATATCTTATGCATTAGGTATGTGTTTGAATAAAAGAATAGAAAATTTTTCTAATACTTTATCACTTTATGATTTAAACCGTTTAGAGTTTTATAATGTTGATTATAAAAAATTTCCACTATTGAAATTGATTTTAAATATAGCTATTAATCAAGAACATAGTTATTTGGTTGTATTTAACGCTGCAAATGAAGTTTTGGTTGAGAAGTTTTTAAATAGAGAAATAGAATTTGATGAGATATATAAGATTCTTTCAAAGATAATAGAAGAACATAAACCTATTAAAATACAATCTTTGAATGATATACTTAATTTAGATAAAATTACAAGAGAGTATTTAAATAAAAAATTTTTGAAAGAAAGGAAGTAAAAAGATGTTAACAGTACTACTTATAATTTTTGCTTTTGGTTTATTAATTTTTTTTCATGAGTTTGGACATTTTATAATAGCTAAGATATTAAAAATCAAAGTTTTACAATTTTGTTTTGGTCTAGGTAAAGAAATTATAGGAAAGACAATAGGGGAGACTAGATACTCTTTATGTTTACTCCCTCTAGGTGGAGCAGTAAGATTAAAAGGAGAAAACATAGAAGAACTTGATACTGAAAGTGATAGCTTTTTTGGTAAAAAATGGTATCAAAGAATGTTAGTAGTTGTTATGGGACCATTTATGAATTATGTATTGGCAGTAATAATTTTTTTTATGTTGTTGTATTTTTTTGGTTTAACAGTAATTTCAGATGAACCGGTAATAGGAGAAGTAATTGAGGGCAAACCAGCGGCTGTTGTAGGTTTAAAACAAAATGATAGAATCTTAAAAGTTAATGATATAGAAATTAACTCATGGTCTAAATTAGCAGAAGTAATTCACAATTCAGCTGGAAAAAAGATTTTATTAAAAGTATTGAGAAATAATAATATATTATATTTTGAAATAATTCCTGAGGAAGATCCCACAACAAAGAAAGGAATAATAGGTATTACTCCTGGTTATAAAGTGGAGAAAGTGAATTTTATAGAGTCTCTTAAGATGGCAGTTTATCAACCTATATTTTTAAGTATTTTTTCTGTTAAGTATTTAATAGACAAAATAATTAAATTTCAAAAACCCGAAATAGCAGGTCCAGTAGGTATAGTTCAGGTTTTATCTAAAGCAGCTAAAGCTGGATTAGAAAATTTTTTGTATACTGTAGGAGTAATTTCTTCAATGCTAGCTTTGTTTAATTTATTTCCTATACCTGTATTAGATGGAGGACATGTAATGTTTTGTTTTCTTGAGGCTATTACTAAAAAATTGCCATCCAAGAAATTATTTGAGATTTCTAATTTAATTGGTTTAACATTTTTGTTTTCACTATTGTTATTTGCTACTTATAGTGATATTTTAAGAATAATTAAAAGATAAGATGATTAAAAATTTAAATAGAAAAAAAATTAAAGTTTTAGCTGTTATTCCAGCTAGATATAATTCAGTTAGATTACCAGGTAAACCTTTGGCGTTGATAAATGATAAACCGATGATTCAGTGGGTTTATGAGAATACAAAGAGGTGTAAGTTGATAGATAAAGTGGTAGTAGCTACGGATGATATAAGGATTTATGATATAGTTAAAAAATTTGGTGGGGATGTAATGATGACATCTAGACATCACAAAAGTGGTTCTGACAGAGTAGCAGAGGTTGCAAAAAAGATTCCTTGTTCAATAGTCTTGAATATTCAAGGAGATGAACCAATGATTACTTCGGATATTCTATCTCGATTAATATTAGAGCTTAAAAGAAATAAACACCTACATATAGTTACACCTATTTGTAGAATTACTTATTTTAGTGAATTATTCAATATTAATTTTGTTAAAGTTGTGGTAGATAAGAAAAACTATGCTTTATATTTTAGTAGATCTATAATTCCTTTTATAAGAGATGAGTTTAAAATAGAAAACTTTACTTTTTCTTTTAATAACGATATTTTAAATAAATATAGATTTTATAGACATATTGGAGTATATGGATATAAAAGAGATTTTTTGTTTAAATTTTTATCATTACCTCAGAGTCCCTTAGAAAAATTGGAGAAATTAGAGCAGTTAAGAATATTAGAAAATGGTTATAGAATTAAAACAGTTTTAGTAGATAAAAGTCCGATTTCTGTGGACACACAAGAAGATTTAGATAAAGTAAGAGAAATAATGAAGAAATTTGTATGAAGACTATCGAAGTTGGCAATATAAAAATTGGTAAAGGGCAACCACTTTTACTTATAGCAGGTCCTTGTGTAATAGAAACAGAAAAAATTACATTAACAATAGCCGAAGAAATTAAAAAAATTACAGATAAACTCAATGTATCTTTTATTTTTAAAGCTTCATATGATAAGTCAAATAGGTCATCAGTTGAGAATTATCGTGGTCCTGGTTTGAAAGAGGGCTTAAGGATTCTATCAAAGGTTAAACAAGAATTAGGAGTGCCTATTTTGTCTGATGTTCATTGTAAAACAGAAGTTGAGTATGTTAAGGAGGTATTAGATGTTATTCAAATTCCAGCTTATTTATGTATGCAGACAGATATTGTTGTAGAAGCAGCAAAAACTAAAAAGGTTTTAAATCTTAAAAAAGGACAATTTTTAGCACCTTGGGATATGAAAAAGGTTGTATCAAAAGCTTTGTCAGTAAATAATGATAGAATTTTGCTGACAGAGAGAGGGACTATATTTGGTTATAACAATATGATTTTTGACTTAAGAAGTATTCCTATTATGCAAGAAATAGGATTTCCAGTTATTGTAGATGTGACTCATATAGTAAGAATTCCTGGTCCTACTTCTAAAGATGCTTCTGGGGGACAACCACAGTATATTTCTACATACTGTTATGCTTCTTTAGCAGCTGGAGCAAATGGTTTGTTCATAGAAACACATCTTTGTCCTGAAGAAGCGCTATGTGATGCTTCTAGTATGCTTAAATTAGAATATTTAGAGGGAATTCTTGAAAAATGTGTTGAAATATATAATTTAATTAATAATAAAAAATAAAATTTAAATAAAAGGAGTAAAAATATGGGGATCAAAGAAGATATAGAAAAAATACATAAAGAAATACATAAAGTAATACTTTCAGCAAAGTATGATAAATACAAAGTAGTTCCTTATATAGCTCGTTGGGCTGCAGAACTGAAATATAAAGAGGAGTATAAGGATTTGTTAGATAGTGAAAGGTTAAATATTGCTATATATGATGTATTAACAGGGAGAGTTAGTATCGATGATATTAAGAAGTTAGGGCCATTGGAAACAAGGAAAAAGTTAGGTTTTCTTTTACAATCTGTTGGTGTAACAGAAGAAAAAGAAGAAGATAGTGAAAAAACTTCTGAAAAGAAGTCTAAGAAGAAAAAATGAAAAATAACATTATTGTAGGAATCACGGCAGGAATAGCGTTATATAAAGTATGTGATCTTATAAGGAAACTGAAAAGAGAAAATTATAATGTAAAATGTATAATGACTCAAAATGCTACAAAACTTATTTCACCTTTATTATTTCAAGAACTTTCAGGAGATAAAGTATATGTGGATATGTTTTGTGAGTATGAATTTTCTCCGTTACATATTTCTTTATCTCAATGGGCAGATTTGATAGTTGTTGTTCCATGTAGTTGTAATACTATTTCAAAATTGGCATATGGTAAAACAGAGGATTTGTTGGTTTCAACTATTTATGCTGCAGATATTAAAAAAACTAAGGTACTGCTTTGCCCTTCTATGAATGTGAATATGTGGACTCACCCGATTACTCAAAAAAATGTAAGTATGCTTAAAGAAATAGGTTATGAAATTTTAGAACCTAACGAAGGGAAATTATTGTGTGGTGTGGAAGGAAAAGGAAAACTTCCTAAAGTAGATGAGATTTTGGAATTTATAAAAAAAATGTTAAAGTAAGATACTGTGAAAATGGATGTTAAAAAAATACGTTTTAATTACTGCAGGCCCCACAAGAGAATATATAGATCCTGTAAGATTTATATCTAATCTCTCTTCTGGTAAAGTTGGTTATCACATTGCTAAAGTTTTTTCTAAAAAGTATAAAGTAATACTTATCAGTGGACCGACATATTTGAAGCCACCTAAAAATGTAAAAACTTATTACGTAGAAACTTCAGATGAAATGTTCAAGTTAGTTAAAAAATTTTTTAAGATCTCGGATGTTTTTATATCATCTGCTGCAGTATGTGATTTTAAACCGTATAAATTTTCTAAGGAAAAGATAAAAAAAACAAATTATAAAACTTTAAAATTGAAACCCACAAAAGATATTCTTGGATATTGCGGTAAGAATAAAAAAGAAAATCAAATTCTCATAGGTTTTGCTTTAGAAACGAATAAAGAAAAATCTTTTGATTTTGCTTTAGAAAAGTTGATAAATAAAAATCTTGATCTAATTATACTTAATTATCCTGATAGTTTTGAGAGTAATTATATAACACCAACTTTTATTTTTAAGGATGGAAGTATAAAAAGATATAAAAGGATCAAAAAATATATCTTTGCAAAGATTTTATTAAGTTTAGTAGAAAAGATGATGAAAGATAAAAATGAACAATAATAATGAAAAATTAAAACTTTTAATTAAACTTGCCTCTTATATATATTTTCTAGATGGTTTATATTTAGAAAACCTTCAACTTAGAAAAAAAGATAATGAATTGGAGTTATTAAAGCTTAAAGTGCTTCAGTGTAAAAGATGTTTACTTTATAAAAGTAGAACTAATGTGGTATTTGGCGAAGGTAATGAAAAAGCTGAGTTGATGTTTGTAGGAGAAGCTCCAGGATATGAAGAAGATAAACAGGCAAGGCCATTTGTAGGCAAAGCTGGAGAACTTTTAACAAAAATAATTCAAGCTATGGGATTAAAGAGAGAAGATGTTTATATTACCAATGTAGTAAAATGTCATCCAGGTGTAGTTCCTGATCCTAATTTAAGAAATAATGATAGACCTCCAAGTTCTGAAGAAATAAATTCTTGTTTTGAATATCTAAAACAACAAATAAGTATTATTAAACCAAAAGTGATTTGTTGTTTAGGTTTTACAGCTACTAAGGCGTTAACTAAAAATGAAGTTCCAATTTCAGAATTGAGGGGGAAAATTTTTGAGTATGAAGTGAAGGAATTAAATATAAAGATAATACCTACTTATCATCCTGCAGCTCTTTTAAGAAACCCATCATTAAAAAAATATGTATGGCAAGATATGAAGCTAATTATGAAGATTCTAAATATTAAAAAAAAATAATTATGAATAAGAATATGGATAAAATCTTTTGTGATGTTATATTCCCTATACCTTTAAATCAAAGATATACTTATTTTTTATCAAACAGAAATACTTCTTTTAATCTAATAGGAAGCAGAGTAGAAGTAGATTTTGGAAGAGAGGTTGGAAAGATAGGAGTTATTGTTGATGTATACGATGATTTAAGATTTGATAAAAAAGAGTTGACTTTTATAAAACCTATAAAGTCTGTTATAGATCCTTTTCCCTTTTTTGATAAAGAACAACTTATGACAGCAGAATGGTTTTCTAGGATTTATTTGATTTCTTTTGGACTTTTCTTGAATCAGTTTTTTCCAATATCACACAAATTTGTGATAAAAGATGCTGTTATTTTAAAAAACGAAGAAAATAATAAATTTAAATTTTTAATAGAATATAAATATTTAAAAACATTAGAAAAAATAAACTTAAAAAAGATAAGTTTATTTGTACCATCCAGCATACAAGAAAAATTTGAATTTTATAAAGAATTAATTTTTTATTCTATTGAAAAAGATTTACAATTATTAATTATTTTTCCTAATACAAATTACATAAATGACTTTTATGAATTTTTTTATAAAAAGACTAACATAGATATGAAATTAAACAAAAATTTTGCATTTTATACTGGTGAAGTTTCTTTAGAAGAAAGATATAAAATTTGGTATCTTATAAGAAATAAGCTTATAAATGTAGTTTTTGCTACAAAAATTGGGGTATTTTTGCCTTTTGAAAATATTTCTTATATAGTAGTAGATGAGTGTGATTCATTAGGATATAGAAATCCAGAGGTGCCCATGTATAATAGTTTGTTTATTTTAGAAAAAAGGATAAAAAATTATTCTTGTAGGTTAGTATACAGTAGTTTTTTTCATTCGGTGTCATATATTTATAGCTATCCTTTAGTTTCTAATAAAAAATGTTTAGAAATAGGTAACAATGTTAAAATAATTACAGCAAACAAAACTTTAACTGAAGTTATTTCTAAAGATATATATAAATTTAAACAAACATTAGTAATTTTCCCTTATAGAGGTTCTAGAGGATTTTATGTTTGTTTAGTTTGTAAGAAATTTTATTCTAAAAAAAATTTTAAAGTACTTACTAAATCTAAGAAAGTTTTTATATGTTCAGAATGTGGTAGTCCTTATTATAGAGAAATTATATTTAAAGATAAAAAGATTATAGATTTTTTAAGAAGTAAAATAAAAGGAGCTATTATAGAAGAGATAACTTCCGAGATGAATAATATTAAAAAATTACAAAAGATAGAAGAATTCAACAGAAGAAGTATTGATGTGTTACTTTCGAATTTGGAGATTTTGAATTATATCTATAAAATTGATTTTTCAAATATAGGTAGTTTGTATTTTCTTTCAATATCTGAATTTTTGCAGAAGCCTAATTATCTGAACTATGAAAATTTTTATAGAATAATAAAAACTTTTGCTTCATCTTTGCCCCAGGATAGACAGATAGAATTTTATATTGAAAATATTTCTAAAGAAGATGCTGTTTATTTATTTAATGGTTATGAAAATTTTTATAATAACGAATTGAAAATTAGAGAAGAATTAAAGTATCCACCTTTTGTTCATTTAGTAAGAATTCAGGTTTTAAGTAAAGATGAGAAATCGATTTTAGATTTTAAAGATAAAATTTTAAGAAATAAAAATATAAATAAAAATATAGAAGTTTTTATTGAAAGAGAAGTAGAAAAAAATTATAAAGGATATAGTATTACTTTTATCTTAAAGTTATTAAAACCAAATGAGAAAATAATTGAAAAAGTAATGTCTGAGATAAACGAATATAATAAAAAAGGAAATTTATTGTATATTCAACATAATCCTTTAATATAATCCTTGTAATATAAAGAAGGTAGTTTTATGAAAAAATTAGATATACATAAATTCTATCATTTAATCAATCATGGTCCTTGTTGTTTGATTACTTCAGGAAATAAAAATATAAAAAATATTGCACCAATTGCATGGATTACTCCTTTAAATGATGATCCTCCTTTAGTAGTGGTGTGTGTAGCTTCAACTCATTATACTTCAGAACTTATAGAAAAATACGGAGAGTTTGTAATTAATGTTCCCTCTTATAGTTTATTAAATGTAGTAATTATGACTGGGAAGACATCTGGTAAAGAAGAAGACAAATTTAAAAAATTTAATATATTATATGAAGATGGTTACAAAGTTAATACAGTTCATCTTAAAAATTGTGTCGGGTTTATAGAAGCAAAGCTTTTTGATGTGAAAGAGTATAGTGGTGTGAAGTTATACGTAGGAGAAGTGGTATATTGTGCAGTAGATGAAAATGTATATGATAAATATTTAATTTCTCATAAAGCGAAAACCATCCATCACATAGGAGGTAATAATTTCTTTATTTCGCCTGAAATTATAAAAATAAAATAATTTTTTAAAACTATTGACTTTTTTAAATAATATTTTATATATTGTGAAAAATTTCACAATATTTTTATTTAAAAGGAGGAAAAAATGAAAAAATATTTTCTATTAACACCGGGACCAACACCTGTTCCCCATGAGGTAGCACAGGCAGAAGCACGTCCTATCCTACATCATAGAACTTCTGAATTTGGTAAAATTTTTGTGGAAGTAATAGAGGGCATGAAATATATTTTTCAGACTAAGGGAGATGTTTTGATGGTAACAGGTTCAGGTACTGCTGCTATGGAAGCATCTGTTGTAAATTTGTTATCAAAAGATGATGAAGTTATAGTAGCTTCATGTGGTAATTTTGGAGATAGATGGGAGAAAATTTGTCAAGCGTATGGAGTAAAAGTTCATAAAGTAGCTGTGGAGTGGGGTAAAGCTATAAATCCAAAAGATATAGAAAAAATTCTGCAACAAAATAAAAATATAAAAGCTGTTTTTACAACACACACAGAAACTTCAACAGGTGTTGTAAATAATATTGAAGAGATAGGCAAAATTGTTAAGGATACACAAGCAGTGTTAGTAGTAGATACAATAAGTGGCTTAGTAAACCAAAAATTTTTGAATGATGAATGGAATGTAGATGTAGCAGTAACTGGTTCACAGAAGGGATTAATGTGTCCTCCCGGATTATCTTTTGTTAGTGTGAGTACTAAAGCTTGGCAGTTAGTGGAGAATTCTAACTTACCAAAGTTTTATTTTGATTTTAAAAGAATGAGAAAATCAATTGAGAACAAAGAAACTCCTTTTACTCCTGCTGTTAGTTTAGTTGTGGCTATTCATAAAGCAATAGAAATGATAAAAGAAAAGACATTGCAAAAAATTTGGGAAGATACAGAAAAACTAGCAATTGCTACAAGATATGCTATAAAATCAATGGGTTTAAAGATCTTTTGTGATGAAAATCATATAAGTAATATAGTTACCCCGATTGAGATGCCTGAAGGAGTTGATGGTCAGAAAGTTGTTAAAATAATGCGAGAAGAGTTTGGAATTTCAATTGCTGGTGGACAAGATAAACTAAAAGGTAAAATTGTAAGAATTGCTCATATGGGTTATATTGATAGATTTGATTTAGTGGTTGGAATTTATGGTTTAGAAGTTGTTTTAAATAAATTGGGAATAAAGATACCATTAGGTAGTGGAGTAAAAGCATTTGAAGAAAAAATAAATAATTTATAAAAAAGGAGTTTAAATAGATGAAAAAATATAAAATTTTAATGACATATAAAAATACCGAGGGATTAGAACTACTACTAAATCACCCAGAAATTCAGGTAGATATAAAACCTAAACCTACTCAAGAAGAACTTCAAAATTTAATAAGAGATTATGAAGGACTTTTGATTCGTTCTGAAGTAAAAGTTACAAAGGAAATAATAGAATCTGCTGATAAGTTAAAGTTAATAGTTAGAGCAGGTACTGGAGTAGATAATGTAGATATTAATGCTGCAAATAAAAAAGGAATTATAGTGATGAATGTTCCTGGAGGGAATACTATTTCTGCTTGTGAACATACAATTGGTCTTATACTGGCTATGGTAAGAAATATACCTCAAGCACATAACTCTTTAAAATCCGGTAGATGGGAAAGAGAAAAATTTGTAGGTAATGAACTTCAAGGAAAAACATTAGGACTTATAGGGTTAGGTAGAATTGGTTCTGAAGTAGCTAAAAGGATGAAAGCATTTGATATGCGGATTATAGCTTATGATCCATATGTTTCTGAAGAATATGCTAATCAGTTAGGAGTAGAACTTAAATCTTTTGAAGATTTGTTAAAAGAATCTGATATTATTAGTCTACATATTCCTAAAACAGATTCTACAAAAAATTTAATCAATAAAGAAACAATTTCAAAAATGAAAGATGGAGTAAAAATTGTAAATTGTGCTCGTGGAGGAATTATAAATGAAAATGATTTATATGAAGCATTAAAATCTGGTAAAGTATCCTCAGCTGCTTTAGATGTATTTGAAAAAGAACCTCCAGATTTTTCTTCATCTTTATTTAAAATGGAAAACGTTGTGTTTACTCCACATTTAGGAGCTTCTACTGAAGAAGCACAGGTAAAGATTGCACAAGAGGTTTCTTTAATGATAGTTGATTTTTTTACAAAAGGGGTTATAAAAAATGCAGTAAATATTCCTTCAATTGATTTTCAGATGTATGAGAAACTAAAACCTTATATTAAATTAGTTGAGAAAATTGGTTTACTACAAAGCCATCTTACTCTTGAAGCTGTAAAACAAATAGAAATTCAGTATGTAGGAGAAATTTTTAATAATATAAATACATATATCTTAACTTCAGCATATGTTAAAAGCTTTCTTTCAAGATTTGTAGATATCCAACTTAATTTTATAAATTCTCAAATAATTGCTAAAGAAAGAGGAATATCTATTAAAGAAACCAAACTTAGAGAAGGTAAAGAGTATAAAGAATATATAACTGCCAAAGTTGAAACTTCTAAAAGCACTTATACTATTTCTGGTACTTTGATCTCAGATAATAATTGTAGAATAATAGAAATCAATGGTATGGATGCAGATTTAGAACCTGAAGGAAATATTATTGTAGTTTCTAATATAGACAAGCCAGGTATAATTGGAAAGATAGGCACAATTTTGGGAGACAATAACATAAATATTGCAAAGATGTTTGTGGCAAGAAAAATACCAGGTGGTGAGGCACTAACTTTTATTAATGTAGATAGTGAAATTACTTCGCAATTAATTTCTTCTCTTGAACAAGTTTCCGGTATTAATATGGTAAAGTTTATAAAATTATGAATAGCGAGAAAATAATAGAAGTAAAACGACTCAAAAAGATATATAAAAAGCATAAATTTTTAAAAACAAAGTATGTTATAGGTATAGAAGAGGTTAGTTTTGAAGTTTATAAAAATGAAATTTTTGGTTTATTAGGTCTTAATGGTTCTGGTAAAACGACTACAATAAAGTTAATTTTGGGGCTTTTGTTTCCTGATTTTGGTGAGATATATGTGTTTGGTAACAAAATCCCGGATTGGAGGATAAATAAACACATTGGTTATTTACCAGAATTAGTAAGTTTCAATAAAAATTTTACAGGTTTAGAATTACTCAAATTATATGCAAGTCTTTCATTAGGTTTTATAGATAATAAAAGAATTAAAGAAGTAATTGATTTTGTTAAACTTTCTGACAGTATTGATAGAAAAATATCAGAATATTCAAAAGGTATGATTCAAAGATTAGGATTAGCACAAGCAATAATTCACAATCCAGCTATATTAGTATTTGATGAACCCACAAGTGGTCTTGATCCATTAGGCATAAAAGAGATAAGAGATTTTATACTTCAACTTAAGTCACAAGGCAAAACAATATTTTTTTCTTCTCATCTTATCTCGGAGCTTGAAAAAGTGTGTGATCGTGTAGCTATAATTCATAAGGGTAAAATTTTAAAAATAGTAGAAAATAAAGAATGGCAAAGGATACCTTTAGAAGAAATTTTTATAAGTACAGTTACAAAAGAAAAACAATAATTTTTTTCCTTTCCATTTACAATCATAATATAATTTTGTATAAATAACCATTAAATCTAAAATAATAGTAAAGGAGAAAATAAATGAAAAAATTTCTCTTTATATTTTTTTTCTTGGTAATAATAACTAAAATTAATACTTCTGTAGTTGAGAAAGTGATAGTTAAAGTAAATAATGAAAATATAATGAAGTCAGAGTATGAGAAACTCCTTAATGTTACATTAGAACAGCTAAAACAACTTTCAGCAAAAGAGTTATCTGAAAAAGAAATAAAAGAAATAAAACAAAAGGTGTTAGATCAGCTGATAGCTGATAAATTATTACTTCAAGAGGCTAAAAAAAGAAACATTAAGGTTACCAAAAGAGAGATTGAAGAAGGTATAAAGACTGTTAAGTCAAGATTTCCTTCTGATTTAATGTTTTATCAAGAGTTAAAAAAAGAGAACTTGACAGAAAAACAATTTGAAAAGAAAATAGAAGAACAAATAATGGTGTTGAAATTAATTGATGAAGAGATTAAGAAAAATTTAAAAGAACCAACAGAAGCAGAAGCAAAAGAGATTTTTAATAAGGTTATAAAAATAATAGAAAAAAAAGAAGATGTTAAATTACCAGAAGAAGAAAAAAATGAATTAAAACTTTTGGCTCAGTTAGTAGAAAGATATTTTAGTGAACAGGTAAGAGTAAGACATATATTAATAAGAGTCGAACCGGATTTTTCTAAAGAAAAAAAAGAGGAAGCTTTAAAACGAGCAAGAGAAATAAAGTCCAAAATAGATAAGGGAGAGGATTTTGCAACTTTAGCGCAGAAATACTCTGAAGATCCTGGGAGTAAAGATAGAGGTGGCGATTTAGGTTTTATTGCAAGGGGAGATACTGTTGCAGAATTTGAAAAGGTTGTTTTTTCTTTGAAAGAAGGTCAGGTTAGTGATGTATTTGAGACGAAATTTGGTTATCATATAGCGAAAGTTATAGAATACAGAGCAAAAAGAAAGCCAGATTTTGAACAAATAAAAGAAGATTTACTTCAGTATGTTGCAAGAAGAAACGCTGAGAAGTATTATGAACAGTTTGTAGAACAACTTAAAAGTAAAGCCAAAATCCAATATTTTGAAATAATAAAATGAGATATGCTTCAAAAAAAATGGCTTATTATAAGTTGTGGAGATGCAGATGGAGTTGGTTATGAGTTGGTGTTAAAAATTTTGTCTTCTTCGCATAATCCTTTCATAGGCTATTTTAATCCTATAATTATAGGTAATTTTAATTGGTTAAAATACATAGCTTATAAATATAATCTAACTTTTTTTCCTTTTAAAGTTAACACAGAGATTCTACAATCTTTTCAACTTTTAGATCTCTCTAAAAATCATTGTTTGGTAATAGATATATTACCCGAAATTAAAAATTCAGAAGTTAAAAAATTTATAGGGAAAATTTCATTTTTTTCTTTAGAAAAAATGTGTGAAGTAGTTAATTTTTTTTTGAGAAATAATTTAGAGTTTTTTGTTCTTACAATGCCTATTTCAAAAAGTAAAATTTGTAAATTTTATAAGAATTTTAAAGGTCATACAGAATATTTTGCGGATAAGTTTAATATAAGCAAAAATAAAATAAGTATGTTGATGAAAGGGAAAGATAAAGAAGGTAATATATATAGAGTATTGTTATTAACAAGACATGTACCTTTGGTAGATGTTTCAAAAAACTTAAATAGCAAAGATATATTTTTTCAAGTTAATAATGTTGTTAATTTTATTAATAAATATGAAGAGAAAAAAGTAAAAAAAATTTTTTTCTGTAATTTAAATCCTCATTCAGGAGAAGAAGGAAAAATAGGGAAAGAAGAAAAAACAATTATTCTAGATGGGATTAGATTATTAAAAAAGCATTTAAGTATAGAAATTATCTTTCCTCTGCAGGCTTCAGATGCATTTAATTATGCTAAAAGAAATACGAACTCTCTTATAGTTGCTACATATCATGATCAAGCAATGGTGCCACTAAAATTATTATGTGGTTATAATATAGTGAATATAACTGTTGGGTTACCGTTTATAAGAGTTTCACCTGGTCATGGGACTGCGTCTGATGTTGCTTTAAAAAATAAGGTAGATGTTTCTGGAGTTATTTTGTGTTTAGAAACTCTTTTTGAATTCAGTAAAAAACTATAAATTATGGAGTTAACTTCAACTTTAGATAATGTAGTAATTAAAGAGGCTAAAGATGAAGATGTATTACAGATATATTTAATAGAAAAAGAAAATTTTAAATTTCATTGGAGTAGAGATTTTATTTTATTTAATATTAGACTTTCAGATAAAATAAAAAAATTTTATGTATGCAAAATTTATAATAATGTAATAGGTTATGTTGTATGTTGGTTATCAAATGATACAGCTCATATTCTTAATATTTCCGTTAAGAAAGAATATCAAAATAAAGGTATAGGAAGCAGACTTCTTTTATACTTATTTAATGAATTAATTCCTCTTAACATAAAAATTGTGATTTTAGAAGTTAGAGTTAGTAATTATAAAGCGATATCTTTTTATAAGAAATTTGGTTTTAATGAAGTAGAAACTAAAAAAAAGTTTTATCCTGATGGAGAAGATGCGTTATTAATGATTAAAAACCTATAAAAGTTTTGCGTTAAGTTAAACAATAGATTGTTCGTTTAATTTTTTCTTTTTATAAAGTTATAGCATAGAGACTTTTATAATATGAGATATAAGTTTTTATGATTTTTTAATTTTTAATAATTCAGATGAAAGTAAAAATGTGTATTTTTTTTAAAAAAATGGATGATGTAATGTTTATGATAAAAAACACGTTTTTGATTTTATTTTTTAAAAAGTTTGTAATTTTTATTATTTAAAAACTATCATAATTTCATAAAAGAGGGAGGCTTTTAAAATATGGAAATAAAATATAGTGATAAATTAATGAGTCTACCTCCTTATTTGTTTATTGAACTTGATAGAAAGAAAAAAGAACTTCAACAGAAAGGAGTAGATATAATTTCTTTAGGTGTGGGTGATCCAGATTTACCTACTCATTCTCATATTATAGAGGCTATGAAAAAAGCAATAGATAATCCTAAAACTCATCAATATCCTTTTGGAAAGGGATTGGAAGAGTTTTGTGTTGCTGTGGCTAATTGGTACAAAAAAAGATTTAATGTAGAACTTGATCCTAATAATGAAGTTCACTCTTTAATAGGTTCAAAAGAAGGTATAGCTCATTTACCATTGGCATTTGTAGATAAAGATGACTATGTATTAGTCCCTGAACCTGGCTACCCTGTGTATTCTTCTTCTGTTATTCTTGCTGGTGGTAAAGTGTATTATATGTCTTTAAAAGAAGATAACAATTTTTTACCAATATTAGAAGATATACCTAAAGATATCCTTAAAAGAACAAAATTAATGTTTTTAAATTATCCCAACAATCCGACAACACAAGTTGCTACAAAGAAATTTTTTGAAAGAGTAGTTGAGTTTGCAAAAGAGTATAACATAATTGTTGCTCATGATTGTGCCTACTCTGAGATATATTTTAAAGATGATAAATTAGACGACTCAATCCCTCCTATAAGTTTTCTTTCAATAAAAGGTGCAAAAGATGTAGGTATAGAGTTTCATTCTCTTTCTAAGACATATAATATGACTGGTTGGAGAGTAGGTTTTGTTTGTGGTAATAAAGATATAATTTTTGGTTTATCGAAAGTAAAAGATAACTATGACTCTGGAGTTTTTAGTGCAATACAATATGCTGCAATAGCTGCTTTAGAAGGACCACAAGATTGTATAGAAAATGTAAGACAAATATATAAAGAAAGAAGAGATATTTTGTTTAATGGTTTAAGAAAATTAGGTTTAGATGTGTTTTTGCCAAAAGCGACATTTTATTTATGGTGTAAAGTTCCTAAGAAAGAGACTTCATTATCTTTTGCTGAGAAACTTTTAAATGTGGGAGTTGTAGTTACTCCAGGAGTAGGTATGGGCAAAAGTGGAGAGGGATATGTAAGATTTGCCTTGACAGTACCGAAGGAAAGAATTCAAGAGGCTTTAGAGAGAATAAAAAAAGTTTTGTGAAAATTTGTAATATATGGTTATAGCTTATATTTCTTTAGGTACAAATTTATACAAAAAATATGAAAATATAAAAAATGCAATTGCTTATATTGCA
Source organism: Endomicrobiia bacterium (assembly GCA_025060535.1). GTDB lineage: Bacteria > Elusimicrobiota > Endomicrobiia > DTEH01 > DTEH01 > JANXDG01. The sequence continues at coordinate 44,396 of JANXCA010000001.1, read as the reverse complement.
AAAAGTTGTAAAATTTTAGATATTTCTTCTATATATCTTACTTCTCCTTTAGAAAATACTAAACAACCCTATTTTTATAATTGTGTGGTAAAAATTGATACTAATTTGACACCATTTAGTTTACTTAAATTAGCTAAAGATATTGAAAAACTTATGGGTAGAACTTATGAAAAAGAAAGATATCAACCACGAATTATTGATATAGATATTCTTTTCTATGGAAGAAAAATAATCAATACTAAAAATTTAAAAATACCTCATCCTAAAATTCAAAATAGAAAATTTGTAATTTATCCGATGGAAGAAATAGCTAAAAATTTTATTCATCCAACCTTGCATAAAAAAGTTTTTACTTTACGACTTCAATTGAGAAAAGACATCTCTCAATATATTAAACTTGTAATTCCAAGAAAAAATATTTTGAATTACTTTAAAAAATTAAAACTTAAACTAAATTAAATCTCTTTCCTTTCAATTTCTTCTACTATTATATGTGTCTTTAGTCCATTTTTTGAAAGAATTTCAAGGAATGGATCAGGATCTAATTCTTCTACATTCACCATTTTTTTAACATCCCAAATTCCTTTTGCTACAAGTATTGCTGCGACTACTGGGGGAACACCTGCTGTATAACAAATTGCGTGTGATTCAACCTCTTTCCATACTTCTTGATGATCGCATATTAGATATATTACCATTTTTCTTTCCTTATTATTCTTTTTTCCTTCTATAAAATTACCTATCCATTCTACACCAGTATAGTTAGGACCAGCTAACGAAGCGGGATCAGGAAGAAGAGCTTTTAAAACTCTTAAGGGAATTACTTCTTTTCCATCATGTGTTTTTATGGGGAGGTGAGAAGTTAATCCTATGTTTTTTAATGTGTTAAATACATTAAGATAATGATCAGAAAAATACATCCAGAACCTTATTGTATTTATATCCATATTTTGAGATAAAGAATGTATTTCATCATGTCCGTTTAAATACACAGTATATCTTCCTAATCCAGGAAGATCAAATTCTCTTTTTATTGTATGTACTGGTTCAGCTACCCATTTTTTATCAATCCACACCCATGCTTTTACAAATTCTCTAAAGTTTATTTCAGGGTCAAAATTAGTAGCGAAAAATTTTCCATGATTTCCTGCATTTACATCTACTATATCTACAGTGGTTATTTCATCAAAATAATGTTTTTTTGCATATGCAGTATATGCATTCACAATACCTGGATCTGCACCAACAGATAAAATCGCAGTAATACCTTTTTTTTCACATATTTCTTTTCTTTTCCATTCATAGTTTGCATACCATGGAGGATTTTCACAAACTTTATCGGGTTCTTCATGTATTGCTGTATCAAAATATGCTGCTCCTGTTTCTATACAAGCTTCAAGTACTGACATATTAACATAGGATTGTCCTAAATTTATTACCATTTCTGATTTTGTTTCTTTTATTAATTCTACTACAGCCTTGACATCCAATGCATTTACTTGTCTTGAATATATTTTCTTTGAGGTATCTTTTATATTTCCTTTTCTTTTAATACTTTCTATAATTTTGTCACATTTACTTTGTGTTCTAGAAGCTATACATAGATCACCTAATATGTCATTATTCATTGCTATTTTATGTGCAGCTACATGTGCTACACCTCCTGCACCTATAAGTAAAACATTTTTTCTTGCCATAGTTTTTAACCTCCTGCTTTAAATTTTAGATTTTTTAATGAACTTTTATGATAAACTATATAAATAATCCTCATATGTGAATTTTCTGACTACTTCTATATTACCATTTAGTCTTTTTACTACAATAGAAGGCATTTGTAAACCATTAAACCAATTTTTCTTTACCATTGTATATCCCGCAGCATCTTGTATTCTTATTATATCTCCAACTTTTAATTTTTTTCTAAAATTATAAACACCAAATATGTCTCCAGCTAAACATGATCTCCCAGCTATCATATATCTATATTTCCCGTCAGGATATGATTTAATTTTTGCAGGAGTACCATAAATAAGTAAATCTAACATATGAGGTTCTGTAGAAGCATCTACTATAGCAATATCAATTTCATTATGTACTATATCTACTACTTTTGTTACTAACTCAGCAGCTTCTGTAACTACAGATTCTCCTGGTTCTAAATATACTTGAAGTTTGAACTTCTTTATAAAAGATTTTAGTTTCTTTGCGAACTCATTTAGAGGATAGCCCTTTTTTGTAAAATAAATACCACCTCCTAGACTAACCCATTTCATTTTATGTAAAATATCTTCAAATTCTTTTGAAATATAATCCAAGTTATTAGAAAAATTTTCAAAATTGTCGTTTTCACAATTAAAATGAAACATGACACCATCAATAAGATTTATTATTTTTTTGATCTCATTTTTATCAATTACACCCAACCTTGAAAATTTTCTTGCAGGATCAGCTAAATCATATTGTGAATAACTTACTTTAGGATTAATCCTTATTCCTATGCTTAATCCTTTTACTTCTTTGTAAAATCTTTTTAGTTGACTTATAGAGTTAAATATAATTATGTTAGAATATTTTTTAATTTCTTTTATATCTTCTAATGTGTATCCAACGCAATATGCATGAGTTTCTTTACCGAATTTTTCATATCCTAGGCGTGTTTCGTATAATGAGCTGCTTGTAGTACCATCAAGATATTCACGAAGTAAACCAAAGACGCTCCATGTTGAAAAACATTTTAAAGCAAGCACTACCTTTACACCGGTTTTTTCTTTAAGCCAGGATATTTTTTTTAAATTTTTAAATATCTTTTTTTCGTCGATAAAATAATAAGGAGTTTCTATATTTATGTTTGGTTTCATAGGTTTTTGTGAATTTTTTAATTATAAAATAATGAAATAAAATTCAATTATCATTTAAAAATTTTATTTTAAATATTGACAAAAAAAAGAAAAAAATATAAACTAAAACAAAAAATGAAAATTACACAAAATTCAACACCACTTTTGGATGTTTTACTTAATCATGCAAAGAACAAAGTAACATCTTTTCATACTCCGGGACATAAAAATGGTGCTAGTATCTTGCCTAAATTAAGGGATTTTACAAAACGTAATGTATATTACTTAGATGTAACTGTTTTTCCTGAAGTAGATTCTTTACATGATCCTGTAAGCTGTATAAAACTTGCTCAAGAGCTTATGGCTAAAGCTTACAATGTAAAAAATTCATTTTTCTTAGTAAATGGTTCCACTGTAGGTAATATCGCTATGTTGTTGTCTGCTTGTGATCCTGGAGATTCTGTAATACTTTCAAGAACATGTCATAAGTCAGTTTTAGCAGGTATAATTCTTGCAGGTGTATGGCCCATATGGGCTAAACCTGTAGTGGATCAACAAAGGGACATAATATATGAAATTTCTTCTAAAGAAGTAGAAGAATATATTAATAACTATCCAGAAGCAAAAGCAGTATTTATAACCTCTCCTAACTACAATGGTATATGTCCTGATCTTATAAAAATACAAGAAGTTTGTAAAAAACATAACAAAATTTTATTAGTAGACGAAGCACATGGTCCGCATTTGAAGTTCCATCCTGACTTACCTGTTTCAGCTGTGGAGGTGGGAGCTGATATGTGTGTGCATTCAGTTCATAAAGTACTTTCAGCATTAAGTCAAGCATCAGTATTACATTTTAATTCTTCAAAGATTGATATAAACAGAGTAAAAAGAGTTGTATCCATGCTTCAAACCACAAGTCCAAATTATTTTATTTTAGCATCTATTGATGCAGCGAGAATGCAAGTAGTAAAAAATGGAACTAAAGTTTTTAGTAAAATTATTTCTTATTGTGAAAAGGCAAGAGAAGAAATTAACAAACTTCCTAATATATTTGCTTTGACAAGAAAAGAAATCAAATCAGAATATTATGATTTAGATCTTACAAAACTTACAATAAATGTTACAAAGACAGGTCTTACAGGGTATAAAATAGAAGAAATCCTTGCTAAGGAATATAAAATCCAAGTTGACTGTGCTGATATGTTTAATTTAGTAGCGATAAGTGGATTTGGTACATCAAAAGAGGATGTAGAGAAGTTGGTGTATGCTATAACAGATATTTCCAAAAAATACTCTGGAGATTATGAGATTCAGAAACTTCAAATTCCTCCACTTTCTACTGAAGTTGTAATGCTTCCTCGAGATGCATTTTTTTCTACTAATACAAAGAGAGTTTCTTTAAAAAAATCTGTGGGATACATTTCAGCACAGACTTTAACACCTTATCCTCCTGGATTACCTATTTTAACTCCAGGAGAAAGAATAACTAAGGACACAGTTGATTATCTTCAAGAAATTTCTTCCTACGCAGTAAGAATAAGTGGACAAGAAAGTGAAAATTTAAAAACCATTAAAGTCATAAGGTGAACCTTTATGAAAAAAAAGAAAAGTCTTAATAAAAATCTTAATAAAAAAAAATATAAAGTTAAACAAAAAGTTTGTAAAAAAGCAGAAATCTCAGAAAAAGAATTGGAGTACTATAAAAAAAAGTTAATAGAAAAATATAATGAATTAATGAAACTTCACAAAACTAATAATATAGAGCTTCCCACAGACATAGGTGATGAGATAGATATGGCAGAACATAATTTAGATAGGGAACTTCGCCGTGAACTCTCTGATACACAAATAAATCTTTTAAATTTAATAAACGCAGCATTAGAAAAAATAGAAAAAAAAGAATATGGTATTTGTAGTAAATGTGGAGAAAAAATTCCTAAAAAGAGATTAGAAACATTACCTTGGACAGATCTCTGCATAAAATGTCAAAAGTTTACTGAAGAGGAAAAGATTTATTAATGCTTGACAAGATATTTTGTATTATATATCTTTTTAAAAATTTTATAATTTGTGAAAAATTTCACAAATAAGTATTATGGAGAAAATAATAAATTATTCCGATCTTTTATCGGTTTTTAAAAATTTGAATAATTTTATTATAATATATCATAATTTTGATCAAATCTATAAAAAAATAATTAATCCACAAGAAATACAAAATTTAGCATTATTAAACATTCGTTGTATACACCCTCCTAAATTATTTTTCTTTAAAGTAAAAGACATACTAACCAGTTTTACTTCTGTCGAAAAGATTTTATTGTTAGATGTAAAATTTTGTGACCTCAAAGCAATAAGAATTTTAGACAATATATTTATAGGAGAAGAATATGTAGATGAGAAATATAAAATTTATAAAGAAAATACTTTAATTATATCTTCTGATTGTATAAATCCTCAGTTGTCTTGTTTTTGTAGTATAGTTGGTGGTAGACCTTATGTAGAAAAAGGGGACGGAAGTGACTTAAATATTTCTTTTGTAGATGAAAATAATTTGATTTTGGAGGCATTTACTCAAAAGGGTGAGGAATTTTTAAAAGAAAATTTTAATGAGTTTGAAGAACCAACAAAAAATGATTATTTAAAAAGAAATAGTGTAAGGGTAGTTTCTGAAAGGAAAATATATGAGTTTAATAAAGAATATATCAAAGAAGATAAAAAAAATAAGCATTATCTTACATTAAAAAATACATATGAATTAGAAAGCATTTGGGAAAAAGAATCAGAAAAATGTGTTCAATGTGGAGGTTGTAATTTTATATGTCCAAGTTGTTATTGCTTTTTAATTAGGGAAGCTTCAAAGGATTATAAAGATCAACACAGAGATAAAGTATGGGATGTGTGCCATTTTACTGGATATTCCAGAGTTGCGGGTGGAGCAAATCCTAGAAAATATAAATATCAACGTTTTAGAAACAGATATCAATGTAAGTTTGTATATAGATATGAAAATTTTAATATGTATGCCTGTAGTGGTTGTGGTAGATGTATAGAAGTTTGTCCAGGGAAAATAGATATGAGAAAAGTTATAAGAAGTTTAGTTTTAGCAAAAGGAGAAGAAGTTTTGGTTTAATTTTTTAAAAATGAGTATATATAAACCTCAAAATTTTAAAATTATAAAGATTATAGAAGAAACTCCAAATATTAAAACATTTACTCTTAAACCATTAGATAGCGATAAGTTTTCTTTTAAAACTGGGCAGTTTATAGAACTTACAGTATATGGTGTTGGAGAAGCGCCGTTTACACCTTCTTCTTCTCCATATAAAACAGACACAATGGATGTGACAATTATGCGTGTGGGGAGAATGACGGAATTTTTGCATTCTATGAAAGAGGGAGAAATAGTCGGCATTCGCGGTCCTTATGGGAAAGGTTATCCTGTTGAAAGTTTTGTGGGAAAGGAAGTGTTAATAGTTGGTGGAGGAGTAGGACTTGCGCCATTGAGATCTTTACTTTTTACTTTAATTGAAAAAATTTCAGATTTTAAAAAAATAGTTTTATGTTACGGAGCAAGAACTCCATCTGATATAGTATATAAATATCTGTTTCCAGAATGGTATAAAATTAAAGGATTGGAAATTTTAAGATCTGTAGATAGATGTCAGCCGGGAGAGTGGGATGAAACTGTAGGGGTGGTTACTTGTTTGTTAGATAAGATAAAAATTGATGTAGAAAATTCGGTTGCTGTTGTATGTGGACCACCGATAATGATGAAATTTACTACATTAAAATTGATTGATATGAAATTTAAACCTAATCAGATTTATCTTTCAATGGAACGAAATATGAGTTGTGGTTTAGGCAAATGTGGTCATTGTCAGATTGGAAGTTATTTTATCTGTAAAGATGGGCCTGTGTTTAGTTGGGAGCAACTAAAAGACATACCAGAACCATTTGAATAAAATGAAAAGAATATTTATAGACATAGAAAAATGTTATAGTTGTAAAGAATGTAAAGCAGAATGTTCTTATTTTTATCAACATTCGCATGTTTATAAAGATAAACCAAAAGAAAAATCTTTAAACAAAGGATTTGAGAAGTTTTTTTCAAAGGTCTTACAGTATTTTATTTGTAGAAGATGTGAAGATGCGTTTTGTATAAATAGTTGTCCAAATGAGGCCTTATTTAAAGATAAAGATGGTATTTTACATAAAAGTTTATTTAGATGCACATCTTGTAAAAGTTGTTTAGTAGCTTGTCCATTTGGTACTATATACAAAGATGTTTTAGATTATAAAAGTTCACAATGTGATTTTTGTTTAGACCGTGCAAGTGATGAGAATCCTCCTTTATGCAGTGTGACTTGTCCGGAAGGAGCTATTTCTTATAGAGATGTGCAACCGAATGAAAAAGAAAATATATATGAAATAAATAAGAACTTAGTTGTTCGTGTAATGAAGTGGATTTTAGAGAAGTAATTATGAATGTTATAAATTCTTTGTTTATTTATCTTTTATTTCCTGGATTTTTGTTTAGTTTTATTCTTTCTATTTTTGTGAGTTTTTTAGATAGAAAGATAACAGCAAGACTACAATATCGTCAAGGTCCACCTTTGCTTCAACCTTTATATGATTTTTTTAAACTACTTTTAAAAGAAGTAACCGTTCCTAAAAATGCAAACTTACTGTTTTTCTTATCTCCATTTTTAAGTTTTGCATCAGTTGTATTAGCATCTTCTATTTTATGGACAGCTATAATTTTTAAAAAAGGATTTATCGGAGATATTACTGTTTTTGTTTATCTTTTGTTAATTCCCTCTGTTATGTTAATACTAGGGGGAGCTTCATCTGGCAATGTAATTGTATCATTGGGAGTTTCTAGAGAAATAAAAATGTTATTATCTTATGAATTACCACTCATAACAGCAACATTAGTTCCAATTTTAAACTCTGGTAGCTTAAAGTTGATAGAAATAATGCAAAAGAATACTCTTTCTTTGCCTTCAATTTTGTCATTTTTTGTATTATTTATTTGTTTATATGCTAAAAGTGGGATAGTACCATTTGATGCTCCTGAAGCTGAGACTGAAATTGCTGGAGGCATTTTGATGGAATTTTCTGGAATTCTTTTAGGATTAATAAAATTAACAAAACAAGTTTTTATGTCTCTTTTTCCAGCTTTTTTAGTAGGATTATATTTTTTTGATGGAGGAGTCGTTTCTTTTGTAATAAAGTACTTAATGATTTTATTTTTTATAATTATTTTTAAAAATATAAATCCGAGATTAAAAATAATTCAAGTAATGAAATTTTTTTGGTTTATAATATTCCCTTTAAGTTTATTATCAGTTATTTTATTATTTATTTTATAAAATAAATATGGGATTAATAAAAAAATCTTTATTAAAATCATTGTGGGTTTTTCATTTACCTCTTTCTCCATGTAATAACTGTGATATTGAAATTTTAGATGCTTTGACTCCAAGATATGACTTAGAAAGATTTGGTATTCAACTAGTAGGTTCCATTAGACACGCAGATGTTTTGTTGGTGACAGGTGTGCCTAATTATAAAAATTATACAAAATTGAAATATTTATATGAACAAGCTCCTAAACCATGTTTTGTAGTAGCAATTGGTACTTGTGCTTGTGGAAGGGGAGTTTTTAAGGATTCTTTTAATAGTCCTTGTGATGTTGATAAAATTGTTCCTGTTTCTGCGTATGTACCTGGTTGTCCTCCCAAGCCAGAAGCTATAATTGATGGTATAGTAAAATTGATAAAATCTCTAAAAACATAAGTTATTATATGAGTGAGATAATAAATAAAATAACCCAAAGAATAAGTGAAGATACGATTGAGTTATTTAAAAAAAATGACAGAAGATATTATATTGAAATTAAGCCGGAAAGTATAAAAAAAGTTGCAAGTCTTTTATTTAATGAGTTAGGATTTAGATTTATAACTGCTACTGGCATGGATTGTGAAAAATATTTTGAGATTATTTATCATTTTAGTTATGATAAAACAGGAGAGATAGTTTCACTAAGGGTAAAGCTTAGTAAAGAAAAACCAGAAATATATTCTTTAAGTTCAATTTTTTCTGCAGCTGAATGGATAGAAAGGGAAATATGGGAGATGATAGGTATAAACTTTATAGGGCATCCTAATTTGAAACATTTGTTATTATCTGACGATTGGCCAGATAATAGCTATCCATTAAGGGAAAAATAAATGAAAAAAATTATTCCAATAGGGCCATATCATCCTTTACAAGAAGAGCCAGAATTTTTTAAATTATATGTAGAAGAGGAAAAAGTTGTAGATATAGAAATAGAAATAGGATATAATCATCGTGGTATTGAACAAATTTCTACCCTTAAGCATTACGATCAAATCCCATTTGTAGTTGAGAGAATATGTGGTATATGTTCTACAAGTCATCCTTTTGCTTATGTAAATGCAGTGGAGGATTTAGCTGGGATAGATGTACCTGTACGTGCTAAATACATAAGAAGTATAATAGGAGAACTTGAAAGATTACATTCTCATTTTTTATGGTTAGGATTGGCTGGACATTTTATAGGATATAATACAATATGGATGTGGTCCTGGAAGCATAGGGAGAATGTGTGTGATATATTAGAAGTTATCTCTGGTAATCGTCAACATTATGCTATGTTTAAAGTTGGTGGAGTAAGAAGAGATATTCCGAATGATTTAGTCCCCCAGATAGAAAAAATGTGTGATGGGTTGTTGTCAGTGATTGATATGTTTAGAGGTGCTATTATGGATGATCCAGTAATTCATGCACGACTTAAAGGAGTTGGTGTTCTGACAAAAGAAGATGCTATTAAGTATTGTGTAGTAGGACCTACAGCTCGTGCAAGTGGTATAGACATAGATGTAAGAAGAGATGATCCTTATGCTGCTTATGGAGAGGTTGAATTTAATGTTCCTGTCTTATATAATGGAGATGTTTTTGATAAAGCAGTGGTTAGAATTCTTGAAATGTATGAGTCAATTAAAATAATAAAACAATGTTTAGAAAAATTGAAAAAGGAACCTGAGGGGAATATAGAAACTAAGATTGATTTTATACCACCTGGTGAAGGTATAGGAAGACATGAAGCTCCTCGTGGTGAAGTTTTTCACTATATTCGGTCAGATGGTTCTAACAGACCTATAAGACATAAAATTCGTGCTCCTTCTTATATGAACATTGCTTCAAATAAAGTAGCAGCTGTGGGCCAAACAATTGCAGATGCAGCAATAACTTTGGCAGCTGTGGATCCTTGTTATTGTTGTACAGAAAGAGCTACTGTAGTAGATTTAAAAACAAATCAAGAAATTTTATGTTGGGACGATTTAGTTAAACTTTCTCAACAGAAAACAGAGAAAATAAGGAAACTCTATGAATAATATTTTAATTTTAAGTAGCTTAATATTATTATTTATAAGTGTTTTTCTTATTGGAAGTTTAAAAAACAAAAAGTTATATAAGTTTTTATCTTTATTTTTTATAAGTCTAAGTTTAATATGTTTGGTTGTGTTGTCTTTAAGATTTTTTTTAAATATAGAAAAAAATTTTTTATTAAATTTTAAAGGAATAAATATTTTCATAATTGATTTTTATTCATTATTAATTATTTTAACTTCAGTATTTATTAGTCTATTAATTACTCTTTATTCGTTTGAGTATATATCAGAGGATGAAAATCAAAGATACTATTATTTTTACAATACCTTATTTATAGCTTCAATGATAGGTTTAGTTTTCAGTTGTAATTTAATTTTGATGTATATCTTTTGGGAATTAACTTCTTTATGTTCTTGGAAATTGATTAAATTTTACAAAAAAGATGATCATATTACAAAAGCTAACAAGGCTTTTCTTGTTACTTCTTTGGGCTCAGTTTTGATGTTATGTGGAATAGTTATTAATTATATAGAATTTGGAAGTTTTGATTTTACATATTTAAAAGATAGAAAAATTTCTGATTTAGCAGGTGTATTTTTAATTATTGGTATGATAGCAAAATCTGCACAGTTACCATTTCAAAGTTGGCTACCTGATGCAGGTGTAGCTCCTACTCCTGTTACAGCACTTTTACATGCAGCAGTTCTTGTAAAAATAGGAACCTATGCTTTTGGAAGGATTTTTAATTTTACTTTTCAAATTTCAAATAATTTACAGTCATTAATTATTTATTTATCATTTTTTACAATCTTTATATCAAGTTTTATGGCCTTAGCAGAGTTTGATATAAAAAGAATTTTAGCATATTCTACAATTTCTCAACTAGGTTATATATTTTTAGGATTCGCAGTCAATGTGAAAGAAAGTATAATTGGAGCAATTTTTTATATAATTTCTCATGCTTTTGCAAAAGCAGGGTTGTTTTTATCTGCAGGAATAATTGAACATGAGTTAAAAGAAAAGAATATTTTAAAACTCGGAGGTTTATCAAAAAATATGCCGATAGTTTCTGCATGTTTCTTCTTATGTGGATTGTCTATAATAGGTTTTCCAGTTTTTAGTGGTTTTTGGAGTAAATTTTTTATATTAAAGGGTATGCTACAAGCAAATAAAATTACATTAGCATTTTTATTAATCATTGGTGCTCTTTTAAGCTTGGTATATTTTATGAGGGTATATAATAGTGTATTTTTAGGAACCAAAAAATATGATATTAAACAACACTATTCTTGGATGGTTTTTGTAGTTGCTTTATTGACCTTTTTTTCTGTTATTTTAGGAGTTTATCCAGATATAATTTTAAAATTAATAAAAATTTAAACATATGGGTTATTTAATAATACTAATTCCTTTATTAGCTGGATTGATTTGTTTAATTTTTAGAAAAAAATTATATTTCATAAGTTTATTTTTTTCTTTTTGTTGTTTTGTGTTAAACCTCCTTTTGCTAGTGAATAGAAAAGAATATATGATTGATTGGTTAAAATTCTTAAAAATAGATATAGTTCTAATAAGTGATTTTACTTCTTTAATAAGTTCTGTATTAGCTTCTTTCTTTGGATTAATTGTAGTAATTTTTTCAAAAAAAATTTTAGATACAGTAAAAGAAAATATATATTTTTCATTTATTTTTTTTATTTTAGCATTCACACATTTATCACTTTTATCCAAAAATTTAATTTTGTTTTTAATTTCCTGGGAAATTTTGGGAATACTTGTTTACTTATTAATAAGATTTGTGACTGCAAATGATGAGTTTAATACAGCGACAAAAGCAATAACTATAATAAGTATAAGTGATTTTTCCCTACTAATAGGCATTATTCTTTTAATTAAGGAAGCTTCTAATATGTATGGATTATATTTTACTTCATATAATTTAGATGTTAATAAATATCCTTTGATATTTAGTCTTTTAACAATCGGTGCTTTAGGTAAAATTGGAGCTATACCTTTTCATACTTGGATTCCTGAAACTGCAGAGAAGATACCCTCTGCTTTAGGAGGTTTTTTAATTGGAGCTTTAGATAAAATTTTAGGTATATATTTGTTAGTAAGGATTACAAAAGATATATTTATATTAAGTTATCATCCTTTTCTAATGATATTAGGGGGTTTAACTGTTTTAATTGCAGTATTTATGGCTTTGATACAACATAATTTAAAAAAACTTCTTTCATATCATGCTATTTCACAAATTGGATATATGGTTGTGGGGATTTCGACAGGATCGGTTTTAGGTATTGTAGGTGGGGTTTTTCATATGATAAATAATACTATCTATAAAACTTTACTTTTTTTGTCTTCTGATTTTGTTGAAAAATATACTGAAGATGTAGAACTTACTAAAGCTAAGGGTTTAGCAAAATATTATCCTTTATGTTTTGTTTTTACCTTAATTGCTGCTTTATCTATTTCAGGAATTCCTCCATTTAATGGTTTTTTTTCTAAGTGGCTTATATATCAGTCAGTTATAGAAGTTTCAAAAAAATACTTTTTTGTAGGTGTATTAGTTTTAATAAGTATTATGTTTGGTAGTGCACTTACATTCGCTTCTTTTGTAAAGGTGTTATATTCAGTATTTCTTTCAAAAAACGAAGATGAACATACTAATAGAGTATTAAAGGAGAAAGAAAAAATATTTAATGTATTACCAATGGGTATATTAGCTATTTTATGTATAATTTTAGGAATTTTTTCTTTTGAGATACCTATTAGTAGAATTGTTAAACCAATGCTGGGTTTTGAAAAAATTTTATTGATTGGAGAATGGAATGCTCAAGCAGCTACATATTTATTAATTTTGGGAGTTTTTATTGGTTTGATTATATATATATTATTTGTAGATAAACCTAGAAAAGTAAATGTATACCTTCTTGGAGAAGAAGAGAAGTTAGGAGAATCTTATTTTCCATCTACAGATTTTTATTTAACAATAAAGCAAATGTTTCCTTTTTCAGTACTTTATTATTTAGCAGAAAATAAATTATTTGATATTTATAATTGGTTTTTGTGGAGTTTATCTTTTTTAGTAAATGGTATTAGTAAGGTCCTTAAGTTAGATATAGTGGATTTGTATATCTTTAGCAAAAAAAATATATTTAAAGTAGCTGAAAAATTATCTTTTTTACATAATGGTAACTTACATAGTTATTTGTCTTGGATATTTATAAGCATTTTAATTTTATTTTTTATATTTTTGTTGTGATTTTAAAACTTTATGGAAATAATTATTTCTTTACTTATATTATTAATGATTATAGCAGCTATAGTTGCTATCGAAATAAGAGATTTATTGTCTTCAGTTATTAGTTTAGGAGCGGTAGGGTTAATTTTAACATTATTGTTTTTGTTGCTTCAAGCTCCTGATGTTGCTATTGTTCAGTTTGTGGTGGAAATATTATCCTTAGTAATACTAATAAGAGCTACAATAGTAAGAGATGAAGATGTATATGAAAAAAAGAAAATTTTGTTGCGAATACCAATTCTGATGAGTATCCTTATATTTTTGGTTATATTAGGATTTTCTTTAAGATTTTTACCTGATTTTGGAAATCCTAAATATAGAGTTTCAGATTATTACATAAAAAATACTATTAGTGATACAGGTGCTACGGATATAGTTGCTGCTATAATTTTAAATTATAGAGCTTACGATACTTTAGGAGAAGCAACAGTTTTATTTACTGCAATTTTATCGGTGATTTTAATTTTAAGAAAAGTTGGTAAAAAGTTAAATAATGAAAGAAACCAATAATAAGAATTTTACATCATCTGGGATGAGTTTGATAGTAAAAACAGTCACCAGATGGACAGTTTTATTTATTATGCTTTACGGTTGGTATATTACTCTTTTTGGTCATTTAAGTCCGGGGGGAGGGTTTGCTGGTGGAGTTATAGTTGCTTTATCTTTTATTCATATAATACTTGCGTACGGTAAAGATTTTGTAGTTAAAAAAATTAATAAAATTTTATCGGAATCTTTGGAAACTACAGGAGCGTTAATGTTTCTTTCTATATCTATAATGGGGTTTTCTGTGGGAGTGTTTTTTAAGGATTTTTTGGGACAGGGAAAAGCATTTAGTTTGTTATCCGGAGGTATGATATTACCAGCTAATATAGCAATTATGATAAAAGTGGGTTTTGGAATGTTAAGTGCTTTCTTATGCTTGATATTATTTTCACCACAAGATGAAGAAAAATAAAAAAGGAGGGTGGAATTTTGTGTTAGTATATATTTTATGTTTATGTTTATGTTTTGTAGGTTTATATGGGTTAGTAATGAAAAAAAACTTACTAAAGATTATAATATCATTTATAATAATGGATAATGCTCTAAACTTGTTTTTTATAATAGTAGGCTATAAAAAAGGCGGTAGTTTCCCTGTATTTTTAAAAAATCGTCCTGCGGATAATATAGTGGATCCTCTTCCGCAAGCTTTGGTGTTAACCTCTATTGTGATAGGACTTTCTATAACAATTTTGATGGTTGCTGTTGCGTTAAGATTATATCATAGGTATAAAACATTTGATATTACAAAAATAAAAGAGTTAAGAGGTTAAATAATTTTATGACTTTACCACTTTTTGTTGTTCTACCGTTATTTGCTGCTTTTATTAATACTATGGTTGGAAGATTTTTAAAGTTATTTTCTGAGGTTTTTGTAAATCTTATAAATTTTGTAGTTTTAATTTTATGTATTATATGGATTTATAAAATTAACACATTAAACAATAATATTTTTGTATATGAAGTAGGGGGATGGAAAATTCCATATGGAGTTGCTCTTGTAGCCGATCCTGTTAGTGTTTTTATGTTGTTTACAGTAAACTTAGTTGCATTTTTAGTAGGTATATATTCTGTGTCATATATTGAAAAATATACAGAGAAGTGGGGGTTTTACTCTTTGTTTGAATTAATGCTTGCTGGCATGAATGGTGTTATAATAAGTGGAGATATATTCAATATATTTGTGTTTTTAGAAATAGCAACTATTGCTTCATATGGACTCGTTGCTTTTGGTACTCAAAAGGAAGAATTAGAAGCATCCTTTAAATATATGGTGTTAGGGTCTATCTCTACAGGTTTAATTTTATTAGGTATAGTTTTAATATATGCTTATACATCTACATTGAACTTAGCAGATATTGCTTCTATTTTGATATTATCTGAAGACAAACTTATTATTAGAGTAATAATGTTTATATTTATGATTGGTTTTGTTATTAAAGCAGCAATAGTTCCTTTTCATTGGTGGTTACCAGATGCACATCCTTCAGCTCCGGCACCAATTTCTGCAATGCTTTCTGGAGTTCTTATTAAAACACTTGGTGTATACTTGATAGTAAGGTTATTCTTTAATGTATTTCCTATAGATGAGAAAATCTTAAAGATGATTTGTTATCTGGGAACTTTATCTATGGTTGTTGGAGTGATACTTGCTTTATATCAGTGGGATTACAAAAGGCTTCTTGCATATCATTCTATTAGTCAAGTTGGATATATTTTTTTAGGAATTGGACTTGCAACTCCTATGGGTATTTTGGGTGGTATTTTCCATTTATTTAATCATTCATTATTTAAATCTTTGCTATTTTTAACAAGTGGAGCTTTAGAGTATAATTTTGGAACTAGAAACTTAAAGGAGTATCATAATGTAAACAGAATAATGCCAATTACTACATTTTCTGCAACAATAGGAAGTTTTTCTATTGCAGGAATTCCTCCTTTTAACGGTTTTTGGTCAAAATTAATTATAATAATAGCTTGTTTAGAAAAAAGAGATATCTTATTAGCTTTGATTGCGGCTTTAGTAAGTGTTTTAACTTTAGCTAGTTTTTTAAAAGTTCTAAAATATGCTTTTTATACCGAACAAAAATATAATACAGGTCCAAAACTTTTAAAAGAAGTTCCTTTTTTTATGCAGTTTTCTATGTTAACATTAGCGATTTTGTGTTTTGTTTCAGGAATAATTTTATATCCTAATATAAAACATATAGTATTTGATGGAGTAATAAAATTTATCACTGAAAATTTATATATTAAGTTTATCTTAAAATGAAAATAAGAGTGTATAGGAAAATTTTTCTTATATGTTTAGTTTTTTTGGTATGGATAATTTTGTCTGGATTTGAAATTTATAATGTAATATTCGGTATTATTTGTAGTGTTATACTTATATTATTATTTGGAGATATTAATATTCAAAATGAGTGGACATTTAAAAAACCACAAAGGTATTTATGGTTTTTATATTATATTATTATTTTCCTTTATGAAGTAATAAAAGCCAATATAGATGTAGCATATAGAATTTTATCACCTAATATGCCAATAAAACCCGGAATAGTTAAAGTTAAAACTAGTATAAAATCAGATGCATTTTTAACAATTTTGGCAAATTCAATAACATTGACACCAGGTACTTTGAGTGTTGATATAGATAAAGAGAATGGATATATTTATGTGCATTGGATATATGTAAGAGACGTAGACGTGGAAGCTGTTACTAAAAAAATAGCTCATAAATTTGAAAAAATTCTAATGAAAATTACGTGTAAGTAGTTTATTTTCATGATATGAAAAAAATAAATTATATCATTTGTTTAGTTTTAATAGCTGTTTTTATAATATCTAATTTAGTTATAAAAATGGATTTAATTATAAGATTTGTAAATCCTATGATTTTGAGTATAATTTTGTGTCTTTATAGGATATTTCTTGGACCTTCACCTGCAGACCGAGCTGTAGCTACAGATATTTTGGGACTTATAGTAGTAGGTATATGTGGAATTATTACAGTTTTTACAAAAGCAGCATTTTTTATAGATGTAGCAATAGCTTGGGCATTACAATCATTTATAGGGAATTTAGCTTTAGCAAAATACCTGGAGGGGAAAAAATTTGATGAATGAAATTATAGGATTATTTTTTATAACAATTGGAATAATAGCAGATTTAATAGGATGCTTGGGTTTGGTAAGATTTCCTGATGTATATACTAGGTTACAAGCATCTACTAAATGTGTAACCTTAGGAACTTGTGGCATATTTTTTGGAGTATTTTTCTACTATGGTTTTACAATTATAGGTTTAAAAGCCTTATTAATAATTATTTTTGTATTTTTGACGTCACCTGTATCATCTCATGCTTTAGCAAAAGCAGCTTATAAATCCGGTGTAAAAATGTGTCAGCAATCTGTATGTGATGAGTACAGAAATTATAAAGAAAGAATAAAATGAAATATCCCAAATTAAGAGAAATAAAAGAAGCCATTAAAGCTTTGATTAAAGGTCCTGCTACTACTAAATATCCCTTTGAACCTCATATTCCACCTGAGAGTTTTCGTGGTAGGCCAGATCCCTCACAGGAAGGGTGTATTGGTTGTGGAGCTTGTGTAGAGGTATGCCCTACGGGAGCGATTAAACTTAAAGATGAACTGAAAACTGAACTTACATCTCAAGGTTCTGTTGAAATAGTTTCTGGTGTAAGATACTTAGTATGGTTTTATGATGAATGTATTTTCTGTGCTCAGTGTGCAAGAAACTGTACTACTAGAAATGAAAAAATACCAGGTGTAGTTATGTCAAAAGATTTTGAACTTGCTACTACTAATAGGGAAACGTTAAAATCAGAAGAGATAAAACATGAACTTATTTTATGTTCTTATTGCAGAAGTGTTATTTCTACAAAATCTCACTTTCTTTACATAATACAAAAGCTTGGTCATAAATCTTTTGGAAATATAAACTTACTACAGGTAATAAATGAAAAATTGAATTTTCCTTTTAAAGAAAAAAAATTTTTTCAGTTTTATCAAAGAGAAAATTTATATGAAATTTTATGTCCTAAATGTAGAAGAAGAATATTTTTATTTGATGAATATGGATATTTATTAAAGAGTAAATAATGAATGATATAAAAGGCTATCACAATTTGTTAAGTAGATTAGAAAATTTAGAAAACCAAATTTCATTATTAGAGATAAAATTAAAGGAATTTATAAAACAGATTGAATTTCTTAAAGCAGAGAATACTCGTTTGAATAGTGATATAAAACTTTTAAAAGAAGAAAACAAAAAACTTCAAAATTTCTATAAAGATTATCTAAATCTACAATCTAAAACAGAAATTGTGAAACAAAAAATCAAAAAGTTGATAGATAAAATTTCTGAAG
The DNA here is from genome assembly GCA_025060535.1 of Endomicrobiia bacterium. Classification (GTDB taxonomy): domain Bacteria; phylum Elusimicrobiota; class Endomicrobiia; order DTEH01; family DTEH01; genus JANXDG01. Next base: position 25,896 of record JANXCA010000001.1, on the reverse strand, counting down.
CGTTTTAATAAATTTTTTAAAATTTTTTAAGATTTTTTAAGTATTGACTTCTATTTTTTAAATTTATATTATTTTTATATTAAAAAGGAGTAAATTAAGGAAGGTTTTATGGTAAATAAGCAAGAAATTACTGAAAGATTTTCAGTAAAGATAGGTACACAAGAAATTTTTTTGGATATTGATTCTCCTATAGAAAAGATGTTTTTTGAGCTTGTAGCTGATCATGTTAATAAAAAGTTTAATGAAGTTAAACAGTATCAAGTTGATACTATGAGGAGTTACGCATATACTTCATTAGAAATAGCAAAAGAAAAATTTAATTTGGAGAAAAAAGCAGAAGAGAAGGTCATAAATTTGGAATTAAAAATTAATTCTCTTATAGAAGAAATAAGTAAATATTTAGAAGAAAATCCTAATAATTAACATTCCATAAATTCCTTCCTTAATTTACTCCTTTTTATATTATTTTTGTTAAAATTATGAATTTATTTTCTATTCATCAAAAAAATCTTCCATTAGCTAGTAAATTCTTACCCAAAGATTTTGATGAGTTTGTTGGGCAAGAGCATCTTTTGGGTAAGAATTCTGTTTTGAGGAATTTAATAGAACAAGATAAAATTTTTTCTTTAATTTTATTTGGCCCTCCTGGTACAGGCAAGACAGCTTTAGCTAAACTTATAGCTAAAAAAACAAAATCCGAAGTTATAGAAACAAATGCAACATTAGTGGGTATTTCTGAGCTTAAAGAGATGATTAAAAATCTAAAATATAAGTCATCTAACAGGATAATTTTGATACTTGATGAGATTCATCATTTTAACAGATACCAACAAGATATATTATTGCCTGAAATTGAGAGTGGAAATATAATTCTTATTGGTTTGACAACTGAGAATCCATATTATTATGTGAATCAAGCATTGATTTCGCGTTCATTTGTTGCTGAATTTAAAAAACTTTCTGAAGAAAATATAAAAATTATTATAGAAAGAGTTTTGTCTGATGAGGAGAATGGTTTAGGTAGGTATAAATTTGAAATACAACCAGATGCTATTGAATATATTGTTAAATATTCAGATGGAGATGCAAGGAAAGCATTAAATGTAATTGATATAGTTTGTTCTTACTTAATTGGGATAAAAAGTAATAATATAAGTTTGGATATAATAAAACAATGTATTCCTTCTGTTTCTTTTAAGTATGATAAAAAATCTGATTATCATTATGACCATATTTCTGCACTTATTAAATCAATTCGTGGTTCAGATCCTGATGCCGCTCTTTATTGGATGCAGAAAATGCTTATGGCTGGTGAAGATCCAAGATATATAATTAGAAGACTTATAATTTTAGCCTCAGAAGATATAGGTAATGCTGATCCTTTTGCCTTAGTTTTAGCAACTTCTGCTTTAGAGGCAGCTGAGTTTGTAGGTATGCCTGAGATGGAAATAATTTTGGCACAAGTAGTGTGTTATCTATCTTGTGCTGAAAAATCAAATGCATGTTATGAAGCTTTAAATAGAGTAAAAGAAGAAATAAACAAAGGCTTAATTGAAGAAGTTCCCCAACATCTTAAGGACGGTCATAGAGATGAAAAATTTTTAGGACATGGTAAAGGTTATCTTTATCCTCATGACTTTGAGGATGGTTTTGTGGTCCAAAAATATATGAATACAAGAAAATTTTTTTATTTTCCTAAAGATATTGGCAAAGAGAAAGAAATAAAACAGAGATTAGAGAGATGGAGAGAGATGATAAAACAGAAAAAAAACAGTTTTTAAGAAAAAAATTTTTAGAATTAAGGGAAAAATTATCCGATATAGAGGTAAAAGAAAAAAGTAGCAAAGTTATTGAAAGATTGGTTGAATTAGAAAAATTTAAATTATCAAAAAATATTTTAATTTATTATCCATTTAAGAAAGAAATAGATACTTTAGAGTTATTAAAATATAAGAATAAAAATTTTTATTTTCCTGTAATAGATTTTGAGCATAAAGAACTTTTAATAAGAAAATATAATGGAAAATTTGTAAAGAATAAATTTGGGATATATGAGCCCACAAAATTAGAAAATGATGGAGATATAGATAGTTTAGAAATAATAGATTTTATATTAGTGCCAGGAATAGTTTTTGATAAAAGATGTTTTAGAATTGGTTATGGAGGTGGGTATTACGATAGATTATTAAAGAAAGCAAAAAGTTTTAGTTGCGGAATTTGTTATGATTTCCAAATAATAGATTTTTTACCTGTTGAAGAATATGATGTTCGAGTTAGTTGTGTGCTTTCTGAGAACTTTTTTATTCAAGTTTAATTTCTAAGAAAGGAGTTAGAATTATGAATATCTTAGTAATGGTTATATTTCTAATTATAGGAGTCATTATAGGTTATTTATTAAGATATCTTTATGCTAAAAGATCTTTTGCATCTATTGAGATGCAAGCAAAAAAAATTTTAGAGGAAGCTAAAAAATTATCAGAAGAAGAGATTAAAAAAGCAAAACAAGAGGCACGATATATAATTGAAAAAGAAAGAGCAGAATTAGAGCGGTCAAATAGAGAACACAGACAGGAACTTCTTGCTTGGGAAAGAAAAATAAGAGCTAAAGAAGAAGCAATAGATAGAAAGTATGAAATTATAGACAAAAGGACGAAAGAGTTATATGAGAAAGAAAATAAAATCAAACAAGAGTATTTAAAATTAGAGGAAGAAAAAAAGTTACTTTTACAACAACAAGAAAAACAGAGGCAAATTCTTGAAAGAATATCTGGTTTATCTCAAGAAGAAGCTAAAAAAATACTGCTTCAAAGTTTAGAAGAAGATGTAAAAAATGAATTTGCGGTAAAACTTAAAAAATATGAAGAAGAGTTCAAAGAAACAGTTGACAAAAAGGCCAAAGAAATACTTGTTACTGCTATGCAGAGAATAGCTTCAGAAGTTGCTATTGATAATACTACCACCATAATTTCTATTCCGGATGATCTAAAAGGAAGAATTATTGGTCGAGAAGGAAGAAATATTAGAGTATTTGAACAACTCACAGGTGTAGATGTTATAGTAGATGATACTCCAGAGACATTGGTTATTTCATCTTTTGATCCTGTAAGGCGAGAGATAGCAAAGATTGCTATGGAAAGACTTATTCAAGATAGTAGAATTCATCCAGCTAGAGTTGAAGAAATAGTAAATAAAACTAAAGCAGAATTTGAGGAACATGTTAAAAAAATAGGAGAAGATTTAGCAATGGAGGTGGGTGTATTTGGATTAGATCCTTATATTTTAAAATTATTAGGAAAACTTAAATTTAGAACTTCTTATGGTCAAAATCAACTTCAACATACAAAAGAAGTGGCTTTAATAGCGGGTGCTATTGCTGGAGAGTTAGGAGCAGATATCAACTTTTGTAAAAGGGCTGGTTTGCTTCATGATATAGGAAAAGCAGTAAGTCATGAAGTCGAAGGAGCGCATCATCAGATTTCTGCAGATATTGCTAGAAAATATGGTGAATCAGAAAAAATGATAAATGCAATTTTGTCTCATCATGAAGGAATAGTTGAACCTAAAAGTTTAGAAGCATTTATTTTGGCAGCAGCTGATGCAATATCTGCTTCAAGACCTGGTGCAAGACAAGATACTGTTGAACATTATGTAAAACGCATAGAAAAAATAGAACAAATAGCAAAATCATTTAAAGGTGTAGAAAACGCATATGCGATTTATGCAGGTAGAGAGCTAAGAGTTTTGGTGGATGCAGAGAAAATAAATGATAGCCAAATTAGTATTTTAGCCAGAGATATTTCAAAAAAGATAGAAGAGGAAGTAGACTATCCTGGGCAGATAAAAGTAGTGGTAATTAGGGAAGTAAGAGTAGAGGATTATGCTAGATAATTATTTTAATTATTATTTATGAAATAATGAAAAAATATAATATACTTATCACCAATGACGATGGTTTATTTAGTTATGGTTTAATACCATTAATAAAAGAGATGGAGAAGATCGGAAATATATGTGTGATTGTCCCTGAAAAAGAAATGTCTGCAATTAGTCATTCATTGAGTTTATATGTGCCTGTGAGAGTAAGAGATGTTAAATTGGATAGTTATAATATAAAACTAGTTTCAGGTACACCTGCGGATTGTGTTAGATTGGGTATTATAGAATTTCAGAAATTTAAAACAGATATAGTGATTTCTGGGATAAATCAAGGTCCGAATTTAGGTCAAGATGTAAACTACTCTGGCACAGTTGCTGCAGCAAGAGAAGCAGTGTTTCTAAATACTACAGGGATAGCAGTTTCTGCTTTAGGGAATAATTATGATTTAGTTTCAAAATTTGTAAGAATGATAGTAGAATATATTATGAAGAATAGCACACCACATAGAAAATACTTCCTAAATATAAACTTTCCTAAAGGAAAACCAAAAGGTATAAAAATAACATCATTAGGAGAAAGAAGATATGAAGATGTTGTGCATAAAAAAAAGGACCCTATAGGTCTTCCTTATTATTGGTTAAAAAGTAAATTAGTCAAAAATTCATCTAAAAAAAAACCATCTTCCGATGTTTCTGCTGTAGAGAATGGATATATTTCCATTACTCCTTTGACATTTGATATCACTAATTATGTTGAGATAAAAATGTTAGGAGATTTTTTTAAAGATTTTAAAATATAACCAATATATGAAATTTAAACTCATCTCAAAATTTAAGCCAGCTGGAGATCAACCTAAAGCTATTAAACAACTTGTGGAAGGTATTAAAAAAAACTATAAACATCAAGTTTTATTAGGTGTAACTGGTTCTGGTAAAACATTCACATTAGCAAATGTAATTGCAAAAGTTCAGAAACCCACATTAGTTATTTCACACAATAAAACCTTGGCAGCGCAACTTTATTCTGAATTTAAAGAATTTTTTCCCAATAATGCTGTTGAATATTTTATTTCTTATTATGATTATTATCAACCAGAAGCATATCTTCCTGAGACAGATACTTATATAGAAAAGGATGCATCTATTAATGAACAAATTGATAGATTAAGGTTAAAGGCAACTACAAGCTTACTATCTAGGGATGATGTAATTGTTGTTGCTTCTGTTTCCTGTATTTATAACATTGGATCACCAGAGGATTTTAAAAATTTGTGTGTTTATATTGAAGTAGGCAAGAAAATTTCAATGGATTTTCTTACTTCTGAACTTGTGAAAATAAGATATGAAAGAAATAATATTGATTTTACTCGTAACAAATTTAGATATCAAGGAGATATTATTGATATATGGCCATCTTATCTTGAAAATTTCATAAGAGTTAAAATAAAAGATGATGAAATAGTTTATATAAAAGAATTGAAACCATTAACAAACGAAGTAATAAGAGAGCATACAAAATTTTATATTTATCCAGCAAGTCACTTTGTTACTACATCACCAAAATTTGAAGAAGCATTAAAAAATATAAGAAAAGAACTTGATGAGAGAGTGGAATTTTTTAAATCACAAGGTAAACTTCTTGAAGCAGAAAGAATTTATCGTCGTACGATGAACGATTTAGAACTTTTAGAAACAACTGGGTTTTGTCATGGAATTGAAAACTACTCTAGGCATCTTTCAGGAAGAAAACCTGGAGAACGTCCTGGATGTTTGATTGATTATTTTCCTAAAGATTTTTTGTGTATAATAGATGAATCTCATGTAACAATCCCACAGATTTATGGAATGTATGAAGGTGATCGATCTAGAAAACAAACTCTTGTAGATTATGGATTTAGATTACCTTCTGCTTTAGATAATCGACCTTTAAAATTTGATGAATTTTTAAGTCTGCTTAACTATGTGATATATTCTTCAGCAACTCCAAGTGAATGGGAGATAAATATTTCTAAAGGTAGAGTTGTTGAGCAAATAGTAAGACCTACAGGTTTAGTAGATCCACCAGTGTATATTCGTTCAAGTTCTTCTCAAGTAGAGGATGTGAAGAAGGAAATTAAGATTGTAGTAAAAAACAAAGAAAGAGTGTTAGTTAACACATTGACGAAACGTACTGCAGAAGATTTAGCTGAATACCTTGCCTCTGAGGGATATAGGGTAAGATACATCCATTCTGATTTAGATGCACTGACAAGAATAAATATAATTAAAGATCTTAGAAAAGGAGAATTCGATGTACTTGTAGGAGTAAATTTATTAAGAGAAGGTTTAGATTTGCCTGAGGTTTCTTTAGTTTGTATACTTGATGCTGACAGAGAGGGTTTTTTAAGAAACGAGACAACATTAATTCAGCTTGCAGGACGGGCTGCTAGGAATATAAATAGTAGAATAATTCTTTATGCAGATAAAATTACAAATTCTATTAAAAAAGCTATAGAAGAAATGGAAAGAAGAAGAAAAATTCAGATGGAATACAATAAAAAGCACAACATTACTCCTAAAAGTATTGTTAAATCTGTGAAGGAATTAGAAGAATTTCAATATATGGCTAAAAATAAACATATTTCAGAGATAAGGGATATTAAAATTGAGTATATAAATAAAGACAACATAGATAAAATAATAAAATTTTTAGGAGAAGAAATGAAAAAATCTGCAGAAGTTCTTGATTTTGAAACGGCAATTATGTATAGAGAAAAAATAAAACAATTAAAAGAAATGAAAATTAGTTAATTTATGAAAATAAAACTTGACAGAAAAAAAATTTTATCAATAGTAAAGCTTGCATTAGAAGAAGATATAGGTGATGGTGACATCACTACTGAAAATATTATACCTCCAACTTTAAAAGCAGCAGCAAAAATTATAGTGAAAGAAAAATCGATAATATGTGGCCTACCTGTAGCAAAAGAGGTGTTTAAAATGTTAGATAAAAATTGTTGTTGGCGTGCTAATGTTTCTGATGGAGAATTAGTTAAACCTAATAAAGAGGTAGCATATGTTATAGGTTCAGCAAGAGCAATTCTTACTGGAGAGCGAGTAGCGTTAAATTTTTTACAACATCTTAGTGGGATAGCTACTTATACTTATAAATTTGTAAGAATGTCTAAAGGAAAGTTTGATATATATGACACTAGAAAAACACATCCGGGTTTAAGATATCTTGAAAAATATGCGGTTCTTTGTGGTAAAGGGAAAAACCATAGATTTCAACTTGATGATATGGTGTTAATAAAGGATAATCATATTAAGGTGTGTGAGTTAAATAAACTCCCCATAGAAGAGATCTTATATAGAGTAAGACAACGCTTAGATTATACTTCTGATATTGAGGTGGAGTGTAATAATTTTAGAGAATTAAAACTTGCTTTAAAGATTAAACCTGATATCATTATGTTAGATAATTGGAAATATAAACAACTAAAAAAAGTAATAAAAATTATAAGAAATCAACTACCTAATACAAAAATAGAAGTGTCAGGTAAAATTAATGAAAAGAAAATAAAAAAATTTTTATCTTTAGACATAGATTTTGTCTCAATAGGGTGTATAACTCATTCTGCAAAAGATATAGATTTTTCTTTAGAAATTACTAAATTGTAATGTCAACATATTCAGGTACTCTTTATATTGTTTCTACTCCTATAGGGAACTTAGAGGATATAACTTATAGAGCAGTAAAAGTTTTATCTTCAGTAGATTTAGTTCTTTGTGAAGATACAAGAAGAACAAAGATATTATGTTCTCATTATGATATTAAAACACCTCTTAAAAGTTATTATACTTATATAGAAGAAAAAAGAGTTAAAGAAATAATTCCGTATATAAAACAAGGACATAATGTTGCTTTGGTTTCTGATAGTGGCACACCTGGAATTTCTGATCCAGGTTTTCTGATAATAAAAGAATGTGTAGAAGAAGGAATAAAAGTCGTACCTATTTTAGGACCTACTGCATTTATTGGAGCAGTAGTTGGTTCTGGTTTACCTTTAGAAAAAATTTTATTCTTAGGATTCATACCTAAAAAAATAGGTAAAATTAGAAAGTTATTTGAGAGCATAAAAAATCTAAAAGGTGTTACTATTGTTTTTTATGAATCTCCGCATAGGATAAAAAGGACATTAGAAATTTTAGTTACAATTTTTCCTCAAGATACTAAGTGTGTATTAGCTCGGGAAATTACAAAGGTTTTTGAGGAATTTATTCGTGGTAGTATTAAAAGTGTATATGAAAGAATTTGTAGTGGTGAAATTAGGGGAGAAATAGTTGTAGTTCTTTATAATAACTAATATGAAGAAAAAAATAGGTATAGTTGGTTATTCTGGAATTACAGCATCGGAGTTGATAAAGATACTACTATCTCATAACAAAGTTGAAATTAAGTATTTACTAAGTTCTTCTCAATCAGAACAAGAAAATGAAACTTTTAAAAAAAGGTATTCCATTAACAATGATGTTATTTTTTTGTCAACATTTGATAAAAAAGCATTAAAGGAGCTTATAAGAACTAATGTAGATTTACTTTTTTTATGTTTACCTCATAAAATTTCAATGGAGTTTGTAAAAGATTTGATATATACTTTAGGTGAAAATTCTTTACCTAAAATAATAGATCTAAGTGCTGATTTTAGAATCAAGGATATATCTTTATATGAAAAATTTTATGGTATTAAACATATTATACCAGAAATTCTTAATAAGTTCATTTATGGCTTGCCTGAAATTAGTCAAGAAAAGAAACATAAAATTTCTCTTTCTGATTTTGTGGCAAATCCCGGTTGTTATCCTACAACTATAATTTTAGGGTTGACACCATTGATTTTAAAATATGAAGTTGGAGAAGTTATAATTGATGCGAAGAGTGGTTATTCTGGAGGCGGTAAAAAATTAGTAGAGGAATATGAAAATTATGGTGGTAATAATACCTATCCTTATAATGTAGAAGGTAAACACAGACATATTCCTGAGATAAAAGAACAACTTTATGAAATTACCAAAAAAGATATAGATTTTTTGTTTACTCCATATGTTGTACCTCAATATCAAGGTATGCTTACTACTATTTATTTAAAAATTATGGATAAAAACTTAAAACTTTCAGAGGTTTATCAAGATTATATAAGTTATTATCAAGGATGTCAGTTTATAAGAGTATTACCGTTAGGTACACTTTCGCAAACAAAAAGTGTTATAAAGACAAACTTTTGTGATATTTCTTTTGCTCAAGAGAAGAATTGGATTAAAATTTTTGTAGCAATAGATAATTTAATAAAAGGAGCTGTTGGTCAAGCAGTACAAAATATGAATATAATGTTTGGCTTTGATGAAAAAGATGGATTAATTAATTGAATTTTTGAGATTCCAAATGAAAGCACCCAAAGGTTATAAATTTAGTGGTATCAGTTCTGGGATTAAAAAGAAGGGATTAGATTTAGGATTAATTTTTTTTGAAAAGCCAATGTTATGTGTTGCCGCGTTTACTAAAAATTTGTTAAAATCAAACTCTATTATTATTTCTCAGAAACATCTTAAAGAAAGTAGTAACAAGGTAAGATGCATAATAGTAAATTCTGGATGTGCTAATACAGCTTGTGGAAAAAATGGTTTAAAAGATACTGAAGAAATTTGTAATCAGTTAGCTAAGAAATTAAAAATTAACTCTGAAGAAGTTTTAATCGCTTCAACTGGAGTTATAGGGGAGCCTCTTCCAAAAAATAAAATAATTTTTAATTTAAGTAATTTAATCTCAGGTTTATCTTCGGATAAAAACTCTATTATTAATTTTGCTACTGCAATAATGACAACAGATACAAGATATAAGGTTGTCTACAAAGAAGTGAAAGTTAAAAATAAAAAGAAAACTCTTTTGTGTATAGCAAAAGGTTCTGGAATGATAGCTCCACAGTTAGAACTGTACAAACCTTCTGCTACAATGTTAGTTTTTTTACTTACTGATATAGCTTTTTCTAGATCTCAAATGTCACAAATTATGTATAAAATTATCATTCCTCATTTTAATTCTTTTTCAATAGATGGTGATACTTCACCAAATGATACTATTTTTTTTGTTTCTAATAATTGTTTGGGTGACAAATTAAATAAGAAAGAATTAAATATGATAGAAGAATATATAGAAAATATATGTAAAGAAATGATCCTCAAATTACTCTTTGATGGGGAAGGTGTTACAAAGGTCATAAAAATTGTTATAAAAAATTGTAATGTTAAAGAAGCAAAAATTATATCTAATACAGTAGCAAATTCTTTACTTGTGAAGACAGCGTTTTATGGAGGAGATCCTAACTGGGGAAGGATTTTGTCGGCTTGTGGTAGAAGTGGAGTTAATTTTAGAATAGATAAAGTTAACATTTGGATAGGTAGATATCAAGTAGTAAAAAATGGTAACAGTAATTTTATTTCTGATGAAGATGTAAGTAAAGAAATGAAAAAAAATTATTATGAAGTTATAATTGATTTAGGTAAAAATAAAAATTCTGATCCTTTTGTTTTTTATACTACAGATCTTTCTACTAAATATGTTGAGATTAACTCAATGTATAAAACATGATGTGGTATGAAAAATGTTTTCCAAGAAGCTTATGAGTATAGTTGTAAGTTACTTAAAATACGCGATAGGTCAGAATACGAATTAAAACAAAAACTTATTCAGAAAGGTTTTTCTCAAAATGTCATTTTAAAAGTTATAGATAAACTGAAAAATAATCTATATTTGAATGAGAAAAAATTTATTACTAATTATATAGAATCAAAAATTAAAAAGTTAAAACCTTTGTCATTAATACTTAAAGAATTAAAAGAGAATTTTAAAATTGACAAAAGAAATTTAGAAGATATAGATTTTTCTTTTTATAAAAAACTTCAATTTGAAATTGTTAAAAAATTTGTTGAAAAAAAATTTAAAGATTTTGAAGAATATAGAATATATAAATTTTTATTAACAAGAGGATTTGAAGAAACAGAAATAGAATCTATATTATTTGAGTTGAAATGTCAAAAATGAAAATTCTTATAACAGGAGCAAATGGTTTTATAGGCAGTAGTTTGGTAAAAGAATTGATAGATGATTATGAATTAAATCTATTGATAAGAAAAACAAGCAACATTCAGAGGATATCTTCGGTTATTCATAAAACAAAAGTATTCTATGGTGATATAAGAGAAAAAAATTCTCTTATAGAGCCGATAAAAAATTGTGATATAATTATTCATACTGCAGCTGTTTTAAGATGTGTAGATAATAAGACTTATTTTCAAGTAAATTATCAAGGAACAAAAAATCTTGTGGAGGTAATTTTTGAGCATGGAAAGAATCTAAAAGGTATAATTTATTTTTCTTCTTTAGCAGCTGCAGGTCCATCTTTAAATGGTTTACCAAAACAAGTGGGTTTTGAAACTCCTGTTTCTTATTATGGAAAAAGTAAATTTTTAGCAGAAAAAGAAATTTTAAAATGTAAAGATGTGATAAAAACAGTGGTGTTAAGACCATCAGCAGTTTATGGACCATATGACAAAGATATGTTTTTATATTTCAAAATGGCAAGCATGGGTTTTTTTCCTTATTTCGCTAAAAATTTTAGTATTCAGTTTACGTATATAAAAGATATAATAAGAATAGTAAAAGAAATCTTAAAAAATTTTGAAAAAATAAACTCCGATGTATTTTTTATTGCTGAAGAAAAATGTTATAATGTTTTTGAAATTAGAGATATACTTTCTAAGATTAATAATAAAAAAATTCTACTTATAAAACTTCCTTACAGTATAGCATATTTATATGCATTTTTGAATGAAAAAATAACTTATCTTTTATCCAAAAAGCCAGCTGTTTTCAATAGAGACAAATTAAAAGAACTTTCTTATAGTTATTGGGGATGTTGTAGTGATAAAATTTTAAAATATATAAACTTCAAATATACTCCTCTTATAGAAGGGTTATTCGAAACATATATGTGGTATAAAGAAAATAAATGGTTGTAAGGTCTTAGTACTCTAGTAGATAATAGATGTATTATATGTATATTTGATGTGGTGATGTTTGAAAATAAAAATTTTTCGTTTATTTATTATTTATATGTCTTTATGATTGAATTTTTTTAAAATGGCTTGTGCTCATTATAGGATAGAGATTTTTTAAGGAATAATAATTAATGAAATAAAATTTTTTCTTATCTTGTATTTTTAAAAATATTTTTATATTTAATTTCTAAAATTTTAACCTCACATAAATAAACTAAAAAAGGAGGGTAAAAATTATGACAAAAATAGGTATAAATGGATTTGGTAGAATAGGTAGATTGGTAGCAAGGTGTATAATAGAAAGAAATAATAGTAATCTTGAATTGGTTGCTATAAATGATTTAGCAGATGCTCAAACAAATGCTTTATTGTTTAAATATGATTCTGTTCATGGAAGATTTAATGGAGAGGTGAAAGTTATTGATGAAGAAACAATTTCTATAAATAGTAAAAATATAAAAGTTTTTAGAAAATCAGATCCCGCAGAACTTCCGTGGAAAGATATTGGTGTAGAGGTAGTAGTTGAAGCTACAGGTTTGTTTACTGTTAAAAAAGATGGTGTAAACAAAAAAGGAAAAGTTGTAAAAGGTGCAGAAAATCACATTACTAAAGGAGGAGCAAAAAAGGTAATAATTACTGCTCCTGCTGAGGGAGAGGATATTACGATAGTTATGGGTGTAAATGAAGATAAATATGATCCACAAAATCATCATGTTATTTCTAATGCTTCTTGTACCACTAACTGTCTTGCTCCGGTAGTAAAAGTTTTACATGAGGTGTTTGGTATTGAAAAAGGTCTAATGACTACTGTTCATGCTTATACTAATGATCAAAGAGTTCAAGATCAAGTTCATTCAGATTTAAGAAGAGCAAGAGCAGCTGCATTGTCTATGATACCTACTACCACTGGTGCTGCTAAAGCTATAGGAAGAGTAATTCCTGAACTTAAAGGCAAACTTGATGGGTTTGCTATTAGAGTACCGGTAGCTAATGTATCTGTTGTAGATTTTACATGTTTATTAAAGAAATCTACTACCAAAGAAGAAGTGAACGCTGCTTTAAAAAAATATGCTGAGACTTCACTAAAAGGTATATTGGAATATTGTGAGGAACCTTTAGTTTCTGTAGATTTTAATCATACTACTGCAAGTTCTATAGTAGATGCTTTATCTACAAATGTAATTGACGGTAATTTGGTAAAAGTTTTGGCTTGGTATGACAATGAATGGGGATATTCTAATAGAGTAGTTGATCTAATTGAATATATGATTAAAAAAGGATTATAATGGGAGGTTTTTATGATGAATAAGAAATCAATAAAAGATATTGATATTAGGAATAAAAAAGTTTTAATTAGAGTTGATTATAATGTTCCTATCGATGAAAATGGTGAAGTGAGTGATGATACAAGAATAAAAGAATCGCTTCCTACTTTGAATTACCTACTTCAACAGAATTGTGCTATAGTTATGATGAGTCATCTAGGTCGACCAAAAGGTAAGCCAGATCCAAAATACTCATTGAAACCAGTTGCAAAGAGACTTCAACAGTTAATTAATCGTCCTGTGATAATGGCAGAAGGTATTGTCGACGAAAAAACAAAAGAGTTAGCTAAAAATTTAAAAAATGGAGAAATTATGTTGTTGGAAAATATTAGATTTGATCCGAGGGAAGAAAAAAATGACAGAGAATTTGCAAAAGAATTAGTTTCACTTGTAGGAGAGGATGCTGTGTTTGTGCAAGATGCATTTGGTTCTGTTCATAGGGCTCATACTTCTACCTATGCAGTTGCTGAATTTTTGCCTGCTGTATGTGGTTTTTTGGTTGAGAAAGAGATTAGTTATTTTAATAAAATTCTTACAAATCCAGAAAGACCATTTGTAGCTATACTTGGAGGGGCAAAAGTTTCAGATAAAATTGGAGTAATTGAGAATCTCCTTGATAAGGTAAATGTGATTATTATAGGTGGAGCTATGGCTTATACATTTTTGTTATCTAGAGGAATTTCTATAGGAAACTCATTAGTAGAAAGTGATAAATTAGACTTAGCAAGAGACATTCTTAAAAAAGCAGAGCAAAAAAATGTAGATATATTGTTGCCAATAGATCATATAGTAGCAACAAAGATAGACGAAAATGCAGAAATAAAATACATAGATAACGTAGATATCCCAGAAGGTTATTTAGGAGTAGACATTGGTGAAAATACAATTAAAAGAATTTCTAATATTATATCAAATGCTAAAACTATAGTTTGGAATGGACCTATGGGAGTATTTGAAATAGAAAAATTTTCATCGGGAACAAAAAAAGTAGCTCAGTTGATAGCTGAAGCTACAGATAAAGGTTGTATAAGTGTGGTAGGTGGTGGTGATTCTGTGGCTGCTATAAAAAAATTTAATTTAGAAAATAAATTTTCTCATGTTTCTACAGGGGGTGGAGCATCTTTAGAGCTTTTAGAGGGAAAAGTTTTACCTGGAATTGATGTTTTACAAAATAAGTAATATTTTGTGGGAGTATTTTTATGTATACCATCTTATATATATTACATATATTAGTGTGTATTTTGCTTATCATTACTATATTACTTCAACTTGGACAAGCTGGTGGAATAGGCGGAATATTTGGTGGTGGTATAGATCAGATTTTTTCTACATCTTCTGGTTCTATGTTTCTTAAAAAGACCACTATAGTTCTTGCCATAATTTTTGTTTGTACCACTATTTTGTTAACAATAGTGTCTTCTCGTACTGGTTTAGAATCAGTTGTAAGATAAGAAACTTTTATACTATCTTAGTTTTTTGCCCAGGTGGTGGAATTGGCAGACACGTACGTTTGAGGGGCGTATGCCGTAGAGGCGTGCGGGTTCAAATCCCGCCCTGGGCAAGAAAATATATGAAGTTTTTTAAAAGGTAAGAATATGCTTAATTCTGAATTGGTTGAGAAATATAAAAAATTATCTGCCGAAGTAAATAAAATAGGAGAATTTCTTTGACATAAAAAATAAACAGAAACTCTTAATAGAGTTAGAATCAAAACTTTCAGATAATAATTTATGGAGTTCTTCTTCTCAGCAGGAAAGAATAAATATAGTAAAAACCCTCCAACAGATAAAAAATGATATTGAGATTTTTTCAAAAGTCAACTCATTAGTTTCAGAAATAGAAACAATTTTAGAATTGTCAAAAAGCTATTCAGAAGATACTTATCTTAATAATGAATTTTATTTAAGATTAAATGAACTTGAAAAAATTATAACTGATCTTAGATTACAAATTTTTTTAAATTTGCCACATGATGAATCTAATGCTATTTTAACTTTACACGCTGGAGCTGGTGGAACAGAAGCTTGTGATTGGGTAGAAATGTTGTTTAGAATGTATTCTAGATGGGCGGTTAAAAAAAAATTTGAAGTAGAAATAGTTGATATGTCTAAAGGTGAAGAAGCAGGTATAAGAAGTGTTACATTTATAGTAAAAGGTAGATATGCATATGGATTATTAAAAGCAGAAGAAGGAGTGCACCGGTTGGTACGTATTTCTCCATTTGATGCTAACAAAAGAAGACATACCTCTTTTGCAAGTTGTGATGTTTCTCCAGAAGTTGAAGAAAAGGAGATAGAGATTGATGAAAAAGATTTAAAGATAGAAACTTTTCGTGCTTCTGGTCATGGCGGTCAGCATCTTCAAAAAACAGAATCAGCAGTTAGAATAACACACATACCTACAGGGATTACTGTTCAGTGTCAAACAGAAAGATCGCAGTTAAAAAATAAAATGACAGCTTTAAAAATATTGAAGTCTAAATTATATAAATTAAGACAGCAACAGCAAAATTTAGAAAAAAAGAAAGAAAGAATTCAAAAAGGAGAAATAGGATGGGGAAGACAAACAAGATCTTATATTTTTATGCCATATCAACTTGTAAAAGACCATGTAACTGGAGTAGAAGTTACTAATGTTGAAGCTGTAATGGATGGAGAGATAGATGTTTTTATTGAAGCTTATTTGGAGAATATAAAAAAAATGAAAAAGAATTAAAATAATTTATTAAGTATTGTAAAATTTTTATAATTTTTATAAAACAAAAATTTATGGAAAAGATAGAAAAATTAAGAGAAAAAATTAATCAGATTGATAATAAATTACTAAAACTTTTAAATGAAAGAGCAAAGATTGCCAAAAAAATTGGATTTATTAAAATTAATAAGGGATATAGTATATATTCTCCTGAAAGAGAAAAAGAAATATTAGAAAGAATAATTAGATTAAATAAAGGCCCATTGGATAGTTCTGATATAAAGGAGGTTTTTTCTGCAATAATTCAGGTATGTAGATATCAACAGAAAAAGTTTTATATTTCATATTTAGGTCCAGAGGGAACTTTTACTCATCTTGCAGCTATTAAAGTTTTTGGAAATAAAAATTATTACATTTCTAAAGAAACAATAAATGATGTATTTTATAGTGTAGAAAAAAATGAAACGGAATTTGGAGTAGTGCCTGTAGAAAATACAACTGAGGGAATAGTATCTCACACTTTAGATATGTTTTTAGAATGTGATTTATATATATGTGGTGAAGTTAATATGAAAATTTCACATTGTTTAGTATCTAAAGAAAAATCCCTTGCAGAAATAAAATACTTGTATTCTCATCCACAAGCATTAGCTCAATGTAAAAATTTTATAAATACAAAATTACATGAAGTTAAAATTTATGAGGTATCCTCTACAGCTGAAGCTGCAAAGATAGCATCTAATAAAAAAAATTCAGCAGCTATTTCTGCAGAAATTTCTGCAAGATTATATAATTTAAAAATTTTAGCCAAAAATATTCAAGATTTAGAAAACAACTATACAAGGTTTATTGTAATAGGAAAACATAAAATTCCAAATTCTGGTAAAGATAAAACATCCATAATGTTTTCTCTTAAAGATAGAGTGGGAGTTTTACATGATGCTTTGGCTCCATTTAAAAAATACGGCATTAATTTAACAAAAATTGAATCGAGACCTTCTAGACAAAGACCTTGGGAGTATGTATTTTTTGTTGACTTTTTAGGTCACATAGAGGATAAAAGAGTAAAAAAAGCAATTAAAGAACTTGAAAAACTATGTGTTTATTATAAATTTTTGGGTTCTTATCCTAAAGCAGATTAAATATATAAACTTTTATGAATGAAAATACAAAACCTATACCAAGAAAAGAAATAAAAAATTTTCAGCCTTATATACCAGGTAGACCTATAGAAGAAATAAAAGAAAAGTTTAAATTAAAATATGTTGTCAAATTAGCATCTAATGAAAATCCTTTAGGATGTTCTAAAAAGGTTAAACCAATTTTAAAAAATTTATCTAATGTATTTCATAGATATCCTGAAGGTTCAAGTTTAATACTACGCCAAAAGATAGCAAAAAAGTTTGGAGTTTCAGTGGATGAGGTTATTGTTGGAGCAGGGACAGATGAGCTTATTGAACTTGTAGTAAAAACTTATGTGTCAAAAGAAAGCAATATTGTGGTTTCAAAACATGCTTTTATTAGATATAAAATGGCTGGAGAATTGATGGGTTGTGAAGTGATTGAGGTCCCTATGAAAAATTATACCCATGATTTAGAAAAAATGGTACAAAAAGTAAATAAAAAAACCAAAGTAGTATTTATTGCTAATCCTAATAATCCTACTGGTACATATAATACTACCGAAGAATTAGTTAATTTTTTGAATTATCTCAACAATAAAAAACTGTATCCAATAGTCGTGATAGATGAGGCATATTATGAATATGCAAAACTGCATAATGATTATCCTGATACTTTGAAACTTAGAAGTAAATATCCTAATTTCTTAATTTTAAGAACTTTCTCTAAAATCTATGGACTTGCAGGTTTAAGGGTAGGTTTTGGAATTTCAAGAAGAGAAATAGTATCTGAACTTGACAGAGTGAGACCTCCCTTTAATGTTTCTGTGGTTGCTCAATATATAGCATCAAAAGCTTTAGAAGATGATGAGCATATAGAAAACTCTTTAAATTTAATAATAAAAGAAAAAAGATTTTTATATAATGAACTTGAAAAAATTTCTTTAAAGTATATTCCTTCTGCTGCTAACTTTATTTTAATAGATGTTTTTCCTTATTTAGGTAGGGATGTATTTCAAAAACTTCTAAAACATGGAGTTATAGTTCGTGCTATGGATGAGTATGAACTTTACAACTATATAAGAGTTACGATAGGTACCCATAAAGAAAATTTATTATTTATTAGAGCACTTAAAAAAGTTTTGAAGGAAGGGATAAAAGTATGATATTGGTAATAAAAAATGATATAACTCCAGAACAGTTCGATCATATAATAAATAAAATTAGAGAATTAGGATTTACACCTCATATATCACGAGGTGTAAAAAAGACTATAATTGGTTTAATAGGAGAACAGGCAGAAAAATATAAAGAAATTTTTGAAGCAATGGAAGGTGTAGAACATATTTCAGAGATTGAGAAACCATTTAAATTAGCAAGTCGTGAATTTAAAGAAGAGAATACAGTTGTGAAAGTAAATGAAGAAGTAGAGATAGGAGGTAAAAAAATTGTTGTGATTGCTGGTCCTTGTGCAGTGGAATCAAGAGAGCAAATTTTTACAATAGCCAAATTAGTAAAAGAGTATGGAGCCCATCTTTTAAGAGGCGGTGCTTTTAAACCAAGGACTTCTCCTTATACTTTTCAAGGGTTAGGTAAAGAAGCATTAGAGTATTTAAAAGAAGTTAAAAGAACTTTAAATATTGGAGTAGTATCTGAAGTGATGAATGTTCAACAAGTAGAAATGTTAGTTGAATATGTGGATGTTTTACAGATAGGAGCAAGAAATGTACAAAATTTTGATTTGT
Source organism: Endomicrobiia bacterium (assembly GCA_025060535.1). Lineage (GTDB taxonomy): Bacteria > Elusimicrobiota > Endomicrobiia > DTEH01 > DTEH01 > JANXDG01. The sequence continues at coordinate 7,041 of JANXCA010000001.1, read as the reverse complement.
TAAAAGAAGTTGGTAAAGTAAAGACTCCAGTCCTTCTTAAAAGAGGAATGGCTACTACAATTAAAGAATGGCTTATGTCAGCTGAGTATATTATGTCTCAAGGAAACTATAATGTGATATTGTGTGAAAGGGGTATAAGAACATTTGAAGATTCTACTCGATTTACATTAGATTTAAATGCTATTCCTGTAGTAAAAAGTTTATCTCATCTGCCAGTTATAGTTGATCCGAGTCATGGAATAGGCATAAGAAATTTTGTACCTATTATGGCGAAAGCTGCTGTAGTTGCTGGTGCTGATGGATTGATTATTGAGGTCCATCACAAACCAGAAGAAGCTATGTCAGACGGACCTCAAAGTATATATCCTTCTCAGTTTAATCAACTTATGATAGAGTTAAGAAAAATAGTGGATGTGATAGGTAGAGAGATTTAGGTTGTTAATTAAGAAATGAATTTAAAAATAAATAATGTTACTATAATTGGTGTAGGTTTAATAGGTGGTTCAATTGGTTTAGCTTTGAAAGAGAAAACACAGATAAAAATTACAGGTTATGGTAGAGATATTGAGAGATTAAAACTTGCTAAGGAGTTTGGGTGTATAGATAACTATACTACAGATTTAAAACACTCTGTTGAATATGCAGATCTAGTAATAGTCGCTACACCAGTAGAATTAATAGGAGATTTTATAATAAAAATTTTACCATATCTAAAAGATGAATGTATTGTAATTGATGTTGGATCTGTAAAATATGAAATAATCAAAAAAGTTTCAAAAGAAATTAAAAAGTATAAAAAAATTAGTTTTATTGGTTGCCATCCAATTGCAGGTTCAGAAAAAACAGGGTTTGAGTTTGCCAATAAAGATTTATTTAGAGATTCTGTATGTGTAGTATGTTATTATGAAAAATTAGCATCTAAAGAAGCTTATAATAAAGTTAAAACATTTTGGGAACTTTTAGGTGCAAAAGTTATTAACATAGATGCTAAAAAACATGATAAAATACTTTCCAAAACAAGTCATTTTTTACATGTTATTTCTTATTTGATAGTAAATCATGTGGGGAAAAATAAGGAGTATCTTAATTTTACAGCTGGAGCTTATAGAGATATGACAAGAATAGCTGCTTCGAATCCTAATTTGTGGGCTCAAATATGTATGATGAATAAAGATTTTTTAGAAAAAGATATCGATGATTTTATAAAAAAGTTAAAAGAAATTAAAAAAATTATAAATAATAAACATAGGTTATATAAAATTTTCCTAAAAGCTTATAAATTAAAAATTGGTTATGGAAATAAAGTTGTATAAGAAAAACTCCATTAATGCTGAAATAGAAGTAGCTGCTGATAAGTCTATTACTCATAGAGCTATAATGCTGGCTTCATTAGCTTCTGGTAGATGTGTGATTAATAAATTTTTAAAAAGCAAAGATTGTTATTCTACAATAGAGGCTTTCAAAAAGTTAGGTGTTAAGATTATTGAAATAGATGATACTTTAATAGTTGAAGGTGTTGGGATGGATGGTTTAACACAACCTTCTTCTTATATAGATGCTGGTAATTCAGGTACCACTGTTAGATTACTTTCTGGAATAGTGGCAGGTAATGATATTAAGGTAGAGATTATAGGAGATGAGAGTTTGTCAAAGCGACCTATGAAAAGAATAATAGAACCTCTTACTGCTATGGGGGCTAAAATTAAAGCAAAAGAAGATAATTTTTTACCTATGACTATTTATGGAAATAGTAAATTAAAACCAATAGTTTGGGAAAGTAAAATACCGTCTGCTCAAGTAAAGTCTTGTGTATTATTTGCTGGGATGTATGCTGAAGGAGAAACGATTTATAAAGAGCCATTCTTATCGAGAAATCACACGGAAAATATGCTAGAATATTTAAAAATTCCAATTATTAAGAAAGAAAACATAGTAGCTATAAAAGGTAAAATAAAAAAAATAGAACCTTTTGAAATTACAATTCCAAATGATCCTTCATCTGCTAGTTATTTTATTGCCATGGCTGTTTTGATACCTAATTCAAAAATTATTATAAAAAATGTTTGTATAAATCAGACAAGGATGGGATTTATTAATACATTGATAAAAATGGGTGCAAAAATAAATTTTTTAAATCCAAGAATACTATATAATGAACCCGTTGCAGATATAACAGCTGAATATAGTAGATTAAAAAGTATAAGAATATCTTCCGAAGATATTCCTTCTATGATTGATGAAATACCACTTTTAGCAGTAGTGGCAACTCAATGTGATGGAGTTTCTGAAATAAGAGGAGCAGTAGAACTTAGGGTTAAAGAGTCAGACAGAATAAAGACTATTACAACTGAACTACAAAAATTAGGTGCTAAAATTATAGAGCAATCAGATGGTATGATAATAATGGGAAACACAAAATTTATAACAGATACTCCTCAGATAAATCTTAATTCGTATAAGGATCATAGAATAGCTATGAGTTTAGCAGTAGCTGCATCTTTATGTGATTCTGAAGTAATAATAGAAGATGCTGAATGTGTAGATATTTCATTTCCTAATTTCTGGCAAATTTATAATAATCTATAGGATATGAAAGAAATAATAATTTCAAAATTTTGTGGATTTTGTAGTGGAGTAAAAAGGTGTATTTCTTCAGTTGAAGAGGAGTTAAAATCAAAAAAAGAAGTTTATTCGATAGGAGAGATTATTCATAATCCTTATGAAATAAAAAGGTTAGAAGATATGGGGATGAAGGTAATTTCAGATGTAAAGGAGCTTGGAGAGATAAATAAAAAAATAACCTTAGTGATAAGAACGCATGGGATAGAAAAGCAACTTTATGAGAATTTAAAAAACAACTCTAATATTGAAATTTTAGATGGTACCTGCCCTATGGTAAAAAGGACACAGCAAGTAGTTGGTGATTACTCCAAAAAGGGATTTAATGTTGTTATATATGGAGATAAACAACATCCTGAGATAAAAGCTTTAGTCTCTTATATTAGTGATGGTGTTAGATATATAGTCATAAATTCAAAAGAGGAGATAAAAGAGATTACTTTTGATGAAAATATGATATTAGTAGCTCAAACTACAAAGCCACAAAAAGAATATTTGGAAATAATAAACATATTAAAATCTAAATATAAGAAAATAAAAATTTTTGATACAATTTGTAAAGAAACAGTTCTTAGAGAAAAAGATATAGAAAAGATTGCAAAAAAAGTAGATGTAGTATTAGTAATTGGTGGTAAAAATTCTGCAAATACTAATAAGTTAGTATATACAGCGAGGTTGTATAATAATAATGTGTTTCTAATTGAAAATGAAAATGATTTATTAAAAATTAATCTTTCTTTTAATAAAGTAGGTGTAATTTCTGGTTCTTCCACTCCTATGTGGTTAGTAGAAAAAATAGTTAATCATATAAATGCATGAAGATGTTAATTTTTTTAATATTACCTATATTTACTTTTAGTTGTGGATATAAGAATTGTTTAGATATTATATATAATTTAAATTTATATTTGTTTAATATAGAAAATCCAATAACAGAGCCTTATATAGATACGATTAGATACCAGATTATAAAAAATATAAAACCATTAGTAATCATAAAAATTAAATACAACTACAACACTACATTACATGATTTAGCTCAGTCTTTAGGTACAGATGTACCTTCTATTCGTAGTACAAATTATATTGAAGCATTAGGTCTTTTGTATCCTGGTAGAACTTTGTTGGTTCATAATAAAAAAGGAATGCTTTATAAGGTAAAAGAGGATAAAATTGATATGTTTTCTTTATCTAAAAAATTTAATAAATCAGTTGAAGAATTATGTTTAGCTAATAATTTATCCCCATTTCATCAATTAAATAAAAATGATTTAATTTATTTACCTAATAAATATATAAAATTCAAAGATTTTATGTTACCGATTTCTAATCCAAAAATTACTTCTGGTTTTGGTTTGAGATTACATCCGATATTTGGAATTTTAAAATATCACGAAGGTATAGATTTAAAACAAAGATACGGTGCACCAGTTAGAGCTGCTTGTGATGGAAAAGTTATATTTGCTGGATGGGCTGAAGGATATGGTAAATTAGTTATTCTTAAGCATCATAAAGGTTATACTACTTATTATGGACATCTTTCTAAAATAAGAGTAAAAGTTGGTCAATGGGTAAATAAAGGTCAAATAATAGGCAATGTTGGAAATACCGGTTGGACTACAGGTCCTCATTTACATTTTGAAATTAGAAAAAATGGAATACCAGTGAATCCTAAAAAACTTATTTTTTAGTTGAATTTTTCCTTTTCTTATCTTTCCAAAAATACTGATTTAGATTTTTGTTTTATTTTATAAAATAAAAGACAATTTAAAATTTTAATTTTTAATTTGATTCTTGCTAAATTAAAAAAAATAAAGTAATATATGAGAAATTCTTAATTTTATTAATAAAAAGGAGGAAAAATGAAAGAAGGAATACACCCTAAATATGTAGAATGCACAGTAACATGTGCTTGTGGATATACTTTTAAAACTCGTTCTACAAAACCAGAAATAAAACTTGAGATTTGTGGTAACTGTCATCCATTTTTTAGTGGGAAACAAAAATTTGTGGATACTGCTGGGAGAGTGGAAAAATTTGTAAAGAAATACGGAGATAAATTTACACCAGTACAAAGGGTTAAAAAAGAAAAAAAGACAAAAGAAGCAGTAGCAGTTAAAAAAGTTACAAAAGTTAAAAAATTATCTACGAAATCCTCAACAAAGAAGAAAAAATAATGTATGCTTAAAGAAAACATTATTAAAAATTGTGAGAAATTTATAGAACAAAAACGTCTTTTAGAAGAAAAACTTTCAGATGTGGATGTTATAAATAACTCGCAGCTTTATAAAGAGCTTATATTAGAATACAACAAAATAAAAGAAATTGTGGATATTTATTTGTCCTTAAAAACAAAGTATTTAGAAATAGAAACTTTAGAAAAAGAAATTTTACTTACTCAAGATGTGGAATATAAAAATTTAATAAAGGAAGAAATAAAAAATATAAATAAGGATATTAAAGTTACGGAAAATAAATTGCTAGAACTGTTGATTCCACCTCAGCCAGAAACAAAAAAAAATGTGATTTTAGAAATTAGAGCTGGGACAGGTGGTGAAGAAGCAGCACTATTTGCTGCTGATTTGTTTAGGATGTATTCACGATATTGTATGAAAAAAAATTGGAAATTAGAGATAATGGATATTAACCAAACAGGCCTTAAAGGTATAAAAGAAGTTATCTGTTATGTTTCAGGTAAAGATGTATATAAGTATTTACAGTATGAAAGTGGCGTCCACAGAGTACAAAGAATACCTCAGACGGAATCTTCAGGTAGAATTCATACATCTGCAGCTACAGTAGCTGTTCTCCCAGAAGCTGAGGAGGTGGATGTAGAAATTAGACCTGAAGATATAGAGATAGAAACATTTAGGGCTTCAGGCCATGGAGGACAACATTTGCAAAAGACTGATTCTGCAGTTAGAATTAGACATAAACCTACAGGTTTAGTAGTACAATGTCAAGATGAGCGTTCCCAGATAAAAAATCGTGAACGGGCAATGAAAATTTTAAGAGCTAAACTTTATGATATGAAACTTCAACAGCAACAACAACAGATAGCTCTTCTAAGAAAGTCACAGGTAAAGAGTGGTGACAGATCAGAAAAGATAAGAACATACAACTTTCCTCAAAATCGTGTTACTGATCATAGGATAAATTTAACACTATATAATCTTCAAGAAATTTTAGACGGCGAACTCGATGAGATTATAAATTCTTTATTACAGGCCGAATTGAATGAAAAACTTGAACAGATAGAAAGTATTTCATTTTGAGAAATGTATAGAATAGGAGAAGTTTATCAAAAGATATACAATGAATTTTTAAAAAATAATTTTGACTCAGCAAGAATAGAGACAGAGGTGATTATAACAAAAACTTTAGGAATAGATAAATCAGTTATTTATTCTTTTCCAGAAAAAAAATTAAGTGTTAAACAAATAGAGAAAATACTGAAAAATTTTTCTCTTCGTATTGCTCATTTTCCTATGGAATATATTTTTTGTGAAAAAGAGTTTTTTGGTTTAAAGTTTTATGTAGATCATAATGTCTTAATTCCTAGGCCTGAAACAGAATTACTTGTAGAGGAGGCTCTTTCTCTTATAGAGAGAAATGGAATAACTTCATTTGCAGATATAGGTACGGGGAGTGGTAATATAGTTATAAGTATTCTTAAAAATATAAAAACTAAGTTAAAAGAGGTATTTGCTACTGACTTATACGAAAATGTTTTAAAAGTAGCTATAAAAAATGCAAAAAATTATGGACTGTTGGAAAAAATAAAATTTATCTTAACAGATAAGTTAAAATATTTTATTGATAATAAAATCAAATTAGAACTTATAATATCTAACCCGCCATATGTAACACTTAAAGAATATAAAAATTTGCAAAAAGAAATATACTATGAACCATCCTATGCATTGGTTACTTTAGATGGGTTAAAATTTTATAGATATTTTAGTGCTAATGGAAAAAAAGTAGTAAAAGAAGGAGGATATCTCATTTTAGAGATCAATCCTAATTTATTTACTAAGATTTGTGATTTATTTACTAATGAGTCTTATAGAATTTACAAAATTATATATGACTATCAAAAACTTCCAAGAGGTATTGTTATAGAGGTTTTAAAATGATTTATTGTAGATAATTTAAAAGTATTTTAATAATTATGGAAAAATTAATCATAGAAGGTGGTAAAAGTTTAAAAGGCAGTATAAAAATATCTGGTTCTAAAAATTCTGCGTTACCTTTAATGATAGCCTCTCTTCTGACAGATAATAAGGTTATATTACATAATGTTCCTAGATTAAAAGACATAGAAACAACTATTTCTATAATAGAATTTTTAGGTAAAAAAGTTATTTGGGAAGATAAATCAACTGTAGTAATAACTTCTAATAAAGAACCCTACAGGGAAGG
>JANXCA010000019.1 GCA_025060535.1 Endomicrobiia bacterium | reverse complement strand
TTTACCAAAACCTCAACGCTATCATTTGTGTTTTCATTAAAACCGGTTACATAACCACTCCCAGAATAACCACTTCGTGTATTTGCTACTTGGACACCATTTAATATACCTGTTTCTGCTTCAATTATTATTTGATTTTGGTTTTGTTGTTGAAGTGTAAAGTTAGCAGTGATATTTTTTGTTGAGTTTATAACTATATTTGTTGGATTTTGACTACCTACTAAGTCACCACTCCAACCACTAAACTGCCATCCACTGTTTGCTTGTGCTGTCAGTGTAACTGTTGTACCAAATAGATATACTCCACCTGTTGGATTTAAACTTACACTTCCTGCTCCTTGAGGGTTTATGTTAACAATCAAAGGAAAACTTTGCTGAGATGACGAAGGTGAAGGAAATACTAACGAATAATAGTTATTTCTCATATACAAAGTTCCTGCACCCATATCAGAGATACTACCATTAGCATCAACACCATTTGATGTCCAAGGCATCACTCCTTGCCATCCATTTAAGAAAGCATTTTGATAATCTTGAACTATTGTATGACCAGTAGAGCCTTTTGCCGGACATTCTCCTATAACTGCAGGTTTGGATGTATCTAAATAATAACCTTGCGGAGTTACATACATAGGAATAGGCCAGTAAGGATCCATCCAGGAATAGTAGTGGACTGACCAGAAATCTAAATACACATCTGGATCGTTAAGTTTTGCTCTAAGTGCAGAATCAGAAACTTTATTTCCTTGTGTTCCTGGACAAGTATCTGAAAGATATTTTATCACTCCCATTCCAACTGTGACTAATATGTCACTATTTTCGTGAATTGCTTTAGCGGCTTTTGCCCAAAAAACCTGAAACCTGTCCCAAGTTATAGCACCCCCCTCAGTATTTGTTGCCCAATCAGGTTCGTTAGTTAAATCAATACACCACAAAGCAGGATTATTTTTGTATCTGTTTATAAATGGAATAAGATAATTGTTGATGTAGGAATCTATGTTTGTGTCAGAGTTAATCCAGTTTCTCCATCTCTGGTAGGTAGAGTAAGTATTTTTGAAATGATCAAAAGAGATTAAAGTTGCTTTAATATAAATTCCTTCTTCATAGGCAATTTGAAAAAAACTATCTAAGTCCTGCCAGTGTTTAGAAGTTGCACCAGAGACATAACCGTTTTGATCTATATTTATTCCAACCTCACCACTACAAGTAATCCATACCCTAGAAGCATTTACTCCATAATTCTGACGAATCTCTCTAAAATGTGTTCTCCACCAATTAGCATCATAATTTCCACCAAAATCATTCCATCTGTGCCAAGGAGTATTGCAACCATTAATCCAGATTCTGTTGTTTCCTACATAAAATTGACCATTTCTTATATATATTCTTCCAGGAACCGCAGAAAATAAAAATGTGAATGGTAGTAAAAAAAATACAGGTGTAAAAGTTTTTACTTTTTGTAAAAAGCAATACATTTTTGTTTTTCCCTTCACTATTAAATCGTTTTAATAAACAATGACAAAATTAATGAAAATTAATAATAAAAATATTTTAGTCAAATTCATTCTTGCTACTAATTTTTTATATAATTTTGTTTTGTATTTCAGTAAAATGATAACACAAACTGCAATTTAATACCCATAAAATTTACCCACTATTATTTTTTAACAAGGAACGGTAAATAAACTATGAACGGTGAATAATGAACATCATTATAACCACAGATAAACCGCACTGTCTACCACCCACATCTACACATCCATACATTGGAATAAAGGAAACAAACTAAAATCTAAATACTAAACCTACATAGTGACTACCTTGAGTTTCTGTAAGCTGGGAAGGTATAGCGTAAGTGTAGTCAAGACGAAGTTTCTCTAAGTTGTAAGAAGCACCTAAAGCGTATCTTACATCACTATAACTTCCTCTCAATATAATTCTTCCACCACTTAAAAATACCTCTGCACCTAAACTGTAGCCACTCTCTGAACCACTACCATAATAGCCCAAACTATATATCATTTTAGTATTTCCAGCAGTAATATAATTAACACCAACAAAATAACTCATCTCTAATTTTTCTCCACTTTCAGACAAACTAATATCTGGACTTGCTACATCTTTGACTACTAATCCTAATTTTAGATTATTAGATAAATTATATACTCCTCCAATATCTCCACTTATTACACTTTTTCCACCTTTTGCTAATAATGGATCATCCCCATATTCAGAAGCTTCTAAGTTTACTTTGTAATCTAAATACTTTAAAGCTAAACCTAAAGATAGTTTATCTAATGCTCTACTATATCCTACAACATAAACACTTTCTCGCCAAACTCCAGCTCCATCAAACATTCCAATACCTACCCCGATAGATTGTTGATTATCTATTTTCCTTCCAAAACTAATCATACTATATCTTAAATCTATACCTGTAGCTAAACCCATAAAAGGCATACCGTACATTCCTGATAATTCATTGGGACTTTCTATATAAACCATACCTGCAGGATTCCACATAACAATGCTACTATCTACATCTCCACATCCTACATATCCAACACCTACTCCCACAGCTTTAGCTGACCAATCTATGTGATTAAATATACAATATATGTAACTTAACATCATTGTCAATGCTAATATAATAAAATTTACTCTTTTTTTATTTTTTGCAAACATAATCTTACCCTCCTTCTTTATTTTTTTATACTAAATAAGTATTATACTTTTCAATATATGCACAAATTTTTTATTTAGTTTTTTTATCACCTAATGTTTTTTTATCAGTTTGTGTTTTGGTTTCTGTTGAAGATTTTATTTCTAAAGTTGTAGTGGGTTGTTGTTTTTTTTCCTCAATTTTTACCTCATTAGAAATTTTTTTCTCTTTTGTTGGTTTTGAAAATTTATAGTTTAAAGAAACATAATGTCCACCAAAAGTATTAAGTTCATTTAATATTACATAAGAATAATTTATTTGAACCAAATTTTTATATTCATAACCTACACCTACAGCAACATTCCAGTTGCTATAAGTTCCTCTTAGGAAGTAACTATTTTTGTAGATAACCTCACAACCAAATGAAATATCTGTTCTATTAAAGTAATTTCTTACTCCTAAAGAGGGTAAAAGCGTAATATTTTTATCGGTTATATTATGCTTATAGGCAAATCCTAATAAAACTCTTCTTTTTAGATAAGAAATATCTTTAATACCAACATTGGGTTCAAGAACATCATTTATTACTAAACCATAATGATAAATATCTTTAGTGGTATAAAAAACACCTAAATCAAAACTAAAAACAGATTTTTCTCTGCCAAAATTTTCAAACAAAGGATCCGAACTTAATAACTCAGAAGACGGATATAAAAAAGATAGATATTTTAATTTTATACCTAAGGAAACTTTAATATCTTTTGAAGGTACTTTTAATAACAAGGGAGTTATATCTTTTGATACTAAAGCATAATAAATGTTTTCTTTGTAAATTTCACTATTAAACTGTGCCAAACTTAACCCTATACATAATTTATCACTTTTTAAATTAACAGGTATAACTCCACCTAATAGTTGTCTATTTAAAGACAAACTTTTTCTAATAGAAGGTAATAAATTTTCATATTCTACTAATATCTCCGGTGATTCTATATAATAAGAAGCAGCAGGATTATACACTAAAGCTTCAACTCCTAAACTATAACTTACAAAACTATCTCCTATACTTCTTCCCCTGCTAGTATATGTTTCTAAAGAATAAATAACATTTAAAAAAAGAATTATAACAGAGATAGTTATAAAGATTGTTTTTATATTTATTATATTTTTATACTCTTTCATATTATTAATCCCTTTTTCTTGTATTTACATGTATTAATTCTTAAAAATAAACAAAAAAATACTTACAACAAAACATCAACCAAAAATTATTTCTTAAAGTAAGCAGACAAAACTACCAAAGGTGCAGAAAAATCAATAGCATTTTCATTAGTAAGCCAAGAATCAGGTACATCAAAATATCCTTTTGGTCCTAATGTATCACTGTTAGGCCCCTGAACAAGTAAACCAGGAAAAACTACACCTTTTGAAAGTGTAAGTCTGTTATGAACATTTTGAGGAAAGTCACTTCCTAATCCTGTCACATAACTTTTTGTAAGAGGATTCTTCCCAAATACATAATTTAATTGTTCTAAACAATTATCTAAGTATTTTGAATCTTTTGTAATAATATAAGCCATCAACAATGTAACACCACTTGCAAGGACTCTTTTGTTAGAAGTATATGTAAATTCAAGAAGTCCTGTCTTATAGTGATTATCCTTTATATTAATTATTCTTAAAACTCCTTCAGCTGTCTGAATTATCTGGTTCTTTATGAAATCTTTAAGACCCTGATCTGTTTTAGGATTGAAGTATAAACTAAAATAAGCAATAGGATGAACCATATCCCAAGAAATGTTTGTAATGGGTCCCCTTCCTGAAAATTGTTTTGTATAGTTAGCTTTTACATAATCTAAATATTTTTGCTCACCAGTTGTAAGATAAAGCTCTGTAGCAGCCCAAAATCTTGCAGACTCGTCTTGACCTACTGGATATTCTCCTGTGTTAATATCTGGAGGATTTTTAAATCCTATAAATCCATTTTTTTCTAGCCACTCCCAAGCTTTTTTTGCTGCTTGTAGACATCTATTAGCAAATTGAGCATCATATTTTTTATATATCCTAGCTGCTTGTGCCATATTTGCAGCAAAAACACCTACATTATGTGACATTATACCTATTATATAAATAGTATCATTGTCTCTTTCAGGAGGTGTCCACAAACTTGGAAACTCTTTTGTTGTAGCTTTATGATAAACAACCCCATCCTTATCTTGCATTTTCAACATCCATTCTAACTCATACCTAACTTCATCTAAAATATCAGGTACTCCATTCCCAGACTCAGGAATATCTAATTCTTTATCCTTAAATTTTTCAGGAAAAATCTCATAAAGCAATAAAAACTGCCCAACAGTTACAGCAGCAGAAGGCATATACTTCCCATAATCTCCAGCATCATGCCAACCACCATTCACTTCTAAAGTACCTTTCCTATTTAGAGACGGATGAAATTCAGCAGGTCTGTTATGACAAGGGCCTTTTTTAAATCCAGTTATTTTATCATCTATTTCTATACCACATCTTTGAAGATAATAAGATCTCATTACTTTATAATATACCTCATTATAAATATTGTCAGCAATTGTAAATTCGTAACTTTCTTCATTTAAAGAAGGAACTACTATCTTGTATCTTCCTGGAGTAGTAAGAGAAGAAAAATCTCCCTCCCAGATAGGGTCTTTTGAGGACCTATCTATTCCTTTACTTTCTAATTTTCCTTTAAAAACAACTTTTGAAGTTTTCACATCTACTACTTCAAATTCATTAGCCTCTTTATCTACCAACACTATTTTTTTTGAATTTGGTAAATATCCAACTTGATTAATTTTAATAGGTAATGGTTCTTTCTTAAGGACCAAAACCATTTCTTTTGTTACTGTTTGATCTTTATATTTAGCTGTTATTTTAATTTTTCCTGAGCCTTTAAGCAAAACTTCTGCATATCCTTCTTTGTTGACATTGTAAATTTTATCATTTACAATAATTTGAGCTCCTTCTGCTGGAGCAAAATTATAAATAGCATAAATTTTTACTTTCTCTCCTTTAGGTGTAACATTTTTTTTCAAAGGTGTATAAATATTGAAAAATTGTGAATCTTCTATTTTCTTTAAAACAGATTCTCCCCAAACAGTAGTCATTTGCCATCCCTCACCATCTCCATTCCAAGTAAGTTGTGATTTTCTAAGTTTTCCTTCATCTGCATCATCTACCGCTATATCAAATAAATATACTTTACCATCTAAAGGAACAACATACATTAAGTTTTCTAATGGAATAGAGGCTTCCAAATTATATCCTTTATTATCTTGCCATTTTTTTACAACAATCTTTCCATTTTTTACTTCTCCTCTTGCTAAAATCTCAGAAATATTTGACCATGACCATATCTGAGTTTCGGCTCCTGCTTTGAATCCTATTTGATAATCAGTAGGCGTATAAAACTTTTTTGGTTTATCCGGCGTTTTTTCTCCAATATATAACTCCAAACAATCACCATTATAAATACTATCATTTGTTGATAAATTGTGAGCCGGTATATTATCTTTCACTTTAGCTGCAATGTATAAATTTTTACTATCTATAGCAACATAAACCTCAGCCGAAAGATCATTTACTCCATCCCAACTTCCACGAGTAACTAAAGATTTTTCATTTAACATCATTGGTTTAGCAAAACTACTCCATTCAGTTAAATCTCCATCAAGTTTAATGATGTTCTCTTTTATTAATGGTATTTCATATTTTTTTACTGAGTATAAAAAATTAAAACTTATAAATATTGCTAAAATTAATTTTAAAAAATTAAACATAATAAACCTCCTATGATAACATGTTAAAAATCTATCCTTAATACCAACTGTAAGTAGGAATCAGGCATATGATCTGACCATTCTTTATAGTCACCATCTCTTGTATCAGCTATAGAACCACTGGATCCTCCAAAACCTCCAACCTCTAACACACTAGGATCTGTTTTTTTGTATCTCAAGCGTAAGTTGATATTTGGAAAAAGTTTTGCTAAAATTTCAGCATACATTATTTTTTTAGTATAGAAGTACTCATGATATAGTTTTACATCTCCAGCATCATCTTGTCTATATCCAAAAACAACTTCCAGATTGCTTCTTATTGGAACTTTAGCACCTACTTCTATATATGTTTGTTTTATATCTAAGATTTCATCTTTATAGTTCTGGATACCATAATAAAGTAAAAGATTCAAAAGACCTCCACCAATCTTTGTTGTGTCTCCACCTATTTCAATAGTGGTTTCTTTTACATTAGGATTATTTATACGATTCATCATAATATAGTTTAAGGAAGCATTAAGTTGATATCTCCTTAATCCAGCTTCAATTGCAAATCCTTGTTGATCATTATATCCAACACCTATTATATGAGCAAACTTATTTTGTAAAATTGTATTTTCGTTTCTTCTTTCTACTTTAAGAACATTAGACTTTTCCTCTACATACCAAGGAAGACATACATCACTGTATTGATATGAACCAAAATCTGGCGTAATCAACCTAAATTCTCCACCTACGTATATATTCTGTTGTGTCTCTGCAACTGCTTTTACTACTAAAGCTTCTCCAGAAGTTATTAGTGGCTTTTCAAATGGTTCTACATAAAAGACACTTCTTACTTTCTCATCCTTATCCATATCTTTCTTCCAATATGCATACTGCCCTGCTGCTTCATAAGCGTATTCTCCACTAATTGTTATGCGAGAAAGTCCTCTTATATCTTTTAGTATATAGTATCCGCTTAAACCATACACACCAAAGTCAGAAATTGTTTTATTCTCACCAGTGTTTATGTCTTTTCCTACCTGATAACCTAAAAGTGCCGTAGGATATATAAACAAGTTTTCACCTAAAGCTGGTTTTCCTTTTACACCAAATACAATTTTTCCCTTCCAATGGTCATATCCCAAAAATGTTTCCCAACCACCAGCTCTTCCAATAGATCCTAAAATATGCCCACCTATTAACCTACTTTGTCCAAGAAGTGAAAACATAGACCATCTAAGCCAAAGAGTTCCTAATCTAAAACTATCCACATATGGGATTGGGTCCTGTAAAGTAGCATATATCTCTTTTATTGAAATAGCATATTCTGGCTTATTAACAATTCTAAAGTCATCAGCACGCATAAAATCTATTTTTCTAAAAGGAGCATAACCTGTAATTACATACTTGCTTGGAAGGGCTATCTTAGTAGTAAATGACAAATTACCACTATAAATTGTAGGCATAAAGTTAATTGATGTATATACTCCTTTTCCTCCACCTAACCCAGAATCTTTTAATTCCTCATCTTCATAATACTCAGTAAGCATATACCCATCTGGAATTTTAGCCCAAATTGGTTGTTTCATTGAAGGTGCTCCTGATACTATCTCTAATTCATCTATCCAACAAGTCCCAATAATTGGTACATCTTTTGGTGCTAAGTTATTGTTTAAACCTATCTGAAATGTAATAGCAACAATTTTTGACCAATCAAGTTCTTGTTGTTGAATTATCTTTCCAGGAGTAGAACCCCATGCTTTTTCTGAAAGAAAAGAAAAAGGAATAATTATTCTATACCATTTGTTACCATCCAGAACAATTTCATTTCTATATTGTAGTTTCCTTTTATCATTGTCTTCTATCACAACCCAAAACTCTCCTCCACTTCCTGAACCTTTTACCCATACAGATAACGCATCTGCTGAGGTAAAATCTTTCATACCAATTACTCTACGCACAACAATCCAGTTGTTATCATAATCAAAAGAATTAATTCTATAGTCAATTCTCATACTATATTCTCCAAAAAGCCCTTTATCACTTTTCACAGTTATCTCAGACATAGGGCCACTACCCCACCAATAAAGCTGTTCATGAGAGGTCCTTTCAAAATCATCTATAGTTTCAACTGAAACAATTTTTGCTGCTGAAAGATAAGAAATAAAATTTATTAGAAAAACATATATTATTACTTTTTTCATCATTTTACTCCTTCATTTAAAAATTAAAATTTTGCTACACAACTTATTCTATATGTATTAGGTAATCCTGTTTGGGAAATTAAATATGAAAAATCAAATCTCCAAGCTCTTAAAGTTAAACCAGCACCTAAACTTATGTTGCTGCCACCAGTTATCTGTTCATATCCTAGCCTTAAATCAAGTAATCTATAAATTAAAGCATACTCTCCACCTAAAGATATTGATTTATTTGATATATCATAGTCAAAAGAAACTATTGCCTTTTTTTCTAAGTTATATGCTATACCTGCTCGTATATTAGAAACATTGCTGCCATCAACTTGATTGTTTCTGTAACTTACACCAACTCTTAATAAGTTTTTCTCCATTTTCATAGAGTAAATAGCACCTACATCATATCCTAAATTCATATCTACAAATGTTTTCTCTTCTTGATTAACCTCATTCCCATCAGCATCATATACTACGGAAAATGGATCTATCTTTTCTTCATATAATCTGTGTAAAAGCTTCAAACTAACTCCTGCATAAACTTCTGAGGTGGGTTGGGTAACTAATCTTCTGGCATAAGTTAAGGCAAATTGTTTTTCACTATAAAAAGATGAAAAACCAAACACCGCTACATTCAAACCCAAAGCACCTTTACCTTTATCAGGTGTGGCAATTCCTAAATATGAATAGGAGAGTTCTGGAATGTTAAAGAGTTTTGTATACATAAGAGAAACTTCTTTGTAGATTCTATTCTGAGCTAAACCGGCTGGATTTATATAACTTCCCTCAGACTCTTCTGCTACTGCTGTATAGGCACTTCCAAACCCTGCTACTCTTCCACCAACATTTTTTACTCCTGAAAACTCAAAAGATGAAAATGATTTTGAAAAAATTATAATATTTAGAATTAGAACTTTTATTAATAAATTTTTTTTCATCTTTTACTCCTTATTTTAAAAATATTTTACTTAACTTTATAACTTTTAACTAAAGCAGTAGTATATTTAGTATAAATTTTTCCATCTATTTCAATATCTGCCCTTATTATGTAAATTCCTGGCGGTACTAATTTATCCTCATTATTATATCCCCTCCAAGAAATTACAGCATTACCTGCTGTAAGAGGTTGTTCTGAAATAAAGTTTTTATTCGTATTTTTATCTGCAACAAGCTTACCCGAAGAATCATAGATTTTTAAACTAACTTTACCAGATTTTGAGGTATCTCTTAAAGAAACAAAAATTACAGTTCCACCACCTCGTACTTTCTTACCGTCTTTAAGTTCAACTAATTCAGTTCCATCACCAGGATAAAAAACCTGTGGAGAAACTTCAACTTTCTTAATCATACTTTCTTCTTCAGTTGACTTACCTGTCTTTGAGTATGCAACAGGGTATGAATTTGGGTCATTCTGATCTGTTGCTGCCGCAAATTCTTCGTAATCATTCCAACCATCTCCATCTGAATCTTTTGTCCAAGTGGTAGTATCATAGGAAATTAAATAAATATCATCTACCCACACCTCACCAGTTCTAGCTCCATCTGCCTTACCCATAGTCTGAAACTGTATAGCTTTTATTTTGTCAAATTTACCCCTTGTAATTCTTGTGGGCTTATCAGGAAGTGGTGGGTATTTAGTAGTATCTTTTAATTCTTCTCTACCTAAAGATTGTCTCGGCTGAGTAGCTTGAGTTCCATCTTGTAATATATCAAATGGTTCCCAATCATCATAAGGGTCTCCAAAGTATCTGTCATTATCTACCCAAGGATACCTCCAACCCCCATCTTGTAATCTGTTAAAAAGAATTACATAAAACTGCCAATCAGAAGAAAGAGGCCTTCCTGAAGCATGCGATATTCCTACTTCTTTTGGCACATCTCCATAAGTACCAGGTGCAAGTTTATAAGTAAGTTTTATTTTTACTTCTTTTCCTTGTCCTGATGCATTTAGTATATCATCAGAAACTTTCATCCAAAAAGCAATTCCATTAAACTCAGAAAGGTCTATATACTGTTTCATCTCTACTGAAGGTAAATCTTTATTTTGACCTACATCTATAAAATTTGTTCCCATAGAAGCATAAGCATATTGGAAGTTGCTTCTTCCTACATCAAATCTAAAATACCCACAGTATTTACTATTCTTAACTCCATGAGGTTGTGGCTGAAACGGAGTAGCTGTACCTGTTGGATCTGGAGCAGGAAAAACATACGAATGGGTAGAACCATTTACTACTTGTGGATGTTTGTATCTTAAAGTTACAGGCTCTATCTCACCTAAAACATCAGCTCTATCATCAAAAGTAAACCAATATCCTCCAAATTCATTCCTATGATTACCATCTTCAAAGTTATCTACTAAAACTCTTTTATATTGCTGAGCATATAAAGAACAAAACAAAATAAAATAAATACTTACTATCACTACTCCTTTTTTAAAGATTTTCATTACATCCTCCTAAAATTTTAAATTTTAATACAAGTTATTACAAGTAAATATAAAATTTAAATATATGTTGTCAATAGGTAAAAATTTTTTATGTTAAAAATAAACATGAAAAGATATATTCAAATCTAAACCTCTTCCAAAAGTTTCAATTCTTGTTGAATTATCTCCTGCGTTTTCTCTACTTTCTCCTTGTAAAACTAAACCTATACCTAATGGAATTTCAAATGAAAATTTTTCTGTTACGAAAACTTCAGGTATAAACCCTACAGAAACATGAATATTTGTTCTTGAGACATCTTCTTGATGAGTATCATCTACAATAATTCCACCTTCTATAAATTTTTCAACTTTTACTCTTTTTGAATCCCAAAACTTACTTCTTACTCTAAGAGCTGCTCTTAAATCCAACTCTGCATTATCATCTGTTTCTCTTTCAGTTTCATAAAACATACCTAAAATCAGTTGCAAACTATTATTCTGCATTGCTTTTTTGAAAGATATTCCATTGTAAAAACTTTCATATCCCAATGCATCAAACAATCTTTCTTGCGAAAAAACAAAATTAACCATCACAAACAAAAAAATAATAACAACTATATTAAGCTTCTTTTTCATATTTTTCAACTACCTCCTTTCTCATTATTTTCAAGATTTTTACTAAAAAATACAAAAATATTTTAACACACAATTTTATTTTATAATATAGATTATCCCCCTTTTACCTGTTTGTGTTTTATAAAAATAAATACCAGAAGGAACTTCTTCAAAACTATTTCCTATCTTGCCATTCCAAAAGTTATTTTTTCCTGTAGTTGTAATTCTTTCACCATGAAGATTATATATACCAACATCATTAGAATCAAAATAAATCAATTCGTTTATATAATCATTATTTAAACTTATCAATTTTTTATTTATCTTTATATCACTGTTAGTATTAGAAACAGAGTGGATATGAATTTTTGGTAATTCTTCAATTTCTTTTTCTATTCCACCATTATTTTTTGTCTTCACTAATATTTCATAGCTACCTATATTTGCATCTATTAATATATCTTCAAATACAATATCTATACTTTCACCTTTTGAAATTTTTAGAAATTTTATTTTAAAAACATTCTCTTCTAAAGAATATTTTAACACTACTGGACTTCCAACTCTAGTTTTTATTTCAACATTTTCTAAGTTAACATTAAACCAATCTGGCAAAATGAAATCAACTTCTGCTAACTCTAAATTATGAGTCGCAGTATAAGTAATATTAATGTCTTCAATATTATTAACAATTAAATTGGCCGGATAAATCATAACTTTACCTGAACCATCTGCAGATTTTGATTGCTTAGGTAAAACTGAAATATTTATAGTATACACATATGAACTATTTTCTAAATTATAAACTACAGCTTTTAATGTACCTGTACTATTTAAAAAATTTGTCACATCCCAATGATAACTAATTTGACAAATTTTAGATGAAATATTTGTTTCATATATTAATGTGTTATTATAAAAAAGTTGTAATTTTTTTATCTCCTTACTATCAGAGGCAACAATTTCTATGTTTTTATTTTCCGATATTATTTCATCTTCTATCGGAGAAATAATTTGACAGGTTGGAATCGTAAAATCAGAACCTTCCTGAGTAAAATTTATAAAATTCCCAGTCATTACTAACATAGATATCATCTTTAGACAATCTTGGTAATACCCCCACTGTCCACCATTTGGAAAATTTATTAACCTTGTATATAAAGCATTACAGTATTGCTGAAATTTTGGATCAACCATACTCCCTACTCCAAAAGGTCCTACAAATGCAGCATTACTATAGTTAACAAGAGGAGTACCATCTAATCTGTAACCAGCTACTATTCTATTAACATCTCCTTGCGTAGTAGAAGTAGACCAATTTATGATTTTATTGTTTATTTCATAAGCTCTACTCTCTCCATACCATATATAATCCACTCCAACCCGCCAAGGAACTCTACAGGCATCATAATAATAGTTATAACCGTATCCAGAAACTTCTTTGCCGTTAATATCACACCAATCAGGAATGAGTCCTGTTTGAGGGTGTGCTGCTTTATTTAATAAAGAATAACAAGCATCTATGACTTTTTCCCAATTTGAATCTTGTGTAATTTCTTTAAAAATTCTAAACCAAGAAAATGCAAAATAGCTCGGATTTGTAAGATCTGACCCACCAAAGCTATCACCAGGTTTTAAAATATAAGATGGCTTTTCTACCTGATATTTCATTATCCTTGTTATGATTTTTTTTGCTTCTTCTAAATAATTAATTGCTCCTTCAGAACCCCATTGGTAATGTGCAAAAATTAAAGCTAAAGCAACATCTTCATCTGCGTCTGTTGCAGCATTGTAGCCTTTTATATTTCCTTCTCTATCTATCTGCCAATGCATAAGCCCGTTTTGATCAAGATAACATTGATAATATCTATATAGACCATCAAAAAAGCATCTATTTGTATTTATGTGATTATCTGTAAATACTAAAATAAGCATTCCATATCCTATACCTTCTGAAACAGTATCATACTCATTAGCTGAACCTCTCTGAATTCTGTATGTTCCTTTAGGAGCACCTGTTTTTGTTAAATAGTTTCCTTTCCAAGCTAAAAATGTGTTTTGCAGATGGGTAATCATCTCTTGCTGAGTATAATTATTAACTTTAATTCCATAAGGATAATTTTTAAATTGTGGAAAAGGAAATTTAGCAGAAAAACTTACAAATGAAAAGCTAAATATAAATAATAAAATAAAATAATACTTGTGTATACTTGTAAATTTTAACATAAGAATAAAAAATAGAAATAATTTATTTAAATTTTTAGAATTATAAAGGAGAAAAAAAAATTATGGTCTATAAACTAAATTAATTTTATATTTCTGCTGATATGAATGAAACTCATCATTTGCCAACACAGAACCAATATTAGCTAATCTCAAATCTCTTGATTTTTCAAAATAATGTCCCTCTTCTACTGAACATTCAATATAAAAATTAGGTGTAAATTCATATCTCGCAGAAAATAAATAACTATATTCTCTAATCGTCACAACACTACCGTCTCCTTTGTCAAAACTATAATCTGGTACATAATATATTCCACCACTTAAAGTCAACTGCGACTGTGAAAAAAGTGCTTGGGTGATGTAAGAGTAACCTATATTATAAGAAATAAATTTTCGATATATATCTAAGAAAGCCCAAGGATGAACAAATCTATCAAGAAGTAAAACATCCTCACTTTTATAATATGTTTTACCTAACGAAACCTGCTGAAGAGAAATATCAAACACAAAAGAAAGTGTTCTTAAAGCAATACCTACTGCTTCTTTTTCTTCTATTTCAGAAAAACTTACTTTCTCTATTCTCCAAATATCAGATTGTCTAAGTTGAACAGGAATATTCTGAGGGACTTCATAATCATTTGTGAGATTTTTGTATCCTTTTGATACTTTTATCTCAAACAGAGTGGTTGGCTTATAAAATGCTGAAAATGTATAATCATAAAAACTCTTTGTATATTCAGATGGATCTGGTTTTCTATATGTAGTAGGTAATTCATATACTAACCCAGCAGATACATATATCTTTTCTGTAGGTCTGTAAAAGAAACCAAACTCTAAAGAATTTCCTTTAACAGATTCATCCCACCTTGACCATAATGAAGATTTCTCTCTACCATATAAAATATTTTCATGATACTCATAGATAGTATCTTCTGTATATCTTTTAAATCTACCATATAAATTTAATCCTTGATATTTAAAATATCTATTTATTGACAACAACAAATAACTATTTTTTTTCTCATAATTATTTTTAATAATTTCCCAAACTTCCATTTGATTTGTAAATACTTTACTTCTAGTCTCATAAACAAATTTAAAACGATTGTTGTTTACTTTTACTCCTAATTCCCAAATATCAGTCAACCTATATTTTACTTCAAATGGATATTCAGTAAACATCACAGTTTCAAATGTATCATCTGGTTTGTTGGAAATAGTAACTTCATCACGGAATGATCCAGAAATATCTAATTTTACAGCTGGATTAAGATAATACTCTATTCCAAATTTATTTCCTTTTGTAAGAAAATTGTCCGAATTGTTAGAATAACTAAGTTTAACATAATCAGGATGAGTCCCTTCTAAATTAGGTAAATAATTATATGCATCTAAAATTGTGTTATAAACATTAAATTGTCCCCAGTCTACAGTAAATTTTGTCCCTATAGTAACTGAATCGGAATTAACTTTTGTCAATCTGTATTCTGTGTTATCTTTGTTAACTACTAAAGAAGGCTCAAATAATAAAGTATCTAATGAATTATCTTCTACTTTGTTTAATATTACAGCATATAAACTCCATCTAGGAGATATAAAATACTCTATATCAAGTTGAGAAGTTTTTTCAGTATATCTACTTAATGAAAAAAGTTCTCTGACCCAAATTGTATGAGGAGTAATATACTCATAATTTAACTTTAAAGATAACCTAGAAGTAGGTCTTGCAGAAATATAATAACTATATTTTTCAAAAGAATAATAATGTCCATAATAAGTGCGTAAACTATTTGTGTTAAGAAGACTAAAATTTATATCCTCTCTACCTGAAAATTCAGAACCATAAGAAAGATACTCATAACTACCGCCAAAACCAATCCTTGCATCTGAAATTATATTATAAATATCTGTACCCACATTTTTTATAAAACTAAAACATAAGTTAGTAGTAAACAGTAATAATATTAATTTTATTAACTTCATTTCTTTCTTAAACTCCATCTTATTATAAAATCAAATGTATGAAGCATTCCTAAATTTATACCTCTCCATCCCCTGTTTAATACAAAGGCATAATTAAACTGAATATTCTGTCTTGTAATACCTAACCCTAGTGTAAATTCTTTATCATTTATTCCACTTCTTAAAGAAAATAACTTCCATAATATATATTCTACTCCAAAATTAATATCTTTTATATTTTTAGATTGGACAGTATCAACTGTAAATTTTAAACTTTCATCAAAAATTAAAAGACCTACACCCATTCTAAATATAAATGGAATTTTTTCTTCTGTATAAAGTTTTATAGAAGTCCCAAATATATTCACAAAATTAAACCCAAAAAGTAATTTATAAAATCCAAAATCCAGATTAATCTGACTCCCAATATCAAATCCCATTCCTCCAGCTTCTAAATTATACAATTTTTGTGAAATAAGCTTAACAGAAGCTCCTAAATATAAAGTTATAAATTCAGAAGATAAAAATATCTCATTGAGATTACTACCATAGGAAAAATATATGGAAGTTATTCTTCCATCTGCAGTCCCTATGGGTTTTGCTAAGGTGTCTCTTAACAAAATATTAGGTATAGATAAATTCTGTATAGCTATACCTGCACTACCATATGGAGTAGGTGAGACAAAACTTAAATATCCATACATACTATCTTCATAAAAAATAGTATAGTTTCCCAAAAATTCAAACAATTTTATTTTTGATAGCAAAGATGGATTATAAAATATTGAAGAACCATCTTCAGCTAAAGAAGTATGAGCCCTTGCCATCCCCATTGTTTTTGCAGAGACTCCCCAACTTAAAAATGTATCAATCTGAGAATATAACAAATTAAAAGAAAAAATAAAAGTCAAAATCAAAATAGTTAAAATTTTCATAACTTATGCTCATTTAAACTTAATATTGAAGGATGCAGAAAAAGCATTCCCTAATTCAACAGATGGAATATACGCTAAATTAAGTATATATATGTCTTCACCACGGATTAAATTAAATCTTATACCCCCCGAAATATTTTCACCATAACCTATTTTATAACCAGCCTGAAGTGCCAATTCCCTAAATAAAAAATACTCAACTCCTAAATGTATCCCTGGAGAAGCAGCCGCACCAAACAAAGGCATTCTTACATCTGCTGCCACACAAAGTTTCCTGAAGAATTTAGCTATCCCAAATGATAAACTTGCAGGTAACATCTCTTCTGTTTCTCTATATTTAAGAGGCAATAATTGATAAGAATTTATTGATACTCCTATATCTACAACACTCAAAAGCACAGCTCCCACATCTAATATAATCGACTGAGATGAATATCTTCCTAAGGTTGAGGTAAAATATTTTATATTAGTACCAATAGACAATTTATCTGATAATTTAGTAGACAAAGATATTAAAGTCAAAGATTCTGTAATTTTTACTTCACCAATTTTTACTCCGTTTATATCTGTCCTTTCTAATATATCATCAAACCACTGAAGTCCTAAACCAACATTTAGCCCTTTGTAAAATTTCGGATGTACATAGCTTAAATACTGAGTATCTATATCTCCAAACCACCTTACATAACTTATCATAAGTTCCTTTCTTAAAAGAAAAGAGAGACCTGCAGGATTGTACTGAACTAAATTAGCATCATCAGAAACAGCTGTAAAAGCCCTTCCCATAGCGTTACTTCTTGCACCGACCTTAATATCTATAAATTCTGTGGGAAAAACAACAACATTAAATCCTATAATAAATCCTATAATAAATACAACTTTTAAACTTTTCATTCGGACATCCTCCTTTTTGAAAATTATCTTATCACAAGCATTTTTTTAGTAATTGTTTTTGTTGGAGTAATAAGAGCATAAAAATATAATCCTGATTCTACATATTTACCATCTTCACTTTTTCCATCCCAAATAACCTCCCAAGTCCCAGCAGGCATTACTTTTTTATCTAACAACGTCTTTATAACTTTCCCAGTCATAGAAAATATCTTAATAGTAACTTCTGTTTCTTCTGAAAGTTCATATCTAATTTTACTAAATGGATTATCTACAGATAAATCAAAAGGATTAGGACCGCTTTGATAGAGCTTTATATCAGTTGGTGGAGGAGTTACTTCAATTATTATAGATTTTCTTGCATAAGGATATTCAGGAAAAGTTCTACCATCAGAAGATTGTAAAGTAAGTGTAACTTTATATGTTCCGACATTATTATAAACATGTTTTACTGAAACACCATCACCAGTTGTGTTGTCTCCAAAATCCCATTTATAACCTATTATATTAGAAGTTAAATTATAAACAACGCTTTCTGAAGCATCAAACTCTACCTCAGAACCAACTGAAACAACATATTTACCACTCACATAATTAAAAACTTTTCTTACAGGATCAAATTCCCACTTCGCTTCTTGAGTAACACCTTTTACACTAATATTTGCATAAATACCTGGGAGTGGATTAATTACATAAGCTTCTGCTTTATAGTATGTCGCCATCCAATAGATTCTTTTTGTCTCTACTAAAAGATCTGCTGGTTCAAAATTATTCCCTATATATACTTTATAAAAATTCTGAATTTTAGAAGGAACTAAAAATTCAAAAATAACCCAACTATTAGGAGAAGCTCCTGAGTACTTACCATCTACAGGGAAAACAGTATCTTTTAAAGCATTTTTATACCTAGCATCTTTAATTTCATAAATTATGCCATCACAATAAGCTCTTATATCTTTCTCAGCACCTCCATCATCATCTCCTATTAGTTTCCATCTAGCATTATCACTAGCATATACAGAAACCCCAACTTCAACAAAACCACGAGCTTTATCCGCGGGAGAAATAAAGTCTGTAATATCTATCCAAGGTGAAATTTCCTTCGCTACAAATTCTGAAGCAGCTTTTTCTTGAAGAGACTCATGAATTTCACACTTTGTTTCTAATTCTGCAAATTTCTCTATATTATATCCAGAATAAATTCTTATGTCATCTATATATAACTCAAAAGAAATGTTAAACTGAGAAGATTGTTGAAATCGTAATGTAACCCTACTTATACTAGTAAGATTTACATTACCTGAAGTAGGTCTATCTAACCAAAATGTATAGTACTGCCACTCATTTAATGGAATTTTATAATAATAGCTCCAAGTAGCTGAACTGTTGTTTGTATCATAAAGAACAACTTGCATATTTTTTATCCTTCCCGCATTGTCTGGTAAATAAAGCCAAAAAGATAAAGTTTGTCCTACACTGAAATTTGTAACTTGTGGAGTGAATGAAACTTCTCCCCAATATCCTAATCCTAACGTAGAAGCAGCTTGAATTTTTATACTTCCTCTTCCTTCAATAAAATTACTACTTTCAGCAGACAATATAAAATGTGAAGCAGTCCAACCAGTAGTATTATCACAATTGGAAATCTGAATACTCTGAAAAGTTTGGTTAAAGACATAAATGTGTAGTATACTTAAAAATAAAACAGATATAAAGATTTTATGATATTTATGATATTTTTTCATACATTATTTCTCCTTCTTATCTAAAAGTTTATATGTAGCTAATCTATAAACATCTTCATTTACCTGATTGTCTCTACCATCATATAAAGTAGAACGATATCTTATAAATCCACTATCTGGATAGTTAAAGTTATATGTTTTAAGCCAACTACAAGAATATAAAGGATGAATATCTGAAAATACCTTTGTTACATTCAAGGTATAAAAGAAAGTATGAGCGTTGTCTATAACATTCATACCCCACTTTTTACCCTCTTCAGTAATAGAGGCGCTTTTAGCAGGAGTAGTTAAAGTAAGAGTAGCTCCTGTTTCGTAATCCACTAATCTACCCCCAGCAATGTCTAAAATATCCCACGCAATTTCATCACCAAAACTCTCAGTATAACCACCACTACTTCCTATAACCCATAATGGATAATCTCCTATCCAAACTACCCTACCCCCAGCTTTAAGATATTTATATAAAACGCACTGTTTGTTTCTCGGAGTAACTAACCCTCTAGGAACAACTCCCATAGACATTACACAAGAAGTCCCATATGCAGTTTCCTTTTCTATATGGTATTCCATCCATGCTTGAAGTTCTAAAGCATTTAATTTTTTAAATCCCTTTTTTTCTAAAAAAGTAACCAAATAGTGTGGATATACTACCCAACTTGTAGTATAATCATCATCATAAAAAACTACAAATTTAAACTCTGCCAACTTTTCTTTTTCTATTTTTTCTATCTTTTTACTTACATCTTTTTTTATAATTTCTCCTTCCCTATCTATAATCGGATCCCAACTAAACCTATCCACAGTAGTGCAACTTATAATAAAAAACAAAAATAAAACTATTACTTTCCTCATTGTTGTGTTCCTTCTTTTTCTAATTCTAATAGTTTTTTCATTATATCATCTTCAATATTTTCTTCTTTAGTCTTCTTTGTTTTATCCTTTTCTTTTTTCAGTTGGCTATCTTGTTTTTTAGGTTCAATCAACTGTTGAGATGTTGTTGGTGGTGTTAATTGTTGAGATTCTATTGATTCTTGTTGAGTTTTAATTTGTGAAGTGGTAGATTCTATTAAATCTTTTCTTAACTCTTGAGGAGGACTTTGTTGTGGTTTTTCTTCTTTAAATATTTCTTCAATTATTTCTTCTCTTATTTTAATTTTCTCCTCTATAGCTTCTTTTTTCTTCTCTATTATAGGCTGACCAAAGTTATAAACTAAACTAATATTATGATTTCCATAATTATCTACTATTCTAAATGGCAAAGAAAAACTATAATGAATCTCTAAATTCATGTTTTTTGTTTTTGAAATATTTCTTAGATAACTAACACCTAATGAAAAATTATCCAAATTAACACCTGTTCTTAAAGTTATTGGAAAATTTCTAAAATACATTTCTAACGAAGTATGAAAATTTAGTTTATCAGATAACTCACCCCAAGTTTGTGCTCTATATGAAATATCACAATTTACATTAAGCTTACTTATGATTTCATTATCCTCAAAAGGTCTTCTAAAAGATAAACCAGTCTTTAGTTCTTGGGGAACAATATCCTCATAATAGATTCCAACATCTGCAGGAAGAAGATTATTGAAACTAAAGCCTAAATATACAATTCTGCCTAATCTTATTATACTTCCTAAATCTAAAGTAAAAGCAGTTGCAGAGATACCTTTTGTCAAAACAGGATCTCCTAAGTATTCAACAAGCTGTTGGGCTTCTTTATCTAAAATATAAGAATGAGAAAGAATTTTTAAATTTATACCTGTATATATTTCTGTAGATAAATCTTCAAAAAAATCATTTAACTTATTTGAATAAGATAAACAAACTAAATTTTCTTTATATACATTGCCAGCACCAAAATAAGTATAATTAAAACCGAAACACCCAATAGAAGCTATCGGATGTAAATAACTTAAACCTACTAAATTTAAAGCATCTATAGGAAGTCCTAAATAAGGTAAAGAATAAGAAAAATATACCGTCTTTACTAAAATCTGCCTTAAACCCGCCGGATTGTGAAGAATAGCTGAAACATCATCTGCTAAAGCAACAAAAGCACCAGCTAACCCTTTAGCTCTTGCCGAAGTATCAATGTATTGAAAAGCACAAAATAGTGAAGAGTAACTAAAAACAAACATTATTAGTAAAATAAATTTATTCTTCATAATTACTCAGTAAATGAAATATTAGTTATATTAGCAGCAGCACAGGCATTTAATACATTTATAACATTTTGATGATGTGTTTCTTTATCAGCCTCTATTATTACCGATTGATCAGGAAAAAACTTTTTCAACCTGGACAATAACGCTATTAGTTCCGGAATTTCATATTTTACTACCTGATATTCTTTATTACCAACAAATACTCTTCCTTGTTTGTCAATTCTAACTATTACATCTTCCATCTTTCTTTGGACAACTTGTTCTGACATAACAGGAATATTGGATCTTAAATCCCTTTCATATTTTTGAAAAGTTGTAGCACACATAAAGAATATTATCAACTGAAATACTATATCTATCATAGGAGCCATCTGCATATCAACTTGTTCTTCTTCAGGCTCTTGAACTTTCATATTTTTTATCTCCTCCAAAAATTATAAATTACTCTCTTTGTAAAGAAGTAAATGCAATTTTACTTATACCATTTTCTGAACAAGCTTTTATTGCTTTAAGAATATACTTATGAGGGGTTCTAGCATCAGCCCTTATAGTAGCAGAAAAATCAACATCTGGATTTTTCTTTACAGTAATGTATATTAAATCTGCTAATGTATCTTCTGTATATTTTCTTTGATTTACAACATAAGTACCATCTGCTTTTACATTTATTAATATCTCTCCAGGATTTGGCTGTTTTTCTTGTGAATAAAAAGCTATAGGTAATCTTATATCTTCCTCCACTTGTAAATTATTAAATGTAGAAACAACCATAAAGAAAATTATAAGCTGAAATACTATATCTATCATTGGAGACATCTGAAATCCTACTTCTTCTTCTTTTTGAGGTTTTAACCTCATAATGCCTCCTTTAAATTACAATTTTATTAAAAATTATAAAAATAAATTCAATAAACTTTATTTATCTTCTTCCTGAGAAACAATCCCTCTTTTACTATAACAAAGATTATCTATAAAATCTGAAGCCAACACACTTAAATGTGTAGCAAGATTTCTAATTTTTCCTCTTATAAAGAAATAAAAAGCCATAACTGGTATTGCTATAATTAACCCTGTAGCAGTAGTAATTAATGCTTCAGAAACACCCTTAGCAAGAAGCTCCGGTTTTCCTAACCCTGCCTGAAATGCGATCACATTAAATGCATTTATCATTCCAGTAACAGTACCTAAAAGTCCTAACATTGGTGCTATCACCGCAACTGAGTTTATATACATGTTTTCTTGTGTTAAATCACCTATAACTTTATCTAATGTTTCAGCTACAACTGCTTCTATGTCAGTTTTTCTATAATCTCTTTTCTCTATCCCGGCTAAATATGCTTTACATATTACAAGCGGCGAATTTCTACATATTTCAGCAGCTTTTTCATACTCTTTTGATAAAATAAGATTATTGATTTCTTTTACTATTTGAGGGTCTGAGAAATTTTTAAGTTTTAATTTAAAAACTAACATGTCAATAATCAACGCGGTTCCAATTATGGAAGATAAAGCTAAAGGTATCATAACAGGACCACCTGCAACTAACAAACTCCATAATGTCATCTTTGGGGTTTCTTGTACAGGTTGTTGAGGTTGAGGCATTGATAAATCTAAAGGAACCGCTTGTTGTTGCTGTTTCTGTTGGGCAAAAAGTGTTATTCCACAGATTATATAATACATAATAACTACAACTACCATCACTCTTGCAAATTTTTTCCTCATATATTTCCTCCCTTCTTTCATTTATAAATTGTGAACATTATTTTCAAGTTTGTGAATATTATTTTCAAGTTATAAATAACTATCAGAACTTTATTTTAATTTTTCTGCTGCCTTAATTGCATATTCTGAATTAGGATATTTCTGAACAATTTCTCTATACATCTCTTGTGCTTTTTGAATCTCACCAAGTTTCTCGTAACAATTACCAGCTTTAAAATAAGCTGGCAATAAATACTGTGGCTGATTCCCATAAACCAAAACTATCTTTGCATAGTACTTAAGAGCTTGCTGATAATCACCAATTAAGAAATAACTTTCTGCTAACATAAAAATCCATTCTGGCCCTTCTTTCTCTTCTAAAATAGGAACCACTTTTTCTAATACTTCTGCTGCTTTTTTATAATTACCGATATTGTAATAACTCTTTCCTAATGCCTGTAAAACGACTGGTACATTTTGTAACTTTGTATAGTAAGCAGAAACTAATGAAACCACTTCATTACTTAGTGTCTTGTCATTTAACAAAACATAACACTCACTTAAACCCCAAGCAGCATTTTCTGCCGTTTTAGTTTTAGGAGCTGTTTGAATAGACTTTTTGTAATAAGTATATGCATTTTTATAATCTTTAGCATTAAAGAAAATATCAGCTATAAAATAATATTCATCAGCACTACCTTTATATTTAGAAATACTATCTTCCACAAGATATAAATACTTCACAGCATTAGTGTAATCTTTCTTTAAATAATAAAACTCCGCAACTTTTAAAGCAACTATTAAACCAACTCTTACTGTTTTGTATTGCTCTATCAAATTACTAAGCAAATTTATTGTTTCTTGCTCTGATTTTGAAAGTTTTTTTATGGATAAATCAAAAATTTTATCTACTATTGAAAACAATATAGGGGTTTCTAATTGAGGTTTTTCATGATAAGAAAATAATTTTATATATTCATTAATAGCCATCTCATAATTTTGAAGTTTTTCAAAACATTCTGCCTTATCATACTGCGCAACTACCACATTTTCATCGTTTGGAAACTTAGTTATTAAAAGCTCAAAATAACCCGTTGCATTCTGATATAATTTCTGCTCTTTATTAAACCAACCAAGCCAATATAAAGATGTGGGTGCTACTTTAGGATCTTCAGGATATTTCTCTAATATTTTCTTTAACATATTCGCCATATCTTCGTATTGTTTGTTTTCTTTATATACTACCGCTACCTGCAACATTGCATCTTTCACCATTTCATGATTGGGATATCTATTTACAAAATCCACATAATAATTTACAGCATTTTGATAATCTTTAAGTTCTAAATATAAATTCCCAATTATTACTAACACATTAGGAACTTCAGAATCTACAGGGAATCTATCTATAAACATTTTATAGTAGTAAATAGTATTTTTTAAATCACCAATAATTTTGTGAATCTCTGCAAGTTGAACTATAGCTCCTTTTATATACTCCTGTTCATTTGGATGCTTAGAAAGAAGATTTTTATATTCTTCAATAGCACTTTTATAATCTTTTAACTCAAAATATGACATAGCAAGATTGTTTCTTACAACTACAGCATACTCACTGTTTGGGAATTTTGTCAAGAATTCGTTGTATAGTTTAACAGAATTTTGATAATCTTTTAACATAAAAAATGAAGTAGATATTATATACAATGATGGTTCTATATATTCTTTTTTTGTAAAATTAAATGTCCCTTTATTATATTCTGAAGCAATTATCTGATATACTTTATCATTAAAGAGTGCTTGCAAAAGCTGTATCTTTGAATCTTCATCCTCAACTTCTGCAATTTTTTTTGCAAGCTCATCATACTTTCCTTGTTTTGCGTATAAAAGCGCTTCTGCTGATGGAATTTTTGCTATTATCTCTTTTTCATCTTTATACTTTGTTCTAAGAACACTAAACGTCTTATCTGCTATTTCTAATTTACCTTTTGCTAAATAACAACTTCCTATCTTAAACAATGTCTCAGGATACAAGTTCTTAGATTCTTTTGCCTCTTGATATAAAACTTCATAGTCATATTCTTTCCACCACTGTTGCTCTTCTGCTCTATCATATAGTGTTTCAGAAAAAGTAGCTTCTAATCCGCGACTTTTTGCTTCTTTGTAATCTTTCAGTTTTCCTTCTACAATCTTTAAAATCTCTGATTTGTCCTTTACTTTATTATAATAAATAAGTGCTTTATCATAATCATTCTTTATAAAGAAATACTCTCCTATATTAAAATAAATCTCATTTAATTTAACAATATTAGGTGATTTTTCAACATCTCTTAATCTCTTAAGTGCTTCTTCTGGGTTATCTTTCTGTAAAAATATCGCTATAAGAAAATATTTAACATCAGGCATTAAAGCACTTCTTTTAAATTTGGCTTCCATTCTTTTTAATATGGAAATTACCTCATCTATCTTCTGACTTTCATATAAACATTTTGCTAAGTTAAAATATGCTAAGGGTAAATATGGGCTTGAAGGAATCTTATTTATAAACATCTGATATGATACAGCAGCATAATCATATTTTTTCTTATTAAAATAGTATTCTCCTATAAAAAATAAAGCTGTTTTACCACTTGTCTCATCTTTGTATTCTTTTGCTATTTCTTTCGCTAAAGTAAACATCTCATCATACATTTTCTTTTTATAATAACTTACCATCAAATTAAATTTTGCCTCTTTATAAATATCTTCAACATCTTTATATTTAGTAGTCACCACCAAATATTTCGCTATAGCAGCATCATACCTACCCTGATCCATTAGTTTTTCAGCTTCTTGATAAATCTGCACTGCTTCCGACTGTTTAGGACTCACCATTTGCTCTCTTATCTGAAAAATACTCTGTAGAAAAAAGTAAAAAGATAATCCTATAAGTCCTAATTTTGTAATCATAGTTATTAAAACTAGAACATAGATTTATATTTTCTAACTATACCATTAACTAAAATACTTACAATTATTATAAACAAAGCATAATTTACTATTTCTCCTACTCTTATAAGCTTAGTATACCCACTTACTAAATTAGGAACAACTCTTAAATAAAAAATTATTACTAAAGCCACAGCAGACACTAATGAAATTAAAAATGTTTTAACAAAGTCACTATACACAGCAGTACCTAAACAACTTAACATCAAAAGTAACCATATGGGCGTCCAGAAAGGAATAAATATATATACAAGAACCAAATTTAATAATAAATTTATAATCACTCTCAATATAACTACAACCAAAGAGGGCTCTTTTAATAAAGCTGTTAAGTTATTAAAAAATATAGTAAACAAAACAATCAAAAGCCCCGCAGCAGCAGCAACTGTATCTGCATTTGATATTAAAACAGCACATATTATCAAAAAAGCTGCTAATGGGGTTAAAAACACATTTATAGTTTTTACTTCTTTTTTAAGTTCCATAAAAAAATAAATCCTCCTTTCCTACCTAAAAACGATAAATTTTTGAGTTAACTCTTTTTTTGTTTTGTTCTTTGCTAAAATCTTGCACACATATACTCCAGAAGGCACAAAATCGTTATCATTGCCTATTCCATCCCAAACTATACTGTTCCAGCCTTGCATACCACCAATTGAACCTTTCACAAATTCAAAATTTTTTATAATCCTACCGAATATATCATATATAACAATCCACACATCTGCATCTTCAGCAAGATAATAAGAGATATTCAAATTTCTATGTGTAATTCTACAAGGAACAGGATAAATATTTAAAGAATTTTTATCTAAATAAGAAATTTCTTCTTCCTTAATTGTCTTTCTAGAAATATTTATAACAAATTCTTTTGCAGAAGTCAACCCTACATTATCTGTCACTACCAAAGTAACTTTGTAACTCCCTTCTCTATTATACATATGAGTAACTATTTTACCAGAAGCAGAAGTACCGTCTCCAAAACTCCACACATATGACACAATACTACCATCTATATCTAAAGAAGATGATGCATCAAAAGTAAGTGGTTCTCCAACTTTACCATCAACAGGAGCCATTATATCTATTACAGGTCTAGCTGAGACTATAACTTTTACACTATCTGTGCTTGTCAATCCATCATCTCCCAAAACCTCTAAAATCACATTATAAGATGAAGTTACACTGTTATATGTATAATTTATAACTGGTGATGTGGAAAAAATTATATTCCCGTCTCCTAAATCCCACACATAACCAACAATGTTTCCATTTGGATATTTAGCAACTCCTACTAATTCTAAAGGCTCTGCATAACCTAACACAACTGTTTTATTTTTTATTATGTTTTTAGATGAAGTAATCTCTACTGTAGGATATCCTCTTACTATTACATTAACAGTTGCTGAACTATATAAAAAATCATTATCTAACACATATAAATATACTGTAAAAGTATCCGCATCTAAATAAGTATGTGAGACTGTTTTAAAATCATTAAAAGATCCTGATGAAATACTTGTATCATAATCTCCAAACCACCAAAAAACCTCTACTATCTCACCATCAGGATCATATGAGTCGCTACAATCAAAAGTTATCGGCTGATTAACCCTTGCTACTCTTGTAGTATCACCCGTGATTTTAGCAACAGGTAAAATCTTAGGAATTTCTATCGGGGGTTCTTCAGGTATTGTTAAAATCTCAGGAGTAGCAGGTAGAGGTATTAATATGTTAATATAACTATAAAAACCAT
This sequence comes from Endomicrobiia bacterium, assembly GCA_025060535.1. Taxonomy (GTDB): domain Bacteria; phylum Elusimicrobiota; class Endomicrobiia; order DTEH01; family DTEH01; genus JANXDG01. The sequence goes on along the minus strand of JANXCA010000019.1, from coordinate 272 downwards.
CATTATCAAATGCAGTTAAAGTTAACGTATATGTAGTATAAGTAAAAGTATAACTACTTGTGGGTACAGTGTAATACGTGTGTGTTACATATGGTACAGTAGAGGTAAAAGTTTCTCCATCACCAAAATTCCACATATATCTTACAATCCTACCATCTAAATCTTTTGAATCGCTAAAATCAACATAGATAGTGTATTGATTCATCTGCCAATTATATTCTATAAAATAAAAAGTTGTTAATTGTAGAATAGGAGCAGATCTTGTCCTATAA
>JANXCA010000199.1 GCA_025060535.1 Endomicrobiia bacterium | reverse complement strand
TGAGGAGTTGAAGATAAGATTGAGGAAATTAATAAAATCGGATGAGGACTCAATTTTGATTTATTCAATGGAGAGAAAATGGGTCGGAAGAGAAATTATCGGTTTGGAGAAGAGAGAGTTAAGCAGGATAATTTAGTCGTGGATTGATATACGAGACATAAAGTTAACACTTTTTTATTGCGATTTGGGAAATTTTGAGAATTTTTAGGTTTTTTCCTTAGTCGTGGGCTATATATTTTTGCATTTTCTTTTACGACTTGAATTTAGGCTCAAAAACTTGTGTTTTCATGCGAAATTTTCTACTTTTATAAAGGTGAGAATTGAACCAGTGTGGAATTTAAACGTTAGAAGGTATTGTGTTAGGTTGTGCTAATATAGCTGTGAGAATTGAACCAGTGTGGAATTTAAACACAGAAAATCCGAAAGCGAAAGAAATTATATAAAGAGTGAGAATTGAACCAGTGTGGAATTTAAACCACCCTCCTCATCACCCATCACACTTAACCAAGAGGGTGAGAATTGAACCAGTGTGGAATTTAAACGCGGGTTTTTCAAACTCTTTCTTTTTTAAATTGTAGTGAGAATTGAACCAGTGTGGAATTTAAACAAAACTTCAATTTTTCAGTAAAATGTCCAAATTCAAGTGAGAATTGAACCAGTGTGGAATTTAAACGTATTTGAAGTGGAAAGTGATAGAATTGTGGTTGTGTGAGAATTGAACCAGTGTGGAATTTAAACTTTTTATTTTTATTGTTTTTACAGTTTTTAGATAAGTGAGAATTGAACCAGT
>JANXCA010000198.1 GCA_025060535.1 Endomicrobiia bacterium | reverse complement strand
GACGAGAATAAAGAATTTTAGATGTGTCGTGATAGGACATACTCATAAACAATCAAAATTATTCAGAAAAGGTAGATTAGGTCTTGAAATAGGTTCTATGTGCAAAACTCTTGATTATACTGTTGATAGCAAATTTACAGCATATAGGAAAGAAACACAATATAAAGGTTTTGGAATTTTGACTTTTGATAAAGGTATAATAAATTTTAATAACACAAATTTTGTTTTTGTAAAATATGAAGATTATCTATTATGATGATTTTTCTAAATTTTTCTTTAGTTTTTATTTCTGCGATGTTAGTAGCGATTTTAGACGGTGTGATGGAATATATTGTTGTGATAGAGAAGAAAAAAGAAGAAGTATTTTTTTGGAGTGTGATAGATTGGTTCATAACCGCAATCTTATTTTATTTCATTCTTAAAAGTGAAAATTTCATCACTTATCTTCTTTTTGGTAGCGCAGGTTTTGGTTTTGGAAATTTTATAGTTGTAAAAATTTTACGACGATGGAAAAACATAAAAAGAAAAATAAAAACATATATGAAAAAGATTTATGCGAAATGTGTAAATTCAATAATAGATGTTCCATCCGTATATACGAGACAAAGAAAAGCGAAAAAATAACTTTTTGTTTATATTTTAGAAAAAAGTAAAAAAAACTGCGTAGTATCTGTTAGCCAGATGCAGTTAAAAATAATTGCATCTGGCTTTTTTTAGTCGCAAACCCCTAGAATACGGGCATCTTTTCACACAATATATATAGGAGAGGTATGAGAGGATGTGTAGAATTGTCGC
>JANXCA010000197.1 GCA_025060535.1 Endomicrobiia bacterium | reverse complement strand
ACATTAGAAAAATTATCTTCTGTGTATAAAGAACTTGAAGAGTTTGACAGAGTTCCTTCTGAGTATCAGACAAAGCTTTGTCTAATAGATATATTAGCTACTATAAAATATCTTATACACTTAAACAACGGCGAACAACTTTTAGATGGACGTATGCCAGGGATTGACGATATGGACCATCTTGGTAGACGACATTTACGTCCTGTTGGTGAACAGTTAGAAGAAGAACTTACGAATGCGTTAAGGATGGTAGCTTCCTCAGCAAGAGATTCTATCCAACAAGCACTGGTTGATACTGAACGTAAGAAAATGCTATTACCAAAAAATATTATCAACAATATTCCTGTTGTTAGTGCAATAAAAAGATTTTTTGCTACAGGCGAATTATCACAATTTCTTGACCAAACAAATCCGCTTTCAGACCTTACTTCAAAACGACGTTTGTCAGCGTTAGGTCCAGGTGGGTTGTCAAGAAAACATGCTGGTTTTGAAGTAAGAGATATTCATTCTTCATCTTACGGTAGAGTATGTCCTATAGAAACACCTGAAGGTGCAAATATTGGTTTAATAACCTCATTAGCTTTATATTCACGGGTTAATGAGTTTGGTTTGATAGAAACACCTTATAGAAAAGTTAGTGATGGTAAGCTGACAGATAAAATAGATTATCTTAGCGCTTATGAAGAAGAAAAATTTGTGATAGCTCCGTCTGACGCTGCTGATGAGAAAACAGGTAAACTTAAACCTGGTAAAATTTTGGCAAGAGTTAATGGTGAAGTGAAATATGTTGATGCAAAAGAAGTACAGTAT
>JANXCA010000196.1 GCA_025060535.1 Endomicrobiia bacterium | reverse complement strand
TTTTGTGTTTTCAAGATTGTTTTCAGACAGTTTCACAGTAGATACTACAGCAAAGAAAATAAAATTTAAACCACCTTGTTACTTTTATGTAGCAAGTGCGAATGATGATTTTATACAGTCTTTGGCAAACGGATTATTTTTGAAAAAAGACTTGGTAATTGGAATGAATACGGTTATAACGAAATCTATAAGCGTTGTGAATTCAGATGTAGAGAACAATGAGATAAAAGTGAAAACCTTATCTCCCATTGTAGTGCGAAGCACAGAAAATGGAAAGTCGTTTTATTACAAACCGGTGGACGGAGAATGGGTCAGAAAAGTAAAAGAAAACTTGGCAAGGAAGTATTTTGCCTTTTGTGGCGTAAAAATAGATGAAAATGAAGTAGACATAAGAGTGATAAGACATAGTAAGGAAGTTACAACATTTTATAAAAACTACGTTATAAAGGGCTATGATGCTATTTTATATATAAAAGCAGAAAAAGATATTTTGCAATTCATCGTGCAAACTGGTTTGGGCGAAAAGAATTCTATGGGATTTGGGTTTGTCGTCGATCTACGATAATGTAAAAAAACTTGAGGATCGACAACAAGGAAAAGGTAATAAATACAATAAAGTAGTAAAATAACTGATCTTTGACAAGGCTGGTTTAAATTTTTTAAAAGCTTTATTTTTATTTGTATTGAATGGGTTTCTATTCTACCTATGAGGATTTGAAACTTTCTGTTTCGTCAAAAAGTTTTAAAGCTACCATTTGTTTCTATTCTACCTATGAGGATTTGAAACTGTTTTCTATTATTTCTCTCATTT
>JANXCA010000195.1 GCA_025060535.1 Endomicrobiia bacterium | reverse complement strand
TAAATGTAACTTCTAATCTTGATTTCACCATCACTGATCTTTACTACAATAAAGAACGTCCAGTGAATACTCTCTCTGGTGGAGAGGTCTTTTTAGTATCCTTTGCTTTAGCCTTGGCTCTTTCAAATTATATTCAGAATAAAAGAAAGAGAGCAATTCAATTTTTCTTCATAGATGAGGGATTTAGCTCTCTTGATAAAGATCTTCTTGACTCCGTATGCGCAGTCTTAAATGAACTAAGATCGCAGGACAGACTTGTAGGATTAATATCCCACATTGCAGAATTAAAACAAGTAATACCTCAAAGCATTTATGTAAGACGAGACAGCACTGGCTCAAGTATTATTGACTTTTAACTCTTAAATATATTATTTTTATGTATTGAATGGGCAGGTAGCTCAGTCGGTAGAGCAGGGGCCTGAAAAGCCCCGTGTCGGCGGTTCGATTCCGTCCCTGCCCATTTTTATTTTATCTCTCTTCAAAAATACTGTCTTTATATTTAAATTTTAAGGGGGTAAATTATGCTTGTACAATTCAGTTTTACTCCAATAGGCGTTGGTGTTAGCCTAAGTAAATACATAGCGAAAGCAATAAAAATTGTAGATGAAAGCGGTCTTCCCTATAAACTTCATGCAATGGGCACAATTGTGGAAGGGCAATGGGATGAAGTAATGAGTTTAATTAAGAAATGCAGAGATGCTTTAATGGAGGATTTAGAAAGACTACTAATTGAGATAAAGATTGATGACAGAAAAGGTGTAACAGATACAATTGAAGCAAAAGTTAAATCTGTTGAAGAAAAGCTGGGAAAAACT
>JANXCA010000194.1 GCA_025060535.1 Endomicrobiia bacterium | reverse complement strand
CAGAGAGGTCATGCGTGGGGATATGGACATTTCTACAAGATGGATATAAATGCGGACAACTCACCAACAAGAAGTTTGACCTCTCAATACGACCCATATCCTCAAAATTTGAATATGTGCCCTTTTGTTGCTCCTGAAAACATAAAGTTGGTAAAAATAACAGGGACTATATACTATTGCAGTGTGCATGCAGAGCAACCTACATATCCTTGTTTTATGAGGTTAAGATTTCAAAAAAATTTAAACAATACAAGACAAGAGATTGGAGATGTGTTGGTGCAGGTGCAACAGGCGAATGAGTGGGGAAATCAAAATAATCTAGTGTATCAACAGGTAAATGTGGATTGTGAGAGTTTAAATTTGACTGTTAATCAAGGTGAAAATTGGGGTGTGGAGTTTATTGGTGAGCAAGCAAGCAATAGAATAGTGCATATAAGAGGAGTTTTTTTGCAAATTGTAGCAAGAAAAATTTAAGGAGGGGGAGATGAAAGAAAAAATAATAGAGATATTGAACCTATTGGAAATTTTTTTGAGTGATTTGGTAAATGAAAAACAAAAATTGGAGAATGAAATATCAAATTTGGAAATCAAAATCAAGAATATTGAAGATTTAAAACAAAAATTATTAGATTTAATACAAAAAGAGGTTCTAAAATGAATATAATAGAACAAATCACAAATTTTCTGATGAATGTTGTAAAAGAGGAAAAACCAGAAAAAAAAGATAAAGTGGAAAAAAAGGTTGTTCCTGGTGAAGATATTACGTCTAATTTTGACAAGGAACAAATACTGGACTTTGTAAAACAAACCTACAAGA
>JANXCA010000193.1 GCA_025060535.1 Endomicrobiia bacterium | reverse complement strand
TGATATCAGATTTTTCTAAAATTTCTAATAACATCAAGAATAATTTTTCTTCGTCAATCTCTCCTTCTATTTCTTCAATCTTCTCTTCTTGTTGTTTTTTCTCTTCAACAACTACTTCTACACATCTTTTTTGTTCTTCATCCCATTTATAGCCTTTCGGACATATTATATGCTCTTCTTCTTTTTTGTCCGTTCTAACACATCTACCTAAATTCTCGTCCCAAATATAACCTTCAGGACATTCAATAGTATTGTTTGTTTCATTTTTTACTTCTTCATCTTTTTTAACCTCTTCATACCTAATCAACATCAAAAGTTGTGCTAATTCGTCTCCATCTATTTCTTTTTTATTTTTTTCTTCCATATATTTTTTCACTCTCTCATAACAACAAGGCAATATTCTTTTAATCTCGTCTATCGTCCATATACTCATACTTTTTACCTCCTTTAAATTTTTATCTTCAAAAACTATTGCTTGTTTTTTTGTATTTTTTGTCTCGTTATGAAAAGCAATACTACCTAAACCTTTTACTGCGGGTAAATCTGCTCCTAAAAATGCTACTGCTCGTAAAACTTTCCCTATATTCTCTTTTGTAATAGGATGTTCAAAATTCAAATATATCTCAGCACTAACTTTGTCGTAAAATCTTCGTTCTACCCATTCTAAAACTTCTTTCGGTACTTCTATATCAGCAAAAATTTCATCACCTACTCTATATAGTTTTTTCACAAAACCAAAGGATGGAAGCCCAGATTTGTTTAAGAGGTATTCTTGATTTTCATCGTGTCCAATCTTTATAGGCGGTTCGTGAAGGTTCTCTTT
>JANXCA010000192.1 GCA_025060535.1 Endomicrobiia bacterium | reverse complement strand
TTTTTATTTCTGCTACAAATTCTACTTGGCGATGGCGTTTAGGTAATGTTTTTTCTGAAAAATATGACTTTAAAGATTTTTATGATAAATTTTGGAAAAAGATAGTATATTATTGTGCAGGTGTAGAAGAGATAAAAAACATAAATATAATATGTGATGAAAATTATAAAATATCAGAAGAGGTAAATGTTAGTATTTTACTTTCTAATATTGATAATATTGTTTCGTTTGAATCTTATTTGACAATGCCAGATTTTTCTAAGAAACCTCTTAAACTTAGAAAACTTCAAAAAGATAAATATTATACAAGTTTTCTGCCGACAATACCAGGAAGGTATGGTATCAGTGTAATATTAAAGACAGAAAAACATATTTTTAAAGAAGAGAAACTTATAAATATCACAGGAACCAATTATAAAGAAATTGCTTACTTAAAACCTAATATGGAATATATGAAAAAGTTAGCAGATTTTTACAACACCCAAGTTATAAATTTAGATGATTTAGATATCTCAGAAGTTCTTGAAAATTTTAAAAAGGAATTTTCTAAAACTCATACTGAGATCTTTTGGATATACAAAAACCCTCTTTTAGGGTTAGTTTTTATTTTAATTTTTCTTTTAGAAATTTACATAGCTAGATTTAAATAGTGAAGATATTATTAGGAAGTTTAATAATAGCAGTTTTTATAATTTTCTTACATAATACATCTCCTTATGTAAATAGTGGAGACAGTGGCGAATTTATTACTACTTCATATATATTAGGAATTGCACATAGTCCAGGCTATCCTTTATATTCTATAATAGGTAAAATCTTTTCTTTTAT
>JANXCA010000191.1 GCA_025060535.1 Endomicrobiia bacterium | reverse complement strand
TAGTAGTTTATACTTCTACGAGAAAATTTTATTTTGAATTGTTTATAAAGAATTTCTTTAATTTGGGAATCTTTAAGAGTTCTGTTTGTTTTTAAAATATCATACATAAAGAGCATAGCTAATTTCTTTTTATTTACAAAAAAATCTTCTATAGGATATTCTTTCCCGGATGGTAAAATAACACTACGCTCTTTAACCAATCTTGAAATAGTTGAAGGTGAGACATTTATCTTTGAAGATAAATCTTTTTGTGTACAAATCTTTAGGTTTTTTTCTTCTTCTGTATTTATAAATTCTTTCTGAATTAAAATAATGTTTTCTAACATTCTGTGAAAGGCCATTTTTCTTAATTTTAGTATTTCTATATCATTAATTAATTCTCTTATCTCCTTTCTTTTTTCAGAAGAAAGAAATTTTAAAAACTCATTAAGTTTATTATAATTTACAACATAACCACCACGAAACATAGAAGGGGTAATGTATGTAATTAAGAAAGTATTACCAGATTTTTCTATTTTTGCTACTTTTATATATCTCTTAACAATTAATTCTTTAGTATCCAAAGAAGATTTAGGTTGTTTAATCTCTGTTTGGATAAATACATCGTTTGTAAACTCAAAAATCTCTTTAACTTCTTTTTTAGATAGCCCAGTAAATTGAGATATCTCATCAAAAGAGAAACTTTCATATCCTAAAAAGTATTTCTTATAATTTTCTTCTCCAATTTTTCTTATAAGCCGAACAACTTGCGGATTATTTTCTATAAATTCTTTTATCTCAGATAAAGAAACTAAAGGTAAAAATAATTCATCTTTATAATCATAATCTGATAATGGTTTTATTGAAATGTGAGA
>JANXCA010000190.1 GCA_025060535.1 Endomicrobiia bacterium | reverse complement strand
TAGAAAAGATTATTTAGCTAAAGAAGATAGAACAAAGCCTTTAGATATGTGGGTTGAAAAAGAGATAAACTATGATAGAAGCTCGGAAGAAATTAGAAATTTGTTTAAAGATAAAATTTACACATTTGCGAAACCATTATATCTTTTATTAAAAATATTAAGAATATCTACAAAAAATAACGAATTTATCTTAGACTTTTTTGCTGGTTCAGGTACTACTGCTCATGCAGTTATGAAACTCAATAAAGAAGATGGAGGCAATAGAAAATTTATTCTTGTAGAAATGGCTGATTATTTTGATACTGTGATTATTCCAAGAATTAAAAAGGTTGCTTATTCCTTTAACTGGAAAGAAGGGAAACCGCAAGATACAGAAGGAATAGGGGTATTTTTCAAATACCACTATCTTGAACAATACGAAGATACTCTTGATAATATTGAATTAAAAGAGAATAAACAGGCACATGAGCTTCTCAAAGACGAATACCTTATAAAATACTTCCTTGATTTTGAAACAAGAGAAAGTCCATACCTACTAAACATAGACCTTTTGAAAAATCCATTCGCTTACAAGCTTAAGGTAAACCTTTCAGAAGTGGGTGAACCGCAGGAAATGGTAATAGATATTCCAGAAACATTTAATTATCTTTTAGGTTTGAAAGTTAAAAAGATAAAAGTAAGACATAATGATATGCCTGAAAGAAGGAAATATCTTTTCATTCTTGGTGAAAAAGACAGTAAAAAAATAGTGGTAATATGGCGTGAATATCAGGATAGCTGGACTGAGAAAGATTATAAAGAAGATAAAGAGTTTATCAATAATGAGTTAAAAAATGATTGGAAACCACATATTGTTTACA
>JANXCA010000018.1 GCA_025060535.1 Endomicrobiia bacterium | reverse complement strand
TTTTGGATTAAAGCAAGTTCTTTATCAGTATCAGTAGTAAACTTGTTTATTGCTACTACAACAGGTACACCATGTAATAAAACATTTTCTATTTGTTTTTCCAAGTTACATAGTCCTTCTTCAATAAGTTGTAGATTTTCTTTAGTTAATTCTTCAGGTAATGGTTTACCTGCTACAACATTTATTTTTCCTGAATGCATCTTTAAAGCACGGACTGTGCAAACCATTACGACACAGTCAGGTTTAAGCCCTGAATATCTACATTTTATATTCATAAATTTTTCCATACCACAATCAGCTCCAAAACCACTTTCTGTAACAACATATTCAGCAAGTTTAGTAGCGATGAGATCTGCAATTATGGAGTTGTTACCATGAGCAATGTTTGCGAACGGTCCTGTATGTACAAAGACAGGTGTGTGTTCTGTTGTTTGTAAAAGATTTGGTTTAATAGCATCTTTGAGTAAAACTGCCATAGAACCTGCGACTTTAAGATCTTCTGCAGTGACAGGAGTATTATCATAAGTAAAAGCAACAACTGTACGGGATAACTTTTCACGTAGGTCTTTTAGCGAAGTTGCCAAAGCAAGTATAGCCATGAGTTCTGAAGCACCTGCAATATCAAACCCACTCATTAAAGGTATACCATCATCAGGACCAGAACCTATACCTATTATAATACTGCGTAAAAATCTATCAGATATGTCAACTGCATATCTCCATAAAATTTTTTTTGGATCAATTGGTATTTGTCTTCGATATAAAGTATTATTTAAAAAAGCCATGCAGAGATTATGTGCTATTGCTACAGCATGAACATCTCCTGTAAGATGTAAGTTAAAATCTTCCTTAGGTAGTACCTGTGAATATCCTCCTCCAGCAGCACCGCCTTTTATGCCAAAAAGAGGTCCTAAAGATGGTTGACGAATACAAGTAAAAACTTTCTTTTCTATTTTTGCTAATCCTAAAGAAAGTCCTATCGTTGTGACAGTTTTACCTTCTCCTAATGGAGTAGGGGTTATTGCTGTTACATCAATGTATTTAGCTTGAGGATTATTTTTAATTCTATTTAAAATCTCAAGTTTTACTTTAGCTTTATAATCACCATAAAGTTCCAATTCAGAAGGTAAAATTCCGGCATTTTTTGCGACTTCAAGTATTGGTTTGAGTTTTATATTTTGTAATATTTCCATATTTGATAAGAATTGTTTATCCATATATTTTATTTTTTTCTCCTATTTTTCAAAGGTCATGTAAAATTAAGTTAGAGTAACATTTCAGTTCTTCAATTCTATTTTTTTTCTATATGCATCCAAAAAAGATTCACAATATAGTTGTTTTCCAAGCAAAAGTTCAGCTGTGATGATAGAATTCATAAGTTCACTATCGAGAGGATTTAAAATAGCACTATCTAACCCAAAGGCTAATGCTAAAGTCACATAGGTTCTATCAATTAAGCTTCTGTATTTTGTTCCTTGTGATATATTTGATAATCCTAATAATGTTTTTGGAGGCGGATTAGAGATAAGTTTTATTTGTTGTATAACTTCAAGTACAGCAATTGCATTTTGTTGTGAGACATTGATCGGAAGTATGACAGGGTCTATATAAAGATTTTCAATATTGTATTCACATTCAAGACATTTTTGAATAATATTGCTTACAAGCTCCATTTTTCCTGATGTATCTTGAGGAACACCTGTTTGAGAAATAGTCAAAGCTATAAGTTTGGCATTGTATTTTTTTGCTAGAGGAATATAGATCTCTAATTTTTCATCATCAGCATACGTTGAGTTAATAAAAGAACCTTCTCCTGCTAGCTTTAAACCTTCTTCCATTATTTCGGGCTTGGTAGTATCAATTGCTAATGGTACATTTGTGACTTCCTTTATAGTAGAAATAAGCCATTTCATATCTTCTAATGGGTTAGTAGATTCTGGTCCCACATTTACATCTAAGGCATCTGCACCTGCTTCAAGTTGTTGTTGCACTAGTTCTTTAATAAAATTGCTGTTTTTTTCTTTAATTGCTTGATTTACTTTTTTAAACATTCCGTTTATTTTTTCACCTATAATATACATGTTATTCTTCAAGTTTTTCAATTTCTTTTAAATATATTTCGAAATCTTCTTTACTAAATAACACAAATCTAATAATTTTTATATGTTTTAGTTCTTTTAGTAATTCAAAAACTGTAGAAATTGCCACTTCAGTTGCTTCTTTTATAGGATAACCAAAAGCACCTGTGGATATAGCAGGAAATGCTATAGATGTAATTTTATTTTTGTCAGCAAGGTTTAACACATTAATATAACATCTTCTAAGAAGTTCCTCTTCTGGTTTGTCTATTCCATATCTTGGTCCTAAACAATGAATTACATATTTATTTGGTAAATTATATCCTTTAGTAATAACAGCTTCTGCTACTTTTATAGGAGAATATTTTTTGCATTCTTTTTCAAGTTCAGGTCCTGCGGCGCGATGTATTGCTCCGGAAACTCCTCCTCCTGGTTTAAGCCAAGCATTAGCTGCGTTAACTATTGCTTCAATGTCTGGTTGCTTAGTAATATCGCCTAATACACATTGAATTGTAATTTTGTTTATTACAACACTTTTCATATAGTTACTGATTAATAGGAAATTTTTTGATTTCTTCTAATGTTTTTTTGATTTCTTCTTCTGAATATTCAAAATCTTCAAGTTTCCCCTCAAAAAATTGATCATATGCTGCAAGGTCAAAATAACCATGTCCACTAAAGTTAAAAACGATACATTTTTCTTCCTTTGTTTCTTTACATTTTAGTGCTTCATCAATTGCAGCTTTGATAGCATGTGCAGTTTCTGGAGCTGGTAGAAAACCTTCAGTCTGTGCAAAAGTTATAGCTGCTTCAAAAACTGCTCTTTGTGGATATGCTATTGCCTCTATGATTTTTTTATAAACCAAAAGACATATTATAGGAGCATCTCCGTGATATCTTAATCCACCAGCATGAATTTTAGGTGGTATAAATTTGTGTCCTAATGTGTACATTTTAAGTAAAGGTGTTAAACCAACAGTATCTCCAAAGTCATATAAATATAGACCTTTTGTTAAAGATGGACAAGCAGTAGGTTCTACTGCTAAAAATTTAGTATTGAGTTTACCTTTAAGTTTGTCTGGTATGAATGGAATGACCAATCCTCCAAAATTACTACCTCCTCCAACACATCCTATCATTACATCAGGTTTTTCACCAATAAGTTCAAGTTGTTTTTTTGTTTCAAGTCCTATTATTGTTTGATGTAGTAATACATGATTAAGAACACTTCCTAAAGAATATTTTGTATCTTCATGAGTAGCTGCATCTTCTACTGCTTCAGAGATTGCAATTCCTAAAGAGCCTGGTGAATCTGGATTTTCTTCCAAAACTTTTCTACCCGCATTAGTAAAATTTGTAGGAGATGGGTATACATCAGCACCCCAAGCATGCATTAGGGATTTTCTGAAAGGTTTTTGTTGATAGCTTATTTTTACCATATATATACTACATTTAAGTCCAAAAATATTACACGCAAAAGCTAAAGCAGAACCCCACTGTCCAGCACCTGTTTCTGTTGTTAGTCGTTTTACTCCTTCTATCTTATTATAGTAAGCTTGAGCTACTGCTGTATTTGGTTTATGACTTCCAGCAGGTGAAACACTTTCATTTTTATAATAAATTCTTGCTGGAGTTTTAAGATATTTTTCAAGTTCATATGCTCTCACTAAAGGAGTGGGTCGCCAGATTTTGTACACTCTTAAAACCTCATCAGGAATCGGTATCCATCTTTCTAAAGAAACTTCTTGTTGAATAAGTGACATTGGAAAAATAGGTTGTAAATCTTTTGGATCTATAGGTTTGTTTGTTAAAGGATGGATAGGAGGAGGTAGTTGTTCAGGTAAATCTGGAAGAATATTATACCATTCTTTAGGAATTTCGCTTTCTGATAATAATATTTTTTTGTTATTCATTTTAGATTTTCTCCTTAATTATTTAAAATTATTGTATTTAAAAATTGTTTTAGTTCATTATAAAATTGTGTATGATTTAAGTTGTTAAGTAAAGGAATTCCTAATTCAGAGTATTGATATATTTTGTTGTCTGTGTGTATATATCCGTCTATATTTATATCAGTTTCATTTTTGGTTGTATCTTTAAAATTTAATAAAATTTTAGTGGATAAAATTTTTAGTTTCAACTTTGGCAACATTTCTAAAATTTTTTTCACAGTTTGAATGGAAGTTTTTGTAGGTGTAGTGATAATAATGAGGACATCAATGTTGTCTGTGGTTCGTCTTGAAAAATGTTCCATACCTGCTTCCGTATCTATTAGAACATATTTATAATTTTTAGATAAGTTTGATAGGAAAGTTCTTAATAATTCATTTACAAAACAGTAACATTCTTTCCCTTCAGGCCTTCCCATAACAATTAGGTCAAAACCATTTTGTTCTGATATAGCTTCTTGTAGACGCATATTTATATAGTCAGCTTTTGAGGTATAAGAGGGTATTTCTGAATTTCTGATTTCTTCTCTTATATCTGCAATAGTTATTTCATATTTAACTCCTAAATTTTCTGCAAGATTAGAATTGGGATCTGCATCTACTACAAGAATAGGGGTAAGTTGCTTTTCTAATAAATAATTTAAAATTCCACATATAACCGTAGTTTTTCCAACTCCACCTTTGCCACAAACAGCTATTCTTTTAGTCATTTTTTCTTTACAATTGATGAAATCTTATATTGTAAACCAAAAAGGTTGATAAATCCTTCAGCATCTTTCTGATCATATTTAAGTATATCTTTAGAAGTTTTATCAAAAGAAGCCAGTTCTAAGTTGTATAATGAGTACTTTGACTCTCTTGATACTACTACTATATTACCTTTATATAATTTAAGCTTAATTTTTCCTGTAACATATTTTTGGGTAGCGTCTATAAATTTATCTAAGGCTTCTCGCTTTGGAGTAAACCATTCTCCATTATATACTAATTTGGCATATTCTAAAGAAATATGTTCTTTGTAATGAAATGTCTCTTTATCTAAAGTTAAATATTCAAGTTCTCTATGAGCAAAATATAAAATTGTTGCAGCTGGTGCTTCATATACTCCTCTTGATTTTATTCCTACTAATCTATTTTCTACAATATCACTCCTCCCTACTCCATTTCTTCCGCCAATTTTGTTTAAAATTTGTATTATTTTCGTTCCACCATGTTTTTTTAAATTATATTTTCCTTCTTCTGTAATAATCTCTATAGGAATTCCTTCTTTGAAATTTATTTCTATTAATTCTACTTTATTAGGAGCTAAAATAGGTGAGACAGTTAATTGAAACATATTTTCATTAGGTTCATTTTTTAAATTTTCCAAGATACCTCCTTCATAACTTATATGCCATAAATTTGCATCTGAGGAATAGGGTTTTTCTTTAGTAACCGGTACTGGAATTTTATATTTTTTTGCATAATTTATTTCTTCTTCTCTTGATTTTATTTCCCAAATACGCCAAGGAGCAATAATTTTTGCTTCTGGATATAGACATTTAAAAGCCAATTCAAATCTTACTTGATCATTTCCTTTTCCGGTAGCTCCATGAGCCAAAATTTTTGCATTTTCTTTTTTTGCAACCTCTACAACTTTTTTTGCAATCAGAGGTCTAGCTATTGAAGTGCCCAATAGATATTTTCCTTCGTATACTGCATTAGCTTTTAATACTTTAAATATATAATCTTTTACAAATTCCTCTTTAGCATCTATTACATAAACTTTTTTAGCTCCTACTTTTAAAGCTCTTTGTTTTATTAGTTCAAAATTTTCTTGTTGCCCTACATCCACTATACATGCAATAATATCACATTTATATTTGGTTTTTAGCCAATGTAATATAACTGAAGTATCTAAGCCTCCAGAATATGCAAGAACAATTTTTTGTTTCATATCTTCTCCTTAGATTTTCTTTTTTTATTTTGTATATTGTTAAGACATAATTTTAATATATTAAAAATTACATTTTTCAAATCTTTTCTTTGTACTACAATATCAACAAAACCATGTTCTAATAAAAATTCAGCAGATTGAAACCCTTCTGGAAGTTTCTGCTTAATTGTTTGTTCTATTACTCTTGGCCCAGCAAATCCTATTAAAGCCTTTGTTTCTGCTATTATTATATCTCCAAGCATAGCGAAAGAAGCACTTACACCCCCTGTTGTTGGATCTGTTAATACAGATATATACGGAAGATTGGTTTTTTTAAATTCAGCACAAGCAGCAGAAGTTTTTGCCATCTGCATCAATGAGATAATTCCTTCTTGCATTCTTGCTCCACCACTTGCTGATACAATCACTACAGGAATTTTAAGAGATTTAGCTTTTTCAAAACTTAATGCTATTTTCTCACCAACTACACTCCCCATGCTACCTCCCAAAAAATTAAAGTCCAATACACTAAGAAAAGTTTTAATACCTCCAATTTTACATATACCACATACACATGCTTCGTTTAGGTTTGTTTTCTTTTTTGTTTCTTCTAATTTTTCAGTATATTCTGGAAAATTTAAGATATTTTCAGATGTATAATTTTTAAAAAATTCTCTAAAAGTTCCTTTATCTGCTAACATCTCAATTCTTTCATAACAACTCATTCTAAATATATATCCACATTTTGTACAAATTTTAAAATTTTCTTGAAGTTCTTTTTTTAGCAAAATTCTATTACAACTTGGACAATTTTCAAAAATTTCCTTAGGAACCTGTATTTGACTTTTGTTTTTCATATCTACTTAAACTCCTTTTTATATTTCTCTGTTTTTGATAACAAAGTTTTTAATTCTTTGATCTGTATTTGTGCTCTTTCTACATATTCAGGATCTCCACTATCCAATAATTCTTCCCATATTAAAATTGCTTCTTTATAGAATCCATATTTTTTATACAAGTTAGCTAAAATCGCTTTTACCATATTAGGAGCTTTGCCTTTTTGTATTATTTCTTTTAGCTCATTAAGCATTTCTTTGTATTTGCCTCCAAGTTTATAATAGATGGCTTGTTGGTATTTTACTAATTGCCAGTAATCACTTTCTGGATTATCTTTTTGAAATTCAAGATTTTTTAGTCCTTCTTTTAAGTATTCTAATGCTTCATCAGGACGTTCTAAATTCCATGCTAAAGCCCCTACTCCATAAAAATAAGCAAAACTATGAAGCGGATCTAAAATTGTCACTCTTCTTACATATTTTATAAAATCTAAATACTTACCAGGTTGGATTTTAGTAATACATTCTATGTGGTTGTGTTTATTGCAGTGTTTATCTTCTGGTGGATGTCCTCCATAGTACTGTAAGAGTTGGATCCAAGCAATATCGCTTACAATTTTTCTTATGCCCAATATTATACCTATACTATCTAAAATAAAAAATTTTTCTAAAGGTAACTTTGTTTGTGCTAATTTTGTAATATGCGAGTAGAAACTGTTAGTTTTTATATCATTTAATAAAGAATTTGCAAGAAAAACATAACTTATGAACAAGATAAAAACAAAAGTCATAAAAATAGGTCTCATAAATCTTTCTTTTTAAATAAACTACATGTAAAAAATAAGCATATAGAATTGTAGATCAAACAATACAAGATACCTTTTATTAAATTAAATTTTGAAATAAACTCAGAGGATGTAAAATAATCTTTAAGGTTAAAGTATTGGAAATTAGGAATTAAATAATATATTATTTTTAAAAAGTTTTGTATATTTTTTAGTTTTATTCTATCTACTATAAATATAAATTCAGAAGTAAAATGTCCTGCAATCCATATAAGCAAAGATAAGACAGCAGCAGATATGTGAGAAGTAGTAGATATTGTAGATAATAACGCTATAGAAGCGATTGTTGCTATTTTTAAGAAAATTGTTAGAAGTGTTAAAATGTATTCTTTAGTAATATACCATTTTACAATTTTAATAAACATGAAGTGTATGATAAACATTATAAAAATACTGCACATAATAACAACTAATAATCCAATATATTTTCCAATGATGAATTTAGTTCTAGAAATTGGTTTTGAGAGGAAAACATAAATATTTTTATTTTCTACATCTTGTAAAAAAAGTCCTATAGAATTTAGAAGTACTAATGTTAGACAAAAAATTTCTATCATAGTAACTCCAGTGTTGACAAGAACTCTTTGAGGTTGTTCAAAGCCACTTAATCCCATAAGGAGAAAACCAGTAAAAACAAGGACTATTGAAAATAAAATCAAAACCAAATATACCTTTGTTCTAAAATTTTCTTTTATGGAATATAAAATTATATTTAATAAAGTTTTCATAATTAGTCTTTTTATATATAAAATTATTTATTTTAATTTCAATGTTATATTAATAAATAAAGTAATAAAGTGGGCTTATCTTTAATTTATATTTCAATTTTTAGTCTTTTTTTTAAGTTTTCTTGTTTTTCTTAAGGCTTTCATATCATGTCTATTTTTAATTATTTCATTTTATGATATGATAAAAAATTTGGTTTGAAATTTTATATCATAGATATTTTATAATGTGGAGAGACTACTATATATAAAATTTAAAAGTAATAGTTGATTAGATTGTCAAACTAAAAGTTCTGTTTTGGTGTTTATTTTGTAATTTCTAATTTTATTATTTCTGTAGAAGTAATATTTCCAGCTATATCAGAGGCTTGAATATAAAAAGTATAAAAATCCTTTTGTGTTATTTTTTGTGTAGTAAAACTATATAATCCAAGTAGTTTATTTCCAGCTATGAGTGTCATAAGATTTTCTTTTTGAGTTTTCTTTTTTGTATCTACTTCTATAAGTTTCACATATGATACTCCTCTGTCATCTTCTATTTCCGCAAGTATAGTGTTGGTAAATTTATATTTTATAGTAGGTTTTTCATGTAAAGTAATTTTTGGTGGAGTATCTATCACTGAAAATTTTTCAGTAGTTGTTTTGATTTTTTTATTTGGTGTTGAAAAAACTAATTCTATAAAATACTTCCCAGGAATTACTGATGGTTTTATGTCAAAATCTAAAGATATTTCTTTAGTCTTTTGAGGAGGAATTTTTAAGTTTAATGTCTTTTATGAAATAATTACATCATTTTCATTTTTAAAATTTGTTTCTATATCAATTGGTAAATTAGTATATAAAGATTTATTGTTTATTACAAAAGAAATGTTTAACGTTTGGTTGTAGTAATATTCAGATTTAATCATTTCCGATGCTATAGAAATTTCAAAATTAGGAATTTCTTCTTTAGGAGTTAACTTTACCTGTTGAGGTTCTGTTTTAGTTTTTTCCTCTATTTTTGATATTGTTTGTGTTTGAGGGGTGGTTGTTTGTATTTCAGGAATGTTTATAGGAGAGATAGGTGGAAGTTTTATTAAAAATTTCTTTAAAAAAATTTTTTTTTGTGTTATATTTTCTTTGACGAGTAAGTATAAATAGGGGGTCTTTTTATTTATAAAGGATAAATCTACGGTATATTTTAAAAAATAACTTTGTCCTTTTTTTAATAAAACTGTATAACTTTCAGAGTAAAAAATTTTTTTATTTTTTTCTTTTATGTATGAGGATATTTCATAAATTCCATCTTTATGAGAAATTATTTCAATGGGGATCCTTAAAGTATTTTCCACAATTTGTTCTTTTTGTAGTTTTATTGCTGACTTTGGTAAAAACTGGAACTGAACTATAAAATATACTATTATACAAAAAATAACGAAATACTCTAACCTAAAATATTTCCTCATA
The DNA here is from genome assembly GCA_025060535.1 of Endomicrobiia bacterium. Lineage (GTDB taxonomy): Bacteria > Elusimicrobiota > Endomicrobiia > DTEH01 > DTEH01 > JANXDG01. Next base: position 20,352 of record JANXCA010000018.1, on the reverse strand, counting down.
TTTTCCATCTAAAAAACGTAACAAAAATTTTATATTACATAATTTTTTAATCTCTTTTGGAGATATAAATTTAGTTAAATTTTTATCTTTACAGCAAAGTTCTATAAAATCTTTATTTTTCAAAAATGCTTCTTGTGAAATTGGCTGAATTATTTTGTAAGCTTCTTGTCTATTTATTCCTTTTTTTATAAGTTCTGTTAATAAAGTTTGAGAATAAAACGAGTTATGAGAAATTTCTATATTTTTTAGCATATTTTGTGGGTAAACCACAATATCTTTTATAAGATTTGTAAACCTAAAAATTATAAAATCTAACGCAATAGAAGCATCTGGAAGAATTATTCTTTCAGCAGAGGAATGTGATATATCTCTTTCATGCCATAAAGCCACATTTTCATATCCAGCTATTACATAAGATCTAATTAACCTTGCTAATCCACAGATATTTTCAGAAGAAATTGGGTTTCTTTTATGTGGCATAGCAGAAGACCCTTTTTGACCTTTAGAGAAGGGTTCTTCTGCTTCTAATACTTCAGTTCTTTGTAAATGTCTTATTTCAGTAGCAAATTTTTCTAAAGAAGCAGCTATATTGGCAAGGGTCGATAAGTAATATGAATATCTATATCTGGGAATAACTTGTGTAGAAATGGGTTCCGGTTTTAAATTTAGCTTTTTTAATACCTTTTTTTCAATATTTGGTGAAAGCTGTGAGTAAGTTCCCACTACACCAGATATTTTTCCATAAGATACAATTTCTTTTGTATACTCTAAAACCTCAAGATGTTGTTTTATTTCACAATACCAACTTGCAATTTTATATCCAAAAGTTATTGGTTCAGCATGGACCCCATGGGTTCTTCCCATCATTATTGTATTTTTATATTTAATTGACTGTTTTTTTAATACCTCTAAAAGTACATTTAATCTTTTTAAAAGTTGGTCACAACTTTGTTTTAATTGTAATGCTGTAGCAGTATCTAAGACATCTGAAGATGTTAAACCAAAATGTATCCATTTGGCAGCATTTGTTCCTATTGATTCACTTAATTGATCTACAAAAGCAGCTACATCGTGTTTTGTTATTTTTTCTATTTCTTTAATTCTTTCTATGTTTAATTTAATTTTATTTTTTATCTCTTTATAATCTTCTTTAGGAATAATTTTTTCTTCAGTTAATGTTTCTATTACTTTTAGTTCTATTTCCAACATTATCTTAAATTTATTTTCCTCAGACCATATATTTGACATTTCAGGTAATGAGTATCTTGATATCATGGTTTTAATACTTTTTCTTACTTTTTTAAAATTAAGTAATAAAATTATTTACTTTTTTCTTTTTATTTTAAGATTCTCCCCAGTTTTTTGGTTGTATGCGTTTATTACTTTTTCTTCAATTTGTTTTCTAAGTTCATTAGAAATAGGATGTGCTACATCTTTATGTGTGCCATTGCTTGTTTTTCTTGAAGGCATAAAAATTTTTGCTCCGTCTTCAAATGCCACAATGCGCAAATTATGAACAACAAAAACATTATCTAAAGTTATTGTTGCGTACGCTTTTACTTTTTTTTCTTTTTGTGGATATATTCTTACTTCAGTTACTTCCATAAATTTATGCCTCCTTTTGGTGTATTTATACTTTTTGCTATATAAATTTTATAATTTTTAAATTTTTTTTCAATAAATTTTTTTGATTTTATTGCTTCTTTTTTACTTTTACATATAGAAAAAAAACAAGAACCAGAACCACTCATACATGAGTTACCTATAACACTTTGCATAGTTTGCTTTAATAGTTTAAGTTTTGGATAAAGTTTGAAAACTGCTTCTTCAAGATCGTTATTTAATAACTCGTTAAATTTCATTTTTTTTAATAAATTCAATATTTTTTGTTTTGAAAATTTACTATTATTGATTTTCTTTTTTATTTCATCGTATTTAATATATACTTTCTTTGTTGGTAAAATAATGTTAGGATATACTATAACAAACCATAATGGTTTATTTTTCCAAGGATAAACTTCAAACTTTCTAACTTTTTCTCCAGTGGATTCTACAATACAACATCCCTGGTATAAAAAAAAAGGAATATCTTTTCCTATTTTAGATGATATAGCTATTAGTTGTTTTTTTGAAATTTTTATTTTTAATAATTTCTTTAATCCTAAAATTACACAAGCTGCATCAGACGAAGCGCCACCTAATCCTGCACCTATTGGGATGTTTTTTTTAATATTTATTTTAACACTATAATTTTTCTTACATTTCTCTAAAATAAGCTTTGTTGTTTTATAACATATATTTTTTTCATTATTTAGTTCTGGTAAATTACATTTTATTTTAATATCTTTCTTATTGTTTTTAATTAGATCAATTTTTATTCTATCAAATAAAGAAACAGTTTGAATGATAGAGAATAGGTTATGATAACCATCTTTTCTTTTGTTTATTATTTTAAGTAATAAATTTACTTTTGCCGGTGCAAAGATTTCCATTTATATTTTAACTCTGAAATTTTCTTTTTTATATTTTTGTTTTTCTTATTTAATTTAAGTGAATTTTCATAAAAGAATAAAGCTTCTTCTAATTTATTTAATTCTTTTTTTACGTCACCAATATGTTCATATATTATAGGATCTTTATATTCTTTAATTTTTTCAAAAAGTTCTTCAGATTTATAATAATCACCTTTCTTATAATATACCCAAGCTAAAGAATCAATATAAGCATAATTAGTAGGCTCAAATTCCAATGCTTTTTTTATTAATTCTTCAGCTTCATCAAGGTTAATACCTTTTTCTGCGTATAAATAACCGAGATAATTTAATGCTTCATGGTCTTTTGGATTTTGTTTTATAGCTTCTTTTAGATATTTTATAGAGTTTTCTATATCTCCTATTTGTTCATAACACATTCCAATGTAAAAGTCTATTCTTTCAAAAGATGGTGAAGAGGTTTTTAGTTCAAATAATATATCTAAAGCCTGTTTATAGTTCTTTTTTTCTATATAAGCGTATAAAAGTATAGATTTTACTTCTACATTATTAAATTTTTTATTAACCCATTCAAGTAAATTAATTGCTTTTTTATAATTTTTAATAGAGTAATAATAATAAGTCATTTTCATATATGGTAAAACTTCTGAAATTTCTGCTGTTCTTATATATTTTCCCATATACTTAATAGCATTTTTGAAATCTTTCTTCAGTTCATAAAACAGAGCAATAAGAAAATTATACTCAGGCAGGAATTCTTTTTTGGGAATAGATAACATTTTTTTTATATATTTTTCTGCTTTTTCCACATCTTGTTGAGCTAGTAATAAAAAGAATAAATTAGCTACTGCTTTATGGTCATTGGGGATTTCCTTTATATATTTTTCATAGTGTGAGATTAAAGAGTTATAGTCAGTAGTTGTTTCTGTTAAATTTTCTTGAGAAATTATAGAGGAGATAATTTCATTGTTTTCTAAATTTTGTAAATATTCTTTCGCTCTTTCTGTGTTACCTTTTTTATATTCTATTAATGCTAACTGAAAATACGCATTAGTATCATTTGGATTTAACTCAAGATATCTCTTGTAGTAGTTTATAGATTTTTCCTCATCTATAGAGAAATAAATTTGTGCTAATGTTAAAAGAAGCTGTGAATTATCTGGAGTGATAGTAAGAACTTTCTCAAAAATTTTGCCAGCATCTTCAGCATATCCCACACTCCATAAAGTATTAGCGATATTAGTTAATGTAGTTGTATCTATTTCTATTTTTTCAATTTCTTTTATAAATAAATTTATTTTATCGTTTTGTTTTTCTAAAGCATATAAATATATAAGTTGTGGATATACATAATATGCATCAGGATCATATCTTATTACTCTTTCAAATTTTTCAATAGCAGATTTGTATCTTTTTTCTTGTAAATCAATAATTCCTTGAGCATAAAGATAGTATGCTTTTTTAAATCCAAACAATGGTGTATACAAAGTGATTGTTATTATTATTAATATTGATTTTAAAAAATATTTACTACTCAACATAATTTGTTAACTCTCCTATATTTTCAATCCTTACAGTTACACAATCTCCTTTTTTTAATTTACCTACACCTGGAGGTGTACCTAATGTTATAACATCTTGAGGATATAATGTCATTATTTTGGATATGAAACTTACTACAAATTCCATTTTGAAAATTAAATTTTTAGTGGTCGAATTCTGTACAATTTTTCCATTAAGAATAGTTTGTATATTTAAATTACCAATATCTAATTCATTTGACACAATCCAAGGTCCCAATGGAGCAAATGTATCAAAAGATTTTGCTCTTGTCCATTGACCATCTTTTTTTTGTAGATCTCTGGCTGTTACATCATTGAAACAAGTAAATCCTAAAATATAATTTCTTACTTGATGGGGATGAATATTTTTTGCTTTTTTCTTTATTACTACAGCTAATTCTCCTTCATATTCTAATTGTTTTACACCTTTAGGATAGATTATCTTATCTTTATGTCCTATAACAGCTGATGGTGGTTTTAAAAATATAATAGGGTACTTAGGTATTTTCATATTTAATTCTTTTGCGTGATTTTTATAGTTTAGTCCAATACATATAATTTTTGTAGGAGAACAAGGAGGAAGAAATTTTATATTTTGGTTAAGTTTGATGATTATATCTGTAAGTTTCCAGTTATTTTCAAAATATGAAGTGGTTATTTTATAAAAACAGTTTTTTTGAGGATCAACTATACCAAAAAACTGTTTTCCATCTATAGCCACACTTGCATAGAATTTTAAATTCATCTATTTTAAAATTCCCAAACTATATATTTAATACATCAAACATACTATAGAGTCCTGGTTGTGACTTTTTAAAAATCCACTTAGCAGCTAAAACAGCACCTTTGGCAAATGTTTGTCTTGATGTTGCAGTATGTTTTATCTCTAATCTTTCCCCATATGTAGAATAAATTACGAGATGTTCTCCAACAATATCTCCTGCTCTTATGATGTTTATACCTACTTCATTATATTTTCTTTCTCCAAGAATACCTTCTTTTCTAAAAACAAACTTTACATCTTGGATATTTTGTTTTATTATTTCCATAATTTTTTTTGCAGTTCCAGAAGGCGCATCCTTTTTTTTATTATGATGAGCTTCAATAATTTCAATATCATAATTTTTATTAGAAAGAGTCTTAGTTATAAAATCAACTAATTTAAACATTAAATTTACTCCTAAACTCATATTGGGAGACATCACTATAGGAATGTATAAAGAAGATTCTTTTATTTTCTCAAGTTGCTCGTCTGAGTGTCCTGTAGTTCCTATTACAATTGGTTTTTTGTAATTTTTACAGAGTTGAAGAAGTTGTTGGGTTCCTTCAGGTGAAGAAAAATCAACAATAACATCAGTATCTTCTATATACTTTTCTAATGATGGTTCTACTGGAGGCAGTTCAGGATATTCAAGAAATTTTTTATTACCGCCTAGTATATCAGCCAATCCAACAATTTTAACTTCCGGATCAGATAAGCATACTTCTATTATTGTCTTTCCCATTCTTCCAAAAGCACCATTTAATGACAGTTTTATCATTTTATTTCCTCAATAGGTTTTATATCAATTGGAATTATAATTCTTATGGCATTTTTGTTTACTACCAGTCTTTTAATTTGTGATCTTATTATCTCTTTTGTTTCTAAATCTAAAATATCAGCGTTGGTTACCTCTAAAAATTGTTTTTCTCCTACTTTCTCCATTCTTTCGCCTGCTATATCTATAATTTCTGATATTCTCTGAATAAGATATTTTCTAAAAAGATATTTAAGCTTGGGTCTGATTTTTACAAAACCAGTTATTAAGAATTTATCTGTATATATAGCTAAAGGTACATTGATAATTTTTTTTGCCAATTTTTACTCTCCCACTATTTGTTTAAATGAGGTATTTCTTAAAATACTAAATTTAAATTTAAAACTCAATATAGGAAAGAAAAAAAGTTAAATTTACTAAATGAGCTGATTGAGTTTTATTTTAACTTTGTTATATTAAATTTTTTTAATTTTCTTTATATTCAGCATCTATTACTTCGCCTTTATCTTTTGGTGTTTGTTGGTTTGAGTTAGATTCTTTTTGTTGAGAGAAGCTTTGTTGATCTTTAGTTTGAGTAGATTTGTATATAGTTTCACTTAATTTATAAGATGCTTTAAGAAGTTCATCTTTAGCTTTTCTGACTTCGTTAATATCTTCAGAAGTGAGTTTACTTTTTGCATCACTTATTGCTCTTTCTATTTCAAGACGATCTTGTTGAGATAATCTATCTCCATATTCTCTTAATGATTTTTCAGTTGAATATATTATTCCATCTAAGTTATTTCTTTCTTCAATTAATTCTTTTCTTTTTCTATCTTGTTCTGCATATTTTTCTGCTTCTTTTATCATCCTATCTATTTCTTCTTTAGATAGCTTGTGCGGAGCTGTTATTCTTATAGATTGCTCTTTGCCTGTACCTAAATCTTTAGCAGAAACATGAAGGATTCCGTTTTCATCTATATCAAAAGTCACTTCTATTCTAGGTACTCCTCTTGGAGCAGGTGGAATCCCTTCTAAGTAAAATCTTCCTAAAGAAGTATTATCTTTTGCTAAAGGACGTTCTCCTTGTAGAATATGGATTTCCACTGAGGTTTGATTATCCATTGCAGTGGTGAAAATTTCTGATCTTCTTGTTGGAATAGTCGTATTTCTTTCAATTAGTTTGGTAAAAACACCTCCTAATGTCTCTACCCCTAAAGATAAAGGAGTAACATCCAAATGTACGATATCTTTTACTTCTCCAGCTATTATTCCTGCTTCTATTGCTGCACCCAATGCTACACACTCCATAGGATCTATTCCTCTTTCGACTTTTCTACCTACATAATCTTCAAGGAACTTTATAACAATAGGCATCCTTGTAGGCCCACCTACAGGAATGATTCTTGTAATATCTCTAATAGAATTTATTCCACTATTTGGTTTATTTTTTGCATCAAGTATAGCTTGTTCTATAGAGGCAGCACATCTTTCGACAATAGGTCTTACTAGTTGTTCAAGTGTAGCTCTTGTGATTTTCATTGTAAGATGCTTTGGCCCAGATGCATCAGCTGTAATGAATGGGAGGTTAATTTCTGTTTCTAACACACTTGAAAGTTCAATTTTCGCTTTTTCCGCAGCTTCACGTATTCTTTGCATAGCCATTTTATCATTTCTTAAATCTATTCCTGTTTCTTTTTTAAATTGGTTAATTATATACTCTATTAACGCATTATCCATATCTGTTCCACCAAGTTGGGTGTCTCCTGCTGTAGAGATAACATCAAAACTTTTAGCTCCACCTACCTCCCAGAATCTCATAATTGTAACATCTAATGTTCCACCACCTAAATCGAAAACAAGAATTTTTTCTTCATGTCCTGCTTTGTCAATACCATATGCAAGACATGCTGCTGTAGGTTCGTTTATTATTCTTACTACTTCTAACCCTGCTATAGCTCCAGCATCTTTAGTGGCTTGTCTTTGGTTATCATTAAAATAAGCAGGAACAGTAATGACTGCTTTTTCTACTTTGTCACCTAAAAAAGCTTCTGCATCTCTTTTTATTTTCTGAAGTAAAAATGCAGAAAGCTGTTGAGGAGTAAATTCTTTCCCATAAATGTTATATTTATAGTCTGTTCCCATTTTTCTTTTAAAAGCATATACTGTTCCTTCTGGATTAGAAACAGCTTGTCTTCTAGCTGGTTCTCCTACTAAAAGTTGACCATCTTTGGTAAAAGCAACATAGGAAGGAAATGCTTTACCTCCTATAGTAGTACCTTCAGCAGCAGGTATTATTGTTGGTTTGCCTCCTTCTAAAACAGCAGCAGCAGAATTAGAAGTTCCTAAATCAATTCCTATAATCTTTGCCATATGTTTACCTCCTTTAAAAAATTGAATTTTTTTATTCTATATCCAATTTAATTAGATGAATCAACTTCAGAATTAGTTTCAAAATCTTTTAGTGGTTTAAATTTAGTAATTTTTACCTTTGCCGGTTTTATTGTATATTCAATTTCTCCATCGCTCCATAAATATCCGTCATAAATAACTTCTATAATCTTATTGTCTTCATCCTCAGTATCTGTTTCTTTTATTTCCAAAACTTCATGATAAGATGGATCAAATGTTTTGTTTAAACATTCAATTTTTTTGATCCCTTCTTTATTTAATAAGTTTTCAAATTCTTTATGAAGTAATTTAATTCCTTCTATTATTTTAGACAACGAGTTTTCTGAAGAATCAATAGTATTGTCTTTTTCTAAGTTATTTAAAGCATAACTTAATATTTCATACAATGAAATAATTTTTTCATATACACTGATTTTTCCAAAAATAAATTTTTGTTGTTTTTCTTTTTCTACTCTTTTTCTGTAATTTTCAAATTCTGCTTTTAAATATAATAGCTGTTTATTTAATTCCTTATTTTCATTTTTTAACTGTTCTATCAGTTTATTTTTTTCTTCTATAGATTGTTTTATTATTTCTTCTTCTGCTATTTTAACATCCCGAGATAACTCTATTATTTCTTCAACTTCTTTATTATGTTCTTTTTTATTCATATTTTCCCCTTCAACAAAATTATTATTAATTTAGATGTATATTTTTTACGAAAGTTTCAACTTATTATATAAGATCTTTATAGCTTCTATTGATATTTTTATTGCATTCTCAAAAGATACATTTTTTTCAATAATAAGTTCCTTTGAATAAGTTGTTCCTACGATAGTAAGGATTTCTCCTACAAATAATTTTCTTATGCTCCCAATTACAAATAAAGTTGATGATTCCATAGAGGTAGCAATTACATTACTTCTTTGCCACACTTTCCAAAGAAATAGGTGTTTTTCTTTTAAAGGTAAATATTCAGGAATTTCTGAATAAAAAGCATCCTTACAATGGGTAATTCCTATATGATATTTAACATTTAATTTTTCTGCAGCTCTAACCAAAGCATTTACTACTTCTATACTAGCACATGCTGGATATGATAAGGGGACATATTGTAAAGATGTTCCATCTTCTCTTACAGATGCTAAACTGATGACTATGTTATTTAATTTTATATATTTTTGTAAAGAACCGGCTGTTCCTATCCGAATAAAAACTTTAGCGCCAATAGTTGCTAATTCTTCAATACATATTGCAGCTGCTGGACAACCGATCCCTGTAGAAACTGTTGAGACTTTTATTTTTTTATCTTTTTCTGTGTTTATATAGCCAGTGATTATTCTAAATTCCCTATTTTCAAAAACTTCTTTAGGTGTTTCAAAAAATTTTGCTATTATTTGAGTTCTTTTAGGATCACCCACTAACAATATATACTTACCTATATCATTTTTTTTAACTTTTATATGATAGTCAAGTTTAAACATTTTTATTTATTGTTGTTGTGACTGATTTTGTTGTGAAGTTGATTGTTCTTGGATTTTTTGTTGTTCCTTAAGTAGTTTCTTTTTTCTTTTTAATCTTTGTTTCCATTTTCTTCTTATTTCAAGTTTTCTTCTTTTTTGTTTACTTTTGCATCTGTGTGTCACAGTTTTTTTGCCTCCTTTGATAAAAGTTTATAGGTATAGTTTAAGCCTTCTGAAATTACTTTGGTTTTTCCTATTATGGGCATAAAGTTAGTATCTCCAAGCCATCTTGGTACTAAATGTAAATGTATATGATTATCTATACCCGCTCCTGATACCTTTCCTAAATTTAGTCCTATATTACATCCTTCTATCTTATGTGTTTTTTTTAAAATTTTCAACATTTTTTTAGCAAGTTCAAATAATTCAAGAAATTCATTAGAATTTATATCTTCTAAGTTTGCAATATGTCTATAAGGGACAATCATTAAATGCCCATTGTTATAAGGATAGATGTTAAGTATTACAAAACAGAATTTCCCTCTATAAATTATATAATTTTTTTCATCGTTTTTTTCTTTAATTTTTTTGCAAAAAATACACCCTTTTTGTTTTTTTGCTCTTATAAATTTAACCCTCCAGGGAGCCCAAAGTATATTCATAGTTTTATTGTTTTAATTTTGTCTTTTTTTATCCATCCTTGAATTTTGTCTTGTTTTAAATAAACTGCATAAAAATCTTCTTTTTCTGTTAAAATTATTACTTTTTTAGCTTCATTTATTTGTATAGATTTTGTTTGTCCTAATTCAGTTGGTGCTGATAATAAATTAGTAGGTTCTATTATAATTCCTGTTAATTTTGTTTCATTAATATATCTGATTATACCTAATATGAAAAGTATACCAAATAAAATACCAGATATCCTTTTTGCCCATTTTAGTAATTTAGATGTTAAAAATATGTTTAAAATTATAGATGAAAAAAAGATTAAGTTTAATATAAAAATTAAAATTAACAATTCATTAAAAGAAAAAAAACTAACAATTTGTTCCATTAAATTTTCTTCTAAATTATTACCTGTAAGTTTTTTTACAAGATTTAGATTGTAGTTAATATTTTTATTATGATAGTTGCAAAGCTTTGCAAGCTCGTAATAGTATCTAGACAGCCCAAGCTGATTTAATCTAAAGTAACAATTTCCAATATTATAAAAAACTTCAGCAGAGATTTTTTTATTTTTATGTAGTTCTTCCTTAATTGTCAGAAATTTTTCTAAAGCATTAGTAAAATTTCCTTTTTTATATTCATCTACAGCTTCATTAAACAATGATAAAGTATTAGTTTTTCCAATGGATATTATAATGACAAAAAATATTAAAGTTTTTAGTATTTTATATTTTTTTTGTTTCATCTTCAAGTTTTTTTAATAAAGAAATGACTTTATTTAAATATTCTTTTATATTCAAATTTTCAACTTTTGATGGAGCGAATCTGTAAAAATTTATTTCCTCCCAAAAATATATAAGTTCGTTATAGGTTTGAGAGGATATTTTGTTTTTATAAAATTTATTTATTTCTTCTATACAAATAGCCTCTTTTGTTAAATTCATTTTATCTGCTAAATATTCTGTTATTATTTCATAAATTTTTTCCCAGAACTTATTTTTATCTTTAAAGTTTATCTTTTTTATTTCTTCAAATGCTTTTTTATATGCTCGAGTTGCTCTGTATTTTTTTATATCTTTTAGTAAATTTTTTCTATAAGTCCTATAAGTTATAATACTTAACCAAGAAAAAAGTGGTATAAACTGTATTAAAATTAATAAATTTTTAGAATAAATTCTTTTTGCTTTGAAAGTTTCAAAAATATATCTTATATCCTCTAATTCAATTTTTTGATATTCTTTTTTAGATAAATTTTTTTCTATATTCAAATTTGATTTTTCAGCAGGTAATACTTCTAAAGTTATAGGTTTTGAAATAGTTGTCTCATATTGTGCTGTTTCCGGATTAAAATATATAAATTTAATTTCAGGAATAACAATTTTCCCAGCTACTAATGGTGTTATTGGAATTTTAAATATTTTGTTACCTATAACTTTATAATTTTCTTTTTTTATTTCTAAAGAACTTATTGGGTCATAAACTAAGAAGTTTTTTCCTAATATATTTTCAATTGTTGATTTTGGAAAAGAGATTGATTTTATATTTCCTATGCCGGAGATTTTAATATTTAAAAATACTGTTTCATTTTGTGAAATTTTTGTTTTTTCTATGTATGTAGTTATTGTATATTTACCAACACTTCCATAAAAAAATTGTGGCTGAGGTTGTGGTAAAGGTAAAACTGTAATTTCTATAGGTTGTGATTTCAAGACAACTTCCTTTCCTGTTGAAAAAAATCTTTTAAAAAAACTGTCAGAGAAAAAATCATCAATATCAAAATCTTCTATCATACATCTTACGGTAGCTTCTCCAATAGTAAATTTCCCTGCAGTTGTAGGAAAAAGTGCGGTTTTTATTTCAGTTACATAATATCTTTCTGAGTCAATTATAGTGTAGTAGTTTCTTTGAGGTGGTAAATCTTCTGTTAAAAATCCTGTGGTGGATGGAGGCGAATATTGAGGTTGAGATAAAAGATTTACTTTTGTATAAAATCTAAAAGTTAGAGTAATCTGTTCATTTACATATGCTTTTTTCTTATCTACAAATGTTTCTATAAAAAGATCTCTTTTTGTTCCTTTATATACATTTTTTTCTGTAGGAATTTGTTGAGTTGATGTTTGTTTTTCAACTTTTATTTTTATAGGTTGAGTTTGATAAGTTTTTCCTTGATATTCAACAGTTATTGGCGGAATTTCAAACTCTCCTATTTTTTGTGGAACAAGTACATATGAGAATGTTATAGAAGAGTTAACTTGTCCATTTATAATGGATATATTTTGAGATCTACCAGAAGAATAAACTTGAAATTCAGATAATTGTGGAATTTTAGGTTGAGGTAGATTTGTAGTAGTTCCGGATATCGTTATTTGTAATGTAATTTGTTCATTTAAAGACACAACATTTTTATCTACAGAAGCGACTACATTAATTTCTGCTGATATAAAGTGATAAAAATTAAAAATTATGAATATAAAAAATAATATTTTTTTCATCACCAATCTTTATCAACTTCTGGTAATTTAGGTTTTTGTGGTTTCAAAAGTTCTTTTAATTTTTCTTTTTGTTGTTGATTTACACTTTCTATTAATCTTTCTATATCTTGATTAGACATATATTTTTGCTGTTGAGTTTGATTTTTTTGTTGTTGATTTTTATTGTCACTTTGTTGATTTTTTTGATTCTGATTTGTTTGGGTTTGATTTGTTTGAGGTTGATTAATATTTAACAAAGCATATTGTAGATTATATTTTATATCTTCATCTTTTGGATTTAGTAATAATCCTTGTAAATAAGATTCTTTAGCTTTTTGGGTATCACCCATTTTTAAAAATGCATTTCCTAAATTATATAAAATTTTTGATTTTAAATTTTTATCTTTTGTAAAGTTAAGTGATTTTTGATATTCTTTAATTGCTTCATTGTATAATTGTTGTTTATAAAACGCATTACCTCTGTTATAAAATACTATTGGTGAATTTGGTTTTTTTATTTCAGCAGAATTATATTTTTCTATAGCTTCATTATATCTTTGTTTATTAAACAATTTATTGCCTGTGTTAATATCTTTTCTAAAACTTGAATATAAATTTATAGAAAGTATTAAAATTAAGGTTAAAATTTTGATTGTCATAGTTTCACTAACCATTTCTTAGGTAAAAAAATTTCTAAAAGAATTAAAAGGATTATTAAGTATACAAAATAATGATATCTGTTTTTATATATTTTTAAAACTTTTGATTTTAATTCTGATTTTTTTAAGTTAGAAATTTCAGATGCTATTTCTGTAGCTATTGAAAACTCTCCATAATTAGATGAAAAATATCTTCCTGATGTTTCTTCTGATATTTCATAAAGTAAAGGTTCGTTAAGTTTACTTGTAACTATGTTACCATATTTGTCTTTTTTATAATCTATTATTCTTCCAAAATTATCTCGTATTGGTATGGGTTTTCCTTCCGGAGTCCCTATTCCTATGGTATAAACAATTATATTGTTTTCTTTTAATTCCTTTGCTATATCTTTTGAATATGAGTCATGATCCTCTCCATCAGTAAAAAGTATTACAGTTTTTATAGATTTTTCAATCTCTTTAAAGCCCCTTATTGCTTCTTTTAAAGCAAAGGCTATTTTTGTGCCTGGATAAGGAACTATATCTGTATCAATTATTTCTAAAAACTCTTTTACTGCTTGAAGATCATTCGTCAGGGGACAGTGATAAAAAGCTACTCCTGCAAAAGTAATGATTCCTACCCTATGGGTATCTAATTTTTCTAACAATAATTTAGCTACTCTTTTTGCAAATTCAAGTCTATTTGGTGTTATATCTTCTGTAAGCATACTTTTTGATACATCAAATATAAAAATTATATCAACTCCGTATGTTTTTATTTCTTGAGGTTGTATTCCCCATTGTGGTTCACTTAGAGAAACAAAGAATAAGATTAAGATTATAAATATCAATAAAAGATTAATTTTTTGTATCTTAAAGACTCCTTCAGTTATAACTTTAGAGATAAGGTTTAATGAGATTAGGTTAGACAATAACTTAAAGTATTTTTTATAAATACTTATAAAAAATACCGCTAATAAAGGAATTAGTACAACTCCAAGATATAACCAGTATATTTTATTAAAACTCATAATAAAAAATTAATTTATGGAATTCTTAAAAATACTATTTTTTCTAATATAAATTTTATAACAAAGAATAAAAAAGCTAAAAATAAAAAAGGATAATGTAGATATTTATATTCTTTATATTCTAAAGATTTTACTTCTGTTTTTTCCATTTTATCAATTTCTTTAAAAACAGCAAACATTTTTTCCTTTGTGGTTACATTAAAATACTTTCCTCCTGTTATTTCTGCTATTTGTATGAGTGTAGTTTCATCTAAATCTTGAGGCAGATATACTTCCCTTTTTCCCCAAAATGGATCATCAATTATATATAGCGATTTTCCTTTTGCTGTACCACATCCTATGGTATATATTTTGATTCCCAAAGATTGAGCAGCTTTTGCTGCTGTAATTGGATCTACTTGTCCCATATTATTTCTACCATCTGTTAGAAGAATTATTATTTTAGATTTACTTTCATGTTTCATTCTTGACAAAGCTGTAATTATTGCATCTCCAATAGCTGTCCCATCTAGTTTTACCATTCCAATTTTTGAGTTTTCTAATACTCTTAGTACTGTTTCTATATCAGTAGTTAATGGACAATTTAATATTGCAATTCCACTAAATACAACCACTCCTATTCTGTCTTTATTTCTTAATTTTACGAACTCCTTGGCTGCAGATAAAGCCACTTCAAATCTGTTTTTTGGATAAAAATCCAATGCTAACATACTTGTTGATGTATCCAAACACAACATTATATCTACTACTTGTTTTGTTTCTTCTTTTGATATGATTCCTTTTTTGGGTCCACTTGCTGAAAGAATAAGTAGTCCTATACATCCTACATAAAGAAAATTTAAGATTCTGGATATTTTTAAATTTGTTTTTCTGTTAGAGATTTTTTCTAATACATCTGTATTTGTAAATTTTAATCTTATTATATTTTTTTTATTTTCCAAAAACCACCAGATATAAGGTAAAGCTAACATTAATAGCAATAAATAAGGTCTTTCAAAGCTCATATAATTACTCTATTAATTCTTTTGATATTTCAAAATCTTTTATAATTTCACTTTTTTCTGGTACATATTTAGCAAATTTAGCTAAGTCAGCATTGTCTAAAAAGGATTTAAGTTTTATGTTATAGTTTTTGAAAACTTTCTTTTTTAGTGCTAAGAATAACTCTTCAGTAGTTAGTTCTAACGCATTTATTTCATATTTCTGTTCAATATACCACCTTACTATTTCTGTTAGTTCTAAATAAAATTCTTTTATATAACCTTTTTCTATATAGTTTTTATTCCATAACTCATCTAATTTTTTCAAAGCCACTTCTTTAGGGTCTAAGATTTGAGGCTGTGCTTTTTCTAAGCGAATAGGTTTTTTATTATAATTATAAATTATATAACTAATTATTCCCATAATAATTATTAACAATAGTGCTATTCCGATATAATTTTTCACCCATATCTGTTTTTTAATATCTATTATTTCTCCATCAAATTTTTTATTTTTAGGTTTAGGATATGGTACTACTTCAATTTCTATAGGTGGTATAATTATTGTTTTTTCTTCGTTATTATTTAAATCAACATATTTAATTTCAAATTCATTAAGTTTTAGTTTACCTAATTGTGTAGCTATAATATAAAATTTAAATTTTTCTTTGGTTTTGTTTGATAAGAAACTTTTATATTTTTTATTTTCTTTTTTATATAAAATAAAATTTTCTACTCCAGAAGTGTCTTTTATTACTTCATATATATCAAAATTTTTTATACTTATATTATTTGGATATTGGAGTAGTATATTGTATTCAAAAAAATCACCTAAAAAGACTTTTTTTTTGTTTAAAAATGTTTGAGTCTTGATTTGAGGGTAAACAAAGACGGTTATCAAAAAAAACAAAACAGATATTATTAATTTCTTTTTCATTTTTAAATAATAAAAGAAGAAAAGCTAAACGATAAGTTTATCTTAATCTTTTTTCTCTAATATAAAAAAATTTTAACAAAGAGTCAATATATGATGTATTTGTTGTTATTTCTATTAGATCTATTTTGTATTTTTTAGCGATTTCCCTTAAGTATTCCTCTGATTTTTCTACTTCTTGTTGATAAGAGTTTAATATATTTTGATTTAAATAAAATGAGAAAAATCTATTGCTTTCTATATCCATTAACTCAAAAAAACCACTGGTTGGTATTTTCTTTTCTAACGGATCTAAAATTTTTATTAATACTAAATCATGCTTTTTTGATACTACTTTTAGTGATTGTTCATATTCTTTATCTTTAAAGTCAGAAAATAAAAATACAATACATTTTTTTTTCTGTGCTCTATAAAAAAACTCTAAAGCGTAATTTATATCTGTTAGTTTATTTTGAGGTTTATAATATAAAATTTCTCTAATAATCCTTAATATGTGAGATAAGGATTTTTTAGCAGGTATATAAAGTTCAATTTGGTTAGTAAAAATTATTGCTCCTACTTTATCATTATTTTTTAAAGCAGATAAAGCTAAAATGCAAGCTATTTCTGCTACTATTTCTGATTTTGTTTTGTTTTGGGAACCAAATTGTTGTGAACCACTCATATCTATAAGTAACATTATAGTTAATTCTCTTTCTTCTATAAATTTTTTAATAAAAAGTTTTCCGTATCTCGCAGTCACATTCCAATCAATCGCTCTTACATCATCTCCTGGAACATATTCTCTTACTTCTTCAAATTCCATACCTCTGCCTTTAAACACACTGGAGTATTGTCCTACAAAAAGTTCATTTACAATTTTGTTTGTTTTGAACTCAATTTTTCTTATTTGTTTTAAAATTTCTGTTGGAATCATATTATTTTAACTTTTTTACAAGTTGTGCAATCATTCTGCCGTAAGCTTTGGATTGTCTTTCAACTCGGGAATCTGGTTTTCCAATACTTACAGGTCCGTAATGGTCTCCTTTTGAGTTTCCTTTTACTACCATACCATGAATTAACATTGCTTGTAGTATTGCCATAATAGTAGTTTCATTGCCGCCTCCAATATTTGCTGAAGATGAGAAAGCTCCACCTATTTTTCCTTCTAAAGAACCATGAAAAGCAACTGATTCATCAAGTAGTTTTTTAATTTGATAGGCAGGAAGTCCATAATAAGTTGGAGAACCAATAATTATTCCATCATATTCAAGTAGTTCTTTTGCTTGAGTGTCTTCAACATTTTTTATAACAACATCTACTTTTTCCTCTTTTATCCCTTCAGCTATAAGTTCTGCCATTTTTTTAGTATTGCCTGTTTCTGAATAATAAATAATTAAAATTTTAGCCATATTTCCTCCATATATAGGGATTTTTATTATTATATTGAAAAGATACAATTTTGAAAGAGAATTATCAATATTTTAAAATTTTTATAAATAAAAATTTATTACGAATTTACCAAAGTCTGGTTAAATAATAGATTTCAAAATTACTACTTTGGAGTATTTGTGGTTCTTCTTTAGGAATTATCTTAAGCAAAACCTTTATACCTTCATTTTGAAGATCGTTTGCGTAAACCACTATACTTCCGTCTGGTTCTGCAAAAGATTGTCGGGTTGTTTGAATAGAATATCTTGTGGTTTCATAAATAGATTCATATCTTTGTTCAACAGGATAGATTGCATAAAAAGAGTAATTATATCCTAAAATTTGTGGAGTCTTTAGAAATATATAGACGGTCGTTGAGTTAATTATTTGATAATCAACAATTTCACTTGAAGAGGTACCTGTGATACTGCTTAAAGAAAGTTGATAAAAATAATTTGTTGTTCCTTCTATAAGATTTATCTCCGTAAATTCAAATTTTTTATCATAACTATATAAATTCATTAAAGAAACTGTTCTATTACCCGTGGATAATAATTTAGTTTCTGTTAAAGAATAAACTTTAAATGGTATAGAAGTTTCATAGGAAGAAATGCGAATTTCATAGTTGGTTTCTTGATTGCATTCTATCGTTTTTATCACAGTATAAAGTCTATAAACAGGTGAAACTTCTTCATAGGAGCGGATACTAAATATTTTATCACGATTGCTGTCAGTGAAAATTAAACCTTGAATAAAAGAAGGCTGTATTTCATTAATGGTGGTACTATGTTCTCCAGGAGATATAATTTTTCTATACTTATATCCCCAGTTAGAACCTGAAGAGTACTCATAAAGAATATTACCGAATTTATCTATCCAGAAAAATTTTCCACCTAATATTCTATCTCCTTCAGCACTTATTTTACGAACACTCATATTTGAAGTGTTAAGTTTAATTAAATCTTGGCTAATATTGTTTACATAATAATAATTTCCATAGTCATCATATTTAATCTGACTTGAATGAAGATCAGGAAGCATTTCTCCTGTCCAGGCAGCTCCATCTTTTATTCTTACAAGATATTTAAGAGGATAGTTGAAAGTATTTAAAGGTTGATAATTTGTTGTAGTTATTACCTGTGTAGAACCATTTACTAATTGTGTTGAAATAGATATTAACCATACACCTTTTACAGATAATCCTACGGATAGATAATCTTTTCCCATTTTTACTATATATTGTACATTTACATCAAAGATGTTTCCTTTTTCATCTGTGATTTTTACTTCTTCTATTTCACCATTTTCTTTTATTTTGAAAATTACTTTTTCTTCCACTGTTGGAGGTTGATGATAAATTGCTTTAGATTTTTTAAGGACAGGATTAATTTTAGAAAGAGATCTTGAAGAAATAAATAGGTATTTTGCTTGTCTTAAATCAAATTTTTCAATTTTACCAGTGTAAAAAATTTGATTTTTTTCTTCCTCTTTTGTTTTTGGTATTTTTCCTTCTTCTTGTCCTTTTTCTAATGTATTTTTTATGAAACCTTTAGTACCAAAACCAAATTGGAAGGTATAGCTTATATTTGTAAAAATTATCAAAATCAAAAATATGAATAAAAAAATTTTTTTCATTATTTTTTCTCCTCCTTTATTTAAATTATTTGAATTTTTTATTATAATTTAAAGATCCAAGTTAATTTTGTATTTATAACTACACCCCAATCAGTAAATTCTTCCCATCCTTTAAGGGAACATAAGAAAATTCCAAGGTCTATACCTAAATGCAGTCCTTTAAATAGATTTTTGTCTAAGCCACTAAAAGCTCCGATAGTATAACCCCAATCAAGAAGGTTTGAATTTATATAATTTAGTTCACCTCCTAAATATAAACCGAAATTTTGTTTCAGTATTTTAAGTGATTTTGTAATAGGATAAAATCTTAACCCAAATGCAGTAAAATCCTTGTCAAACAAACTTTGTATTTCAAATTTATGAATTCTTATATGTACTCCTGTGTCTAATGTGTAACCTAAACCTAAATCTATACTGTGAATATTCCCTGCTAATAGTAAAAAATATAAAAATAATAAAAATTTTTTCATAATCACCTCCTGTTATAAAAATACTTTTTTGAAATTTTTTCTCTAATAAATTAAATAATTTTAATTTTTAATTTTGTAAACTTTTGAAATTTAAAATTTATATTTCTTTAAAATAATACGAAAAATTTTAAAGACGAGTTACACTTATGATAAAAAATTTCTATAAAGAGCCCCTCTAACTTTGAGTTTTAAAAGATAATCTGTAATTTTTAAATCTGATACCTTAAAATTAGCAAATTTAGTTTTGGGTAGAGGTATGAATATATGTGGATGTATGCGGACATTATATTTGCTTATTAAGTCTTCTATTAAATTTTTTGTTTGTAAAATGTCTTTTTCTGTCTCATATGGTAAACCAAATATGAAGTCCAAGTTAACTTTAAAGTTTGCTTTTGTTAAAAGCTCAACTGCGTTGTAAACATCACGAATAGTGTGTTGTCTATTACATAAATTTAAAATCTTTTCAGATCCTGATTGGACCCCAATTGTTATGTTATCGTTATCTGCGTATTTTTTAAGTAAATATACAGTATCTTCATTTATGTGTTCTGGTCTTACTTCGGATGGAAATGTCCCTATAAAAAGTTTTCCTTTTGGTTTTATTATTTTAGAAACGCTTTTGAATAACTCTTCGAGTTTGTCTAAATTCAAATTTTTTCCATCATTTGAACCATATAGAAATAAACTAGGAG
>JANXCA010000189.1 GCA_025060535.1 Endomicrobiia bacterium | reverse complement strand
CTGAAAGAATTCATTATTCAGTTATATTCTCTTTATTCTGAAAGAAAAAAACTTAAAGGTTATCAATATAAATCTGATAAAGAACTTGAAGAAATGTTTGCTTCTACATTTGAATATGAAGAGACAGAAGACCAACTTAAAGCTATAGAAGATGTATATAGAGATATGGAGAGTGAATATCCTATGGATAGAATAATAGTTGGGGATGTTGGTTTTGGGAAAACAGAAGTAGCTTTAAGAGCTACATTTAAAGCAGTAATTAATAAAAAACAAGTAATAGTTTTATGCCCCACTACTGTGTTAGCACATCAGCACTTTATTACATTTTCAAAGCGGCTTGAACCTTTTGGTGTTAAAGTTGCTTTAGTATCTCGTTTGAAATCTAAAAAAGAGATAAAAGAAATTTTTGAAAAATTAAAAAATGGAGAAGTTGATGTAGTGGTAGGTACTCATATTTTGTTAAGTGACGAGGTAGATTTTTTTGACTTGGGACTTATAATAATAGATGAAGAGCATAAATTCGGTGTTAAACAAAAAGAAAAAATTAGATTAAAGTATAAAACATATGAAAGATTTACAGATGGTTTTATTCCAGATGTATTATATCTTACAGCTACACCTATTCCCCGAACATTAGCTTTTGGTTTAGAAGGTATAAAAGATATTTCTGTTATAGAAATTCCACCTCAAGGCCGTCAACCTATAGAAACCTTTGTTTTACCTTATAGCAAAGATACTATAATTTATGCTATCACAAAAGAACTCCAAAGAGACGGTCAAGTATATTATATTTTTAATGATATTGAAAAAATTATATACAAAGTAGGAGATATAAGTAAGTATTTCCCTAATGTAAAAATAGA
>JANXCA010000188.1 GCA_025060535.1 Endomicrobiia bacterium | reverse complement strand
AGACCACTTGAACCAGTTGACCCAATATACATAGCAGGACGTTTTCTAACTGCTTCAAGACCACTTAAAACTTTAATTTTTGAAGCATCATAAGTTTCTTCTTTGTCTTTTTTCTTAATTTCTTCTTTCATAATACAACTTACTCCGATTGAGTTAATTTTTTATTTAATAATTCCCTTAAATTTTCTACTGAGATATTATAGCAAAAATTCTTATTATTTACAAATGTAACTGTTCCTCTTTCTTCAGAAACAACCAAAGCAATCGCATCTGTTGTTTGTGCTATACCTAATGCAGCACGATGTCTCGTACCTAAATTCTCAACCATTCTTTCTTCTGACAACGGCAAAATACATCTCGCAGCAAATATCTTTCCTTTAGAAATAATAACAGCTCCATCATGTAGAGGATTTTTAGGATAAAAAATACTAATAAGTATATCTTTACTAATATCTGCATTTAATATTACTCCAGTCTGAATAAAATCCTTAAGCCCTATATTCCGTTCAATAACAATTAAAGCTCCATATTTATTTTCCTTAAGTTCTTTTACAGCAGATATAATCTCTTCAATTATTGCTAAAGAGAAAAAATTTTTCTTAGGTAGATAAATCCCAGATAACACATTCCTTAACTCTGGTTGAAAAACCACAGCTAATACTATAACTCCCGCCAACCAAAATTGTTTTAAAAACCAAGAAGTTATAGGTAAATTTAACTTAATAGAAACTAAACTAAATAAACCTACAAATAAAACTCCATAAAATATATTTATCGCTTTGGTTCCCCGAATAAATACTAAAAATTTATATAAAGCATAAATTACAATACTGATGTCTAATATATAAATAATATACTTTTGCCAAGATTCTTGCAGCATATT
>JANXCA010000187.1:488-886 GCA_025060535.1 Endomicrobiia bacterium | reverse complement strand
AAGGAGGTGAAGCTATGGCAACTTTTAAGTGCAGTAAATGTGGAGCTACAAAAGAGAGTAAATGTAAGCCTCAAAAATGTCCAAAGTGTGGTCAAAAAGGTAGTATGCAAAAGGTATCTTAGTGGAGGCGAAGATGGAAAGTAAGAAAAAAAATGAAAAATATAAATGTATCCATTGTGGATATATATATGATCCAGAAAAAGGTTGTCCTAAAAATCAAATTAAGCCTGGAACACCCTTTGAATCTACTCCGGAAACATATTTATGCCCTCAATGTAAGTCAAAAAAAGCAGGATTTGAACTATTAAGATAAAAAGCCGTGGCAGCTGCCACGGCTTTTTACGTCCCCAAGGGGATTTGAACCCCTGTTACCGCCTTGAAAGGGCGATGTCCTAGGC
>JANXCA010000187.1:0-478 GCA_025060535.1 Endomicrobiia bacterium | reverse complement strand
GGGGACAGATATATGAGCCGCGTTGGATTCGAACCAACGACACCCGCCTTAAAAGGGCGGTGCTCTACCTGCTGAGCTAGCGGCCCTGAATTTAATCTTAATAATATTAATATCTTCTTCCTACTTTTGTCAAATATCTAAATGCTTATTATTTTAACCCTCTATTTTATTTGTATGTCAAGTTTTAATAAAATAAACTTTTAAATTTTAGGCAACTTTTTTAAAGATTCTTTAATCTTTTCCTCAGGATATTCATAATCAACTAATTTACCTAAAAGATAATCATCATATGCGGCTAAATCAAGAAATCCTATTCCGCTTAAATTAAATAAAATTACCTTCTCTTTCCCTTCCTCTTTTGCCTTTAATGCTTCATCTATCGCTGCTTTTATTGCATGAGCGCTTTCTGGAGCTGGAATTATTCCCTCTGTTTTTGCAAAGAGAACTGCTGCATCAAAAACTGCTGTCTGTCCGTAAG
>JANXCA010000186.1 GCA_025060535.1 Endomicrobiia bacterium | reverse complement strand
GAGAACAAACAATTTAACGAAGAGATTGAGAAGTTGAAAAAAGAATATAGAAATATTTTATTACCGCGATTTGATGAGTATATTAAGAAATTTTCTGAAATCTCTAATGTCGTGAAATTTGATGATAAAAATATAAACTTCAAAAAACTTTTTGTTGATTTCTTGAAAGATATCATACAATCAAAAGTTGTGATTTTTGGTGAAATTACAAAAACTCAAAAATTAGAAATTGATAATGAAAAAAGACAAAAATTGATAGAGAAATTTAACGAAAAAGAAGAAAAATTACAAAATATAGATTTAGCTATATTAGCTGAAGAAATTTCACAGAGAGAAAATATCCCGTATAGGGATGCTTTAATAAAAGCTAAAAAAATTCTTAATGAAGGAGGAGTATAAATATGTCACAACAAAATGTATTTGGTAAAATCTCACTAAAAGCAGGAGAAGATTTGTCAAACAAAATCTATCATTTAGTAAAACTTGATGCTAATGGTAATGCTGTTTTGTCTGGTGTTGGTGAAAGAGCGATAGGAGTATTAGACACAAAAGGGAAACAAGGCGAGGTTGTTGCTGTGAATATTTTAGGGACATCAAAAGTCGTAGCAGGCGGACCTATCAATATAGGTTCATATGTTACCTCAAACGCTAACGGACAAGCTGTAGAGAGGACTTCAGAAGTTAATGTAATAGGTATAGCTTTAGAAAGTGCCAGCAATGCTGGTGAAATAATTGAAATTTTATTAATGCCATTATCTTTATAAAAAGGAGGTAAAAAATTATGACTACACCTACACCAAGAGATGTACATATAGATGTAGCTTTGACTAATATCTCTATAAAATATCAAAACGCAGATTTAATCGCAGAGAAAATATTCCCTGTGATAA
>JANXCA010000185.1 GCA_025060535.1 Endomicrobiia bacterium | reverse complement strand
TATGGGTAATGATTCTGATTTATCCATTTCTTGCAGCAGTTAGTTTAGTTTCCCATTTATAGTGTTTTTATGTGTGGATATTTTCTATTACTTTGTTTTCTCTTGTGAAAGTTTTAAGTTTTTATGTATACCATCAAGAGAAGTTTTGAGTAATCTAAGATTGCAATTTTTTCGACAAGTTTATTATTTTTTAGAAGGGATATTAAATAAAAATATATTATCTAAAGATACAAATTCTCCTTTTTGGTTTTTTGATAAGAGGATACTTCTGTGTAGGGCCCTTCGTTTTAAGTATTTTTTCCTATTAGTTTATGCTTGGTTTTTTAGGTTTATTAAAAGTAAAGATAAAAGATAATAGTATATTGTTTTCTATTGCAGCTACTCTCATATGTTATATTATTTATATTTTTGTATTGATATTATTTTTGTATTAAAAAGATACTACAGTGTTTTATATAAAAATTTGGTTTTAACACTTTTTGTAGATTTTCCTTCTTTTATATTACATTTTATAAATGATAAAAAAAATAAATCGTCCACTTTTAAATTCAGCTTTTAAACAAGCCACAGAAAAGATTTCGCTAGGATATTTTCCTATAAAATTTATAGACAAAAAATAAATTTACAATCGTAGATCCTTTTTGAAAGCGTTTTTTCTTTATATTTGCTCTTTTAGATATAAAAAAGTGTGATGTTTTTGGTTTATATAATAATCTACTCCGTAAGTAGCTGTTTTTGTAGTGGTATTTAATCCAATACTTTTATGTTTATTAAAGCCAAATCATTCTCTAATGCAAGTTTTTTATGGTATATGTTATAGTAGTGATTATTTCCGTTATATATGGATGGTTGTTATATTTTTTATATAAAATTCTTTACTTTTTAAAGAAAAAAG
>JANXCA010000184.1 GCA_025060535.1 Endomicrobiia bacterium | reverse complement strand
ACTTTATTTCGGTTTTTACGTCAGATAAAAGTTAGATCTGAACTATGTGGGATTTAAACGCATTAGTGAGCTAGAAGCCCAGGAGAGTTTTCTCCGTTAGATCTGAACTATGTGGGATTTAAACTGAGTTTGAAAGAATAGAAGTATCAGACGAAGAAAAAGTTAGATCTGAACTATGTGGGATTTAAACTAAAATTATTCCTGAAATTTTTGCATATGAAACCTGTTAGATCTGAACTATGTGGGATTTAAACTCCGTTTTCATGCAAAAGTCTATCAATTCTTTTTACTGGTTAGATCTGAACTATGTGGGATTTAAACGAATACATAGCTTGGGTGTGGAGTTGGTCTAATCCAGTTAGATCTGAACTATGTGGGATTTAAACGAGGTTGGAGGGACTTCAATATTAACGATATCGTATGTTAGATCTGAACTATGTGGGATTTAAACGGAATTACCTTTCTCTTTCTCTTGGAATTACTTTTCGTTAGATCTGAACTATGTGGGATTTAAACGGATTATCTCTTCTTCTATGAGATTTTTTTCGATTAGTTAGATCTGAACTATGTGGGATTTAAACTATACACAGGAATACTTACAATATGCGTTAGAAAGTGTTAGATCTGAACTATGTGGGATTTAAACCATCTATGTAAACATAGCAATTTCTCACATTTTCATGTTAGATCTGAACTATGTGGGATTTAAACAATTTAGGGAAAGAAAAAACAAGATTATAGAGCAAAGTTAGATCTGAACTATGTGGGATTTAAACTAACATAAGGGATATTGACAAAAAAGTATAAAATGGGTTAGATCTGAACTATGTGGGATTTAAACACAGAAGTCTTGCAAAATCATCTATCAACCTTATTGGTTAGATCTGAACTATGTGGGATTTAAACGAGGATAATTACTCTTCTTTAATGTAAATATACAAGTTAGATCT
>JANXCA010000183.1 GCA_025060535.1 Endomicrobiia bacterium | reverse complement strand
ATGGTAGTTATTGCAGACAAAGATAAAGCTGAAAAGTTTGTCCAACTTTGCCAAAAAGAAGATGTGGAAGCAACAATTATAGGTGAAGTTACAAATACTAAAAAATTGGAGGTGTTCTACAACAATGTTAATGTTTGTGAGTTAGATATGGATTTTTTACATGAAGGTTTACCAAAACGAAAATTTTCGCTTGTTTATATTTCGTCAGTAAATAAGAAAAAAAATTATATAAAAGTTAAAGATAGTATTGAAGAAGTTTTTTATAAAATCATTTCAGCACCAAATGTAGCATCAAAAGAATGGGTAATAAGACAATATGACCATGAAGTTCAAGGTAATACGGTTGTAAAACCATTAATCGGGGATATAAATACTGGTATGTATTCACCACAAGATGCTTGTGTGTTGTACCCTTTTAATACTGAAGGGATAAAAAACACAAAAAAAGCAGTAGCAATTTCCTGTGGTATAAAACCATCTTTAAGCAAAATTAGTATTGAAAGGATGACAGAATATGTTATTGATGAAGCGATACGGAACTTAATTTGTGTTGGTGCAAAACTTGACAAAATATTTTTACTTGACAATTTTTGTTGGGGTGAACTAAACAAAAAAAATCTTGCTGAACTATTTGTTTGTTGTGAGACAGCAAAAAATGTAGCAATAAAGTTCGGTACACCTTTTATCTCTGGTAAGGATAGTTTAAACAATTATTATTTAATTGGTAAAAAAACTGTATCAATACCATCTACACTGCTTATATCTGGAATTGGTATAATAAATGATATCTCTGACATTAAAACATCATATTTTAAAACTCCAGATAACTTTATATTTCTAATAGGTAAGTTAAACTACATAATTGCTGGAAGTATCTTCTCAGAATGTTATAATTTAAATGTAGATTATATTCCACCACTAAATGTCAATCTTGCCAAAAAAATATACAGCTTCATAAATGAAAATTTAAAATATATACTTGCAGCTCATGA
>JANXCA010000182.1 GCA_025060535.1 Endomicrobiia bacterium | reverse complement strand
GGGATATAAAGAAGACATAACAACAGGAAACCACTGTCCCATCCGCCCAGTTTTATCTGAACCATGTGGGATATAAAGCTCCTCAATTAACGCATGGGTTGCTAGGGAGGTAATAGTTTTATCTGAACCATGTGGGATATAAAGCTCGTAATTGTGAACCAGTTACGGGAGAAGATTGGTCAGGTGTTTGGTGACGTAGAGTAGTTTTATCTGAACCATGTGGGATATAAAGCAATTCAGTCCCACTTCTACATCAACACCAAACTCGTTTTATCTGAACCATGTGGGATATAAAGTAACTTTTCTACATCTCGCCTTGTCACCATACGTTTCCCGGTTTTATCTGAACCATGTGGGATATAAAGGACGCAATTCGGTCTAAGATTGTGTCTGCGTTAGAGTTTTATCTGAACCATGTGGGATATAAAGACAAAAAGAACAAAAAAAACGTCCAGGCAGAGGGCGTTTTATCTGAACCATGTGGGATATAAAGAAATCAACAAATTACTTACCTTACCAAAAGAAGACAAAGTTTTATCTGAACCATGTGGGATATAAAGCCCCTCTTGACTTTTTTAACGGAACCGATTATAATATGTTTTATCTGAACCATGTGGGATATAAAGTTTTCATTCTTGACGTGTTTAAGTTTAATATATATAATAGATTAAACCTAAGCAAATGAAGTTAAAATCCTTGAAAAAGGGGGAACTATGAGCTCTATAGACTTATCGCCAAGCGAAGTGGTGTTTATCCTAATTTCTTCAATGATTATAGTATCTTTTATCGTGGCAAAGCTTAGTAAAAAAGAAGGCATTGAAGAAGAAGAAAAAGAAAAAGAAAAAGAAGAAAAAAAAGAAGAAGAAAAAAGAAAACAATTCAAGAAATTGTCTGAAGAATGTTTTTTAGACATAAAAAACTTAAGCAAGTATCACAAAATGGTGATTTATGTTTACCTGTTTTTTTCTGTCTTACAGAACAACAATAAAGAAAACTCTC
>JANXCA010000181.1 GCA_025060535.1 Endomicrobiia bacterium | reverse complement strand
TTTAAATCCCACATAGTTCAGATCTAACCAGGTGAAACAGATATCTTAACTCGATTAAAAGAAACGTTTAAATCCCACATAGTTCAGATCTAACGCTCAATTTCTTAAAAGAGAACAACATCAGAAAAGACGTTTAAATCCCACATAGTTCAGATCTAACCTATAACAAGATTGAATTCTCTAAGAAGATTGGGAGTTTAAATCCCACATAGTTCAGATCTAACTTTTCTATCCCTATTCTTTTAATTGCTTTTTCCATTTGTTTAAATCCCACATAGTTCAGATCTAACGGATATATAACTTGAATCGACTGTTTACCTTTTTTATGTTTAAATCCCACATAGTTCAGATCTAACTTTTCTTATATTCGAAATATCTCTTTTTGCTAACTCGTTTAAATCCCACATAGTTCAGATCTAACGAGTTAATATTATCTTCAACTTTTTGCGCTTTCTCTTCGTTTAAATCCCACATAGTTCAGATCTAACGTAAATGAGATAGAAATAAATGAAGTTTCAGAAAATGTTTAAATCCCACATAGTTCAGATCTAACGAAAATTGTGAAAGAATTTGTTAACTCATTAGTTGAAGGTTTAAATCCCACATAGTTCAGATCTAACTAGAGTATTAATCCTAGTGTTGCTAAACCTACTATTAGTTTAAATCCCACATAGTTCAGATCTAACGAAGTATAGTTGAAATAGGAATTCCGCTATTTGTGGTGTTTAAATCCCACATAGTTCAGATCTAACTAATTTTAGAAGTGTATGATACTGCAATATATGAAGGTTTAAATCCCACATAGTTCAGATCTAACTCAAAACAAATAATATTATCCAGCTCCGAACAAAACGGTTTAAATCCCACATAGTTCAGATCTAACCTCTTCAGTAGTCAATGTTATCAAAAAAACACCAACGTTTAAATCCCACATAGTTCAGATCTAACAAAACTTTATAATTCTTCCTCATGAATCCGTTCGAAGTTTAAATCCCACATAG
>JANXCA010000180.1 GCA_025060535.1 Endomicrobiia bacterium | reverse complement strand
TCTGAGTGGTTGATAGTGGAAAGTTATAGAAATGGTAAAATTTATCAACAGAAATATAGAAGAGGTGTTCCAGAAGGACCTGTAAAGGTTGTAGGTGAAATAGACACAACTGGAACAAAAGTTAGATTTTTACCAGATTCTGAAATTTTTTCTACAACAAAATTTTCTTTTGATACACTGGCTAACAGATTAAGAGAACTTGCATTTTTAAATCCAGGGGTGAGAATAACTCTTATTGATGAGAGAGAAGAAGAAAAAGAAAAAACATTTAAATATGATGGTGGAATAAAAGAGTTTGTGAAATTTCTTAATAAAAATGAAGATGTTCTTCATCCAGAACCAATATATATTTATAAAAAACAAGATGACATTATTGTAGAGGCAGCAATTCAATATAATGAAGGATATGATGAGCGTGAATATAGTTTTGTTAATACTATACATACTACTGAGGGTGGAACCCATCTGACTGGTTTTAGGTCTGCTTTAACACGAGTTGTAAATGACTACATAAAAAAACAAGAACTTACAAAAGGTAAAGAATTAACTATTACTGGAGATGATGTGCGTGAAGGTTTAACTGTTGTTTTGTCAATCAAAATACCTAACCCTCAATTTGAAGGACAGACAAAGACAAAGCTTGGCAACTCAGAAGTAGAAGGTATAGTGAAGTCAATTATAGGAGAAGCGCTTTCTACTTTTTTTGAAGAAAATCCACAGATTGCACAAAAAATCTGTCAAAAGGCAATCTCTGCGGCTGAGGCAAGGTATGCTGCAAAAAAAGCGCGTGAGTTAGTAAGGAAAAAAAGCTTGCTTGAAACAGCCACTTTACCAGGAAAACTTGCAGATTGTTCTGAAAGAGATCCTAGGTTGTGTGAGTTATTTATAGTAGAAGGAGATTCAGCAGGTGGTTCTGCAAAACAGGCTAGAGATAGAAACTTTCAAGCGGTTCTTCCTTTAAAAGGTAAAATTATTAATGTAGAGAAATCACGTATTACTAAAGTTTTAAGTAATGAA
>JANXCA010000017.1 GCA_025060535.1 Endomicrobiia bacterium | reverse complement strand
CTTCGTTTTCATCTTTTGGGCTGGGAATGTTTTCTGGAAGAAATAAAATTACATTATTTTTGAAATCAAACGGTGAGGATAATGTAAGAGTTTCCGTTTGTGTAGAATTAGAAGAATTTTCTGGTAAAAGACCAATAGATTTTTTGAAAAATGTATAATCATTATTAATAGATAATGTTGCAGAAGTAAATACAATTTTTTCATATACAGAAAATATCTTTTCTTGCATACTCTTGGCTATCTCAAGAGGTGTAATTTTTAAAGTAATTTTCAATCTTTTTCTTTTTGTTTCTTCCTTTTCTATCCAGTAAATATTGTTTTCTAAATCTTTACATTCGAGCCAAGAATTAAGGATTGAAATAAAATTTGAAGTTCTTTTGGCATAAGCACTTATTCTGAAATACTCATCTTCGGTTTTAGCATAATTTTTTGCAGAAAGCAATAAGTTTAAAAGTTCTTTCAGAGACTTGCTTAAACAATCTTCTACTATATGGGGAGTAAAAATCCTTATTTCTTTTATATCTTGTGGTATTTTTGAATTTAATTCGCTAAAAAATTGTCCTATGGAGGCTACCAACTCCAAAGTCGCATTCTTAATATTTTCCTTTAAACTTTCAGATAATGATTTTAATTTAAAAATAAGACCTCTGTTTCTTTGAGGATTATAAATTTGATTACATAGATATTTAAGTTGAGTGTTAGAGATTTCTATTCCTAACCATTGAAGGATTACTTCTTCTAAATTATGTGCTTCATCAAAAACTATAAGATGGTCTTTTGTAAAAATTTTATCTGAATAAATTAGATTTGAAAAGAATAAATGATGATTAACTACAATAATGTCAACTTTTTTAAGCTGTTTTAGATTTTTATAGTAAAGACAACTTTCATAAAATTTACAATATCTTCTTTTACAGAGATCTACTTGTCTATTTATTTCTTGCCATATTTCAGGGCTTGAAAGAACAATTTCTTCTAAAGAACCTGTAGATGTAGTTTTAAGCCATTCTTCTATTTCTGAAATTGTAATTACTTCTTCCACACTAAGAAATTCATTTTTAAATTCAAAAAATCTATTAAGACATATGTAATTCTCACTTCCGAAAAAGTACATAAATTTTATATTTTCTTTGTATAAATGTTGAGATAGAGAATCTAAAACTAATAAATCTTTCTTTATTAGCTGTTGCTGAAGTGTTTTTGTATAGGTGGAAATCACACATTTTGTTGTTGGATTAACTTCTTTTATATATATTAGAATTGGTACTAAATATGCTAAACTCTTCCCTACACCGGTAGGTGCTTCAATTATTATCTTCTTGTTATTTAAAAAACTCTCTAATATCTTTTTCCCCATTATGATTTGTTGTGTCCTAGGTTCAAAGTTTGGGATAAATTGTTTCAGTTGAGTTTGGAAGATTTTTTCAATATCTTCGGTAAGTTTCTTCATTTAAGCTGTTTTACAACCGGAACTTCTTTACATTCCATAAAAAACGGACAGTTAATACACTCAGTCCATATTTTATGTGGGAGTGTATCTCGTGACACAACTTCATATTTTAGTTTCTTAAAAAATTCTGGTGTAAAAGTTAAAGCAAAAATTTTTTCAACTCCTAACTTTTTTGCTTCCTTCTCAATTTTAGTTACAAGAGAACTTCCTAATCCTTTATTTTGGTAATTTTCTTCAATAGCTAATGATCTAATTTCTGCTAACACTTCTTGGTCTTTGCCTGTCCAGGTGATATGTAAAGCTGCACATCCAATTAATTTGTTTTTATATTTTATAACAAAAAATTCCAAAATTTTCTCATAAATTTCATTTAATACTCTCGGAAGCATTAAATTTTTCTTTGCAAATTTGTTTACTAATTTATATATATGAGGGACATCTTCTACTTTTGCTTTTTGGATTTTATATTTCATATCCGATATCTAGAGCTTTTAAATTTATATCTAAAATTTTTTTGCTAAAGATTTTATATAGAGTTTCTTTTATACTTGTAATTTTTATTATTTCTGTTCTTCTTGCTATAGCTCCAAGCATCACTATGTTTGAGACAACAGTTGACCCTATTTTATTAGCGATTTCTGTAGCTGCTACTTTTATAATTTCTAAATTCTTTGAATAATGTTTAAGAAATTTTTTAATTTCTTCTTGTTCTTCTATTAGTGATGTGTTTATAAATAAAAACTTTTGTGGTATAAATTTTTTTATAAATTTGAGATAAGATGGCATATTCATTAAAGTAACTATAGTTGGATTTTCTATTATAGGAGAAAAGATAAAACTTTCAGATATTTTTACCATACAATTCGCAGTTCCACCTCTTACTTCAGCACCATAAGAAGGATAGTATGTAGCAAGTTTATTTTCTTTAGCTGCAGAGTAAACTAATATCTTGCCAAGAGATAAAACTCCTTGGCCACCGCTACCTGCTATGAAAATTTCTTCATACATCTTTAAATACCCCCAAGGGAAAGAATTTTGTTAGTTCTTTTTCTACCCATTCTTTTGTTTCAATAGGATTCATATGAAGTCCACTAGGACACATAGATAGTACCTCTACAATAGAAAATCCTTTGTTTTCTATTTGTTTAAAAAAAGCTTTCTTTATCAAGGATTTGGTTTTTATTATTTCTTTAGGATTGGTAACCATTCCACGGGCAGAAAATTTTGTTCCATCTAATACAGATAAAAGTTCACATACTTTTAATGGATAACCATCTCTATTTGCATCTCTTCCATATGGTGTTGTTAGTGTTTTTTGTCCTATTAATGTAGTAGGTGCCATCTGTCCTTGAGTCATCCCATAGACAGTATTGTTTACGAAAATTACAGTGATATTTTCTGACCTATTTGCAGCATGAATAATCTCAGCAGTACCTATTGCAGCAAGGTCACCATCTCCTTGATATGTAAAAACAATTCTATCAGGTAGAACTCTTTTTATACCTGTTGCAACAGCTGGAGGCCTGCCATGAGGTGCTTCTGTTACATCAAAATCCCAATAATCATATGCAAAAACAGCACATCCAACCGGAGCTACAGCTATTGTTTTTTCTCTTATGTTTAGTTCATCTATTATCTCAGCAATAATCCTGTGTATTATTCCATGCCCACAACCTGGGCAGTAGTTATGATGTGTATTTTTTAAACTTTTTGGTTTTACAAATTGTGTTCTTTCCATAAATTAATAAATTTCTAAAACTTTTTTAATAATTTCGTTAGAAGATACAAGTGCACCTCCTCCTCTGCCATAAAAAAATACTTCTGCATTTCCCTCTACTGCAAGTTTTACATCCTCAACCATCTGTCCTAGGCTACTCATTTCTACAACTAAAAATTTTTTAATGTAATTTGATAAGTTTTTGATCTCATTATATGGGAAAGGCCAAAGAGTTTGTGGTCTTATAAGTCCAACCTTGATATTTTTGTTTTTTAGTTTATAAACCGCCTCTAAAGCAGCTCTTGCAGCAATACCATAAGCAACCAAACCGATCTTAGCGTCTTCTATTTCATAAAACTTTACTCTAATTTCATTTTTTTTAATCTGTGTATATTTTTCTTTTAATTTTAAGTTATGTTGTTCTAGTTCACCTTCAGCCATAAGTAATGATCTGATCTTTCTTGATGGTCTATTTTTAGCTCCATCTAAAACCCAACTCTTGTCAATATTTTGGTCAATTTTAACATTTAATTTTTCTTCATTTGAATCAGTATCAAAAATTTCCATTGTTTGTCCTAAATATCCATCATATAGTATTAAAACTGGTATTCTATATTTTTCAGCAAGTAAAAATGACTCTTTTGCGAATTCGTAGATTTCTTTTACACTAAAAGGAGCTAAAACTATTGTATGATAATCACCATGTCCTCCTCCACGTGTAGCTTGAAAATAATCTTGTTGAGAACCACTTATATTACCTAACCCAGGGCCACCCCGCATAACATTTACTATTACACATGGTAACTCACATCCACAAAGATATGAAATTCCTTCCTGCATTAAAGATATTCCGGGAGAGGAAGATGAAGTCATTGCTCTTTTCCCTGTCACAGCAGTCCCAAAGACCATATTTATAGCAGCAATTTCTGATTCAGCTTGAAGAAACACTTTATTTTTTTGTGGTAAAACTTCAGCAAAATATGCGGAGATTTCATTTTGAGGAGTAATAGGATAAGCATAGTAGGCATCTAAACCTCCCTCTATTGCACCTTCACACAAAGCAATATTTCCTTGTAGAACTTTTTTCATTGTTATTTGGCTATTGTTATTTTTATATAACCACTAGCAAAAAATGGAAAAATTATTCTTTTAATGTTTTCAAAGAGATTTAGATTTTCTATAACATCTCCTAAAGTACAACTTTTTCCTCCGTTAGATCTCAGTGTAGATCCTAGATATCTTTTGTATTTTTCGTTTTTTGTTTTATAAGATAGAAGAATTTTTTCTTTTTTAGTAAATGATTTTCCTAAACTAAATAAAAATTGTTGAGTGGGATTTTTTTCTAAAAATGAAGCTACTTGCATTTGTTATTTGTCTATATATATTTCAATTAAATAATCTGGACACATTAAATAACACCTACCGCAAGCAGTGCAATTTTCTTCATTAGTAATTTCTACGTATCTGTAGCCAAGTTTATTAATTTTGTCTGAAAGAATAAGAATTTTTTGTGGACAGTTTATTACACACAACTCACATCCTTTGCAATGTTGTGTATCTATAATTATCTTATACTTTTTAGTTAATACTTTCATTTGCTTCTTTTATTAGATTTTTAGCATGTTTTAAAGAGGTTTCATCAATTTTGCTGCCACTTAGCATTCGTGCTATTTCAGCTACTCTTAAGCTATCTTCCAAAGTTTCAACCTCAATTATAGTGTTATCTTTTAGTTGATGTTTCCTTACAGCAAAATGCTTATCTCCAAAAGATGCAATCTGTGGTAAATGTGTTATACAAAAAATTTGTTTGTTTTGCAATGAAAGCTGTTTAAGTTTTTTTCCTATTGTAAATCCCATAGGTCCACTGATTCCAGTATCTATTTCATCGAATATAAGTATGGGTGTTTCTTCTTTTTTGCCTAAAACTACCTTTATGGCAAGCATTATTCTTGAAAGCTCTCCTCCGGAAGCAATATCTTTAAGGGGTAAAAAAGGTGCGCCAGGATTAGTACATATTAAAAATTCTACCTTGTCTATACCTGTAGAAGTTAAATTTTCTTTACTAAGTGGGAGGGTTTCTATTTTTATTTCTATCTTTGCTTTTTGAAGTCCCAATGAAGAAAATTCAGTATTTATCTCTTTTTGAAGATTTTTTGCAGATTCTTTTCTTATCTTAGAGATTTTTTTTGCTTTTTCTAAAAGATTTTCTTCAAGTTGTTTTATTTCTTTTTCTGTTTCTTCTAATTCTTTGTCTTTTATATTAATTGCTTCTATAGATCTTTTTAAATTCTCTGCATATTTTTTAATTTCTTCAATATTATTTCCGTATTTTCGTTTAAGTTTCTTAATTAAATCTACACGGTCTAGTAAGTTATCAATATATTCAGTGGTATAATTTGAATAAAATTTTTTAGACTCTTCTATTTTTATTTGTAAATTTTCAACTTCTGTAGTGAGTGCGTATATGGAGTTGTAATCTATATTTATGTAGTTTTTAACTGTCTGTAATAATCTTTCAATATGGTTAATTTTCTGTTGAATTTCATTTAGGTTAAACTTCACTTCTGATAATGTATCTAATATTTTTTTAGAATTTTTAGCTTTTTCTAATTCTTCTTCTAAGGTTTCATCTTCAGGAGTAAGTTTTGCTTGTTCAATCTCTGTAATTTGGTAATTCATAATTTCAAGTTGTTGTTTGTTTTTGTTTATTTCATTTTTTAATTCTTCAATTAAATTAAGTTTTTTAATATATAAATTATAATTATTTCTAAAGTCTTTTACTTCATCTCTTAAATTTGCATATTCATCTAAAGCAGCAAGTTGATATGAGGGATATAGTAATTTTTGATGTTCGTTTTGTCCATGTATATCTATTAGGAAGTCAGATATTTTTCTTACGAAGTTTAAAGAGATAAGTTTGTCATTTATATAAAATTTTGTTCTGTTTTGTTTATCAATTTCTCTTCTTATTATAATTTCATCTTCAAATGGAATATCTATTTCCTGAAAGAGTTCAGATAGAGTTGTTTTTATTTCTTTTTTAACCTCAAAGATTCCTACAATTTCACATTTTTCAGCAAAATTTCCTACAACGACATTTTTTTGTCTTTCACCGCAAAGTAGAGATATAGCTTCTATTATTATGGACTTACCGGCACCTGTTTCTCCTGTGAATATATTGAGTTTGTTGTTAAATTCTAATTTTAATTCTTTAATAAAAATGTAATTTTTAAGTTCAAGATATATAAGCATGATTTTTATTAAATTAAAAACAACGGAGAGGGAGGGATTCGAACCCTCGGTACCGTTTTAGCGGTACACACGATTTCCAGTCGTGCCCGTTAAACCACTCCGGCACCTCTCCGAGTAGAACTTCTTATAGATATTCTCTAATTAAAGGGATAATTCTTTTAATAGCAATAGCTCTGTGACTTATGAGATTTTTTTCTTCTGCTTTCAATTCAGCAAAAGTTTTCTGTTTTGGTGGGTAATAAAACACAGGGTCATATCCAAAACCATTTTTACCCGTAGGGGTAAAAGCTATATAACCTTTTACTTCTCCTTTTCTTGTGAAAATTTTGTTTTTTTGTGGAATGTATAAACAGGCTACAGTGATAAACTTAGCCGTTCTTTTTTCCCAAGGTACATCTTTTAGTTCATTTAATAACTTCATATAGTTGTCCTCGTATGTGGCTGTATGTACTTTTGGATCTTTGTCTGCATATCTTGCTGAATATATACCAGGGGCTCCATTTAAGTAATCAACAAACAATCCAGTGTCTTCTGCTAATGAAGGCAAACCTGTAAAGTCTCCAATTGTTTTTGCTTTCTTTATTGCATTTTCCTTCAAGGTTTTTCCATCTTCTTCTACTTTTGGAACATTATTGAATTCTGAAGATAAAAGAATTTGAATATTTTTTAGGTTGAAACTTTCTAAAATTTTTTTGATTTCTTTTGCTTTATCTTTATTACCAGTAGCTAAAACAAGTTTTTTTTTCATAATTTTAAGAAAGGTTTAATTGTTTTACTATAGATTTTATATCTGGCTTTATTGTTTTTATCTTGACATATTTTTTTGCAGTAGTAATAGCACAATCAGGGTCTTTAAGGCCATGTCCTGTAAGGATACATACAACATTTACATTTTGTTTTTTTTCAAAATATCCTATTTTTACATATTTTAAAAGACCTGCCACTGAAGCAGCTGAGGCAGGTTCTACAAAGACCCCCTCAAGTGAAGACAACAAATAATAGGCATTTAATATTTCTTTATCCTTTACAGTGTCTATTACACCCTTAGACTCATCTCTTGCTTCTTCAGCAAATTCCCATGATGCTGGATTGCCTATTCTTATTGCAGTAGCAATAGTTTTTGGATTTTTTATTGGTTTTCCTCTTACTATTGGAGCCGCTCCTTCTGCTTGGAATCCCATCATTTTAGGTAACTTGTCTCTTTTTACCTTTAAAGAGGGAAGTTTTCCTTCATAAAATTCTTTATAACCTTTCCAGTAAGCTGTGATATTTCCTGCATTACCTACTGGCATAAATTGATAATCAGGTACAAAACCGAGTTGTTCAATTATTTCAAAAGAAGCAGTTTTTTGACCTTCAATTCTGTGAGGATTTAAAGAATTAACAAGAGTAACAGGATACTTAGTAGAAATTTCTTTTGCTAATTTTAAAGCTTCATCAAAATTACCTTCAACAGCAAATACTTCTGCACCGTGCATTACAGCTTGTGAGAGTTTTCCTAAAGCAATAGCACCTTTTGGAATAAGTACAATACACCTAATATTTGCCTTTGATGCATATGCTGCAGCTGATGCAGAAGTGTTACCTGTGGAAGCACAAATTACCACTTTTGCATTTTCTTCTTTTGCTTTGGAGATTGCTACCGTCATACCTCTATCTTTAAAAGAGCCTGTTGGGTTAGCCCCTTCATATTTTAGATAAATATTTAATTTGACATTATATTCTTTTTTAATCTTAAACTCTAAATTTTCTGCTTTTATTAAAGGAGTATTACCTTCATACATTGTAATTACGGGAGTCTTTTCTGTAATAGGAAGAATTTCCTTAAAATGTTCAATAACACCTAACCATACTCTCGCCATAGCTTATTTAGAAAATTCTTCAATAAGAGTTTTTATTTGTTCAATTTGTTCTTCAGGGATAAACCTTAGTTGTGTAATTTTTTCTTTTAGTTGTGGAGTAATTAGCTGTTCTACTGTAGCTGTTTGATTTTCTATTTTGTTTTTTAGATTTCTATATAGAGTTATTATAGCTTTTAGCATAAGATATTGTTTTTTAGCTGAGCAATAAGTATCTATTGGATCAAAAGCAGATTGGTAAAGAAAATCTTCTCTTAACATCCTTGCTATTTCTAATATGAGTTTGTCTTGTTCAGAAAGTGTTTCATATCCTACAAGTCTCACTATTTCTTTAAGTTCTGCTTCTTTTTGCAATAGAGCCATTGCTTGTGTTCTTAATTCCACAAAATCTTCTGCTAAGTTTTTTTTGTAGTAATCTTCTAAGGCGTCATAGTATAAGGAATAACTTGTAAGCCAGTTTATAGCAGGAAAATGTCTTGCATAAGCAAGCCAGTCTTCCAGAGACCAAAAAACTTTTACTACTTTTAAGGTAGCTTGTACTACTGGATCTGATAAATCACCCCCAGGAGGTGAAACTGCACCGGTTACTGTTAAACTTCCAATTCTTTCGTCTGAGCCAAGACAGATTACTTTTCCAGCCCTTTCATAAAATTCTGCGATTTTTTTAGGTAAGTATGCAGGATATCCTTCCTCTCCAGGCATTTCTTCTAATCTGCCTGAGATTTCTCTTAAAGCTTCTGCCCATCTGGAAGTGGAATCAGCCATCAAAGCTACAGAATAACCCATATCTCTAAAGTATTCTGCTATAGTTATTCCTGTATAAATAGAAGCTTCCCTAGCTGCCACAGGCATATTTGAAGTGTTAGCGATAAGCACAGTTCTATACATTAGAGGAAGTCCTGATTTAGGGTCTTTAAGTTCTGGAAATTCAATTAAAACATCAGTCATTTCGTTACCTCTTTCACCACAACCAACATATACAATTATTTCAGCATCAGCCCACTTAGCAAGTTGATGTTGGATTACAGTTTTACCACTTCCAAATGGACCTGGGACACATGAAGTGCCACCTTTTCCTACAGGGAAAAATGTATCTATTACTCTTTGCCCTGTAAAAAGTGGTTCTGATGGCATTAGTTTTTCTTTACAAGGCCTTGGTTTTCTTACAGGCCATTTATGATACATTTTAAGTTCTAATTTTCCTTGATTAGTTTGAATTTTACAGATAATATCTTCTATTGTGAAGTTACCTGATTTTATCTCTATAATTTCTGCTTCCTCAACATAAGGAGGTACTAATATATAATGCTTAATTACAGGAGTTTCTTGGACATAGCCTAAAATATCTCCAGCTTTAATTTTATCCTTTGGTTTTTTTGTAGGAATAAAATTCCAAACTTTGTTCCTATCTAATGGATAAGCAAAAACACCTCTCTTTATGAAATAACCTACTTCTTTTTCTATTGCTTCAAGTGGTCTTTGAATTCCGTCATATATTGTAGTTAGAAGTCCAGGACCTAATTCTACGGATAATGGTTCATTTGTAGTTTCAATAGGATCATCTACACTTAGTCCAGTAGTGGATTCATAAACCTGAACATAAAACTTGTCTTCGTGAAGTTCTATTACTTCTCCAATTAGTTTTTCTTTACCTACTTTAACTACATCATACATTTTTATTTCAGGAATACCGCTACCAACTACTAATGGTCCTGATACTTTTATTATCTTTCCAGCCATTTTTTACTCCTTTAATTGTTGTTTTTATTTTAATTATTCAAGTTTTATTCCTGTTGCTATTGCTGCAAGTTTCTTATATTTTTGTTTTGATATATTTTTAATTCCTTTTATACTTACTAATGGAATAACTGAAAAAGAAAGTTTTTCAAATTCCGGATATTCTTTTTGTAAGATATTATAAACTTCTTCTGTGACAAATACTCTGTCAGAGGAAATTTTTTCTTTTACTTTTTTGAATTTTTCAATTATGTCGTTTTTATCTTCTAAGTTTACATATATCACTTCCCAACCAAAACTTTTATATATTACTATAGATTCATAGTCACCGATAATTATAAATTGTTTCATAGTTTAATTGTATTTTTACTAAATATCAAATATAAACTTCAATAATTTTAAAAAAATTTAAAAGATTATTATATTGACAGATAATTTACTATTTTATATAATTTTATGAGATATGTTTTTTATATTTTTTTTATTTTTTATGATAACACCACTTGAATGTCGTTTGCCTGCAGTAGCTGGTCAGTTTTATCCAGCAGATAAAGAAGAACTAATTTCTAATATAAAATTTTATTTTGAAAATATTAAAACACTTCCTCACTCTAAAGGAGAAATTTTAGGAATAATTTCTCCTCATGCTGGATATATTTTTTCAGGTCAAGTGGCTGGTTATAGTTATAAGTTTTTGTCTCAGTATGATATAAAAAATCCAGTTATAGTTCTTTTGGGGCAGTCTCACTATTACTATCTTAAAAAGGCTTCTGTTTATTCTAATGGAAATTTTAAAATGCCTTTAGGAGAAATAAAAATACAAAAAGATTTTATAGAATTGCTTATAAAACATAAAGATTATTTTGAACCTTCAGTTCAACCACATATTCCTGAGCACTCCTTAGAGGTTCAACTTCCATTTTTGCAATATATATTTAAAGAATTTAGTATAGTTCCGATTTTAGTTAGTAAGTTTGATTATGATTTCTCTTTAAAAATTTCTCAACTGTTAGCAGAAACAATTAAAAACTATAAAGGTAGAAAAGTACTTATAGTATGCTCTACAGACTTATCTCATTATCCAAGTTACGAAGATGCAAAAAAAATTGACAATCAGGCAATAGAACTAATAAGACAATATGATCCTAAAAAATACTTTGAAGAACTTCCTAAACTTGAAAAGACAAAGATTTCAAATCTTCATTGTGTATTTTGTGCAGATACAGCAGTAGGTATAACTTTAGCTACTACTAAGTTGTTAGGGGGAAACTACATAGAAATTCTAAATTATAGTAATTCAGGAGATGTAAAATTTGGCGATAAATCTCGTGTAGTAGGCTATTTAGCTGCAGCATTTATAAAAGAAACAAAAGATACAAAAAAGGAGAAAGAAACTATGAAAGAAGAAACACAGGCAGAGTTTAAAATTTCTTTAGAATCTCAGAAGATACTGCTTTCTTTAGCTAGGCAGGCAATTAAAGAATACATATCTAGGGGTAAAATTATAGAATATAAAACAGATAATAAAGAGTTGATTACTCCCCAAGCTGTATTTGTTACTTTAACTAAGAAAGGACAACTTAGAGGATGCATTGGTACAACTTTTCCTCAGTATCCACTTTATCAAGCAGTTATAAATATGGCAATAGCAGCAGCAACAGAAGATCCAAGATTTCCACAAGTAACCTTAGAAGAACTTGATGATATAAAAATAGAGATATCTGTTTTGTCTCCTTTAAAACGAGTTTTTTCTCATAAAGAAATAAAAGAAAAAGTTCACGGAGTAGTTGTAAGAAGTGGAGGAAAAAGTGGGCTTTTTCTTCCACAAGTATGGGAGCAACTTCCTAAGAAAGAACAGTTTTTGTCAGAACTCTGTTGGGGAAAAGCAGGACTTCCTCCAAATGCATGGCAAGATCCTAAAACAGAATTATATGTATTTACAGTGTTTGCTTTTGAAGAGCATAAATAATTAGTTATATTAGTTATATACAAAGAAAAGATTTATCTTACCTAAAAGATTTATTTTCTTATCTTGGTAGTAAGTTTTTAAAAAATGGCTCCAACGGGATTTGAACCCGTGCTTGCGGCTTGAGAGACCGCTGACCTAAACCAGCCTAGTCGATGGAGCCATTATCTTGTCTTGTTTTTATAATTTTGTTTACTTTTTATAAAAAATATTATATAAATTTCAATATATATGAAAAAAATAGATTGGAACTTAAAATTTATAAGAGATATCTTTGGAGTTGAATGTTTACATTTTGGATATTGGGAAGAAAATCAAAAAGTTGACATAGAAAATCTCAAAATAGCTCAACAGAGATACATTGATATTTTGATATCTAAGATTCCGCAAGGTGTGAAAGAAATATTAGATGTGGGATGTGGAACTGGTGAGGTAGCTATAAATTTAATAAATAAAAACTTTAAAGTAGAATGTGTTTCTCCAGATGAATATCAGTATGAAATTTTTAAGCAAAAATCTCCTAATACAAAGTTCTATTTAACAAAGTTTGAGGATTTAGTAACTGATAAAAAATATGATTTAGTACTTATGGCAGAGAGTTGTCAGTATCTAAATTTAGAAAAAGCATTTTTAAAATCAAAAGAGATATTGGTTAAAGAAGGATATTTACTAATTTCTGATTATTTTAGAAAATATAATACTTCTTATTATAAAACTACACACACAAAAGAAGAATTTTATTTTTTTGTAAAAAAATATGATTTTGAGGTCTTGTTTGAAGAAGATATTACCGCTAATATTTTACCCACACTTATTCTTGCCAAGAAAATTTATGAGAAATATGCTTTACCTATAGTTGAGATTTTAAGTGGGTATATAAGTGAGAAATTTTCTTTATTAACTAAAATTTTTAATTTTTTGTTAAGTCCAGTTTTGAAAAAGTGTAGATATTATATTTTTGAGCATACAAGAGATAAATTGGATGAAAAAAAATTTAATGAGTTTATGGAATATAAGATAATTTTATTAAGAAATTCCTAAACTCTTTTCTCCTACAAAATTCAAATATCTGA
Source organism: Endomicrobiia bacterium (assembly GCA_025060535.1). Taxonomy (GTDB): domain Bacteria; phylum Elusimicrobiota; class Endomicrobiia; order DTEH01; family DTEH01; genus JANXDG01. Next base: position 17,558 of record JANXCA010000017.1, on the reverse strand, counting down.
CTGACCAATCAGTCATTTTAAAATTTTTAAAAAATATTGACAAATTTTTTTAAATTTTATATTTTTATTAATAACTGACCAGTCAGTTAGGAAAAGGAGGTAGAAAATATGGAAATTGAGGAAAGGAGTAGAGAGACATATAATAAAATTATACAGGCCGGAAAAGAGATACTTAATAAGAAAGATTATCATGAAGCAGTTGTAGAAGAGATTGCTCAGCTTGCAGGTGTTGCTAAAGGAACGGTATTTTTTTATTTTAAAACAAAAGAAAATTTATTTAAAGAAATAATGCTTTCTTTGTTAGATGAGTTAAATACATCTATTGAGGGTATATTAGCAAATGTGTTGCCCCCACTAAAAAAGTTAAAAAAAATATATGATTATTATATAGAGTTTAATCTTAGAAATATGCAGATCCTTATGTCTATAAGGAAACAGCTTTTACATGTAGAGCCAAAAGTTGAAGAAATTAAAGAAAAACTATCACAACTAAGTAGAAAAATTTTACCACTTGTGGAAGAAATGTTTAAAGCAGGTTTAATTAAAAAAATAGCAGTTAGTGTAGATTTAACAGAAGTTGTATCTTCTATGCTTTTGATGTATGCTTCAGCTGTTTCTTCAATGGTGTTTTTTTATCCAGATAGAGTAAATGAATTAAAAGAAATTTTTTGGGAAATACTTTTGCACGGAATTTTAAATGAGGATGTTTCTATAGAAATGTTAGTATTTGAAAAATAATTTAAAATCTAAATTTAGGAGAAAAAAATGAAAAAAAAATTTGTTATTTTAATTTTCTTTAATTTCTTAATCTTAATTATGAATGTGTATTCTAAAGAAATAACATTGCAAGAAGGATTACAAATTCTTTTTAAAAATAATCTTCAATTAAAAATTTTAGAGTCAAAGCTTATCCAAGCAAGATACAAAAAACTTGAAGCTTTCAGTGGGTGGTTGCCTAAAGCACAGATTCAGCTAAACTACACTAAACTTTCAGAGCCACAGATTAAAATTCCGCCACAGATGAGTATGTTTTTTGGTTCAGTTTTCCCTACAACATTAACTTCAGATAAACTTTACACAGGAAATTTTACAGTTAGTCAGCTCTTGTTTTCTTCTGGTAAGGTGTTTTCTGCATATAAAATTTCTTGTTTTAACTATGAGTTAATAAAAAATGAGTATGAAAAAACAAAACAAGAACTTGAAACACAATATAAAGAAGCGTTTCTTAAATCTCTACTTGCAAAAAAAGTTCTTGAAGTAAGCAAAAAAGCAGTGGAGATCAGTTCTGAAAATTATAAAGTTTCAACCCAACTTTATAATGAAGGCAGGGTTTCATATTTAGATTATTCATCTGCTAAAGTAAATTATCTCAACTCAGAGATAAATTTACTAAAAATGAAAAGTAATTTTGAAGTTGCAAAAGAAGCGCTTAAAAACTTACTTTGTGTAGATTTTGAAGTTGAACCTTTAGGAGACATAGAAGAATTTTACAAAGAATATAAATTTGACTTAGAAGAGTTGAAATCAAATATCCCTAAAATTTATGATGTTAAAATTTTAGATTATCAAAAGAAAATTTTAGATTATAATCTTCATATCGTAAGAACAGAAGCTTTTCCTATAGTATCTTTAGTTGGTAACTATAGTTGGACTTCTGATAAGTATGATCGTCCTATAAAAGAATGGGAAGACAAGCACTCCTGGAGTGTGGTTTTAAGTTGGCCTATATTTTCGGGTGGAAGTGTTTTGTCTAAATATAAGCAAGCAAAAGAAAATATAGCCCAGATAAACTATTCAAAAGAAGCCTTAATAAATGCCTTACAGATGCAGCTTATTTCTTTATACTCTAATTATATTCAATATAAGGAATCTCTAAAGTTAGCAAAACAAAACTTAGAACTTTCTGAAGAAAACTATAATATAGCAAAAATTTATTATTTGGAAGGAAGGACCTCATATTTAGAATTCTTACAAGCAGAGATAAATATGTCAAATGTAAAAATAAACTATTATCAGACACTTACTGATTATATAATAACCTGTGAAAAATTAAAAAAGTTTATCATTGAATAAGAAAAATAGAAAAAAGGAGGAAGTTATGAAAAGAAAAATAATTATTGGAATTTTAACTTTTGGCTTGATAGCTTTGGTGATTTTTAGAATATTTCAAACAATTCAAAAACATAAAATTTCAAAACAACTTTCTCAAAAAGAACAAGAATTTATCTACACTGTAAAAGTAAAACCAGTAGAGTATAAAAAAATTGCTGATAGCATTAACTTTGTGGGAGAAGTAAAGGGAATTAATGAAGTTAGTGTAGTTCCTAAAGTAGTTGGTAGATTAACAAGAAAAATAAAAGATGAGGGGAGTTTTGTTAAAAGAGATGAAATAATCTGTGAGATAGATAGAGATGAGCCAGTTTTGAAATATTCACTTTATGAACTTAAATCTCCGATTGATGGTATTTTAGTAAAATACTTTGCAGATGTAGGAAGTATGGTATCTCCTCAAACACCGATCTGCATAATAAGTGATACTCAAAAAGTAAAAATTACATTTAATATAGCAGAGAATCTTGTTAATAAACTTAACAAAAATTCTTATGTAAAATTTGAAACAGAAACAGGTAAAATATTTTCTTCCAAAAACATTCAATTATCAAATTATATAGATCCTCTTTCACGTAGTATGGAAGTAAAAGTCATTGTTGATAATCCAGAAGGAGATATAAAATCAGGAAGCTTTATAAAAGGAGAGTTGATTTTTAATGAAAAGGTATGTTTAGTTGTACCTTCTGAAGCAGTTTATGAGATAGATGGCAGACATATATTGTTTGTGGTGAAAGATAACTATGTAGAGGAGAGGGAAGTTAAAATAGGTCTTAACTATAAAAACTATATAGAAATTATTCAAGGAGTAAATCATTTAGAAAAGGTTGTATATCAAGGAGGAGAACTTCTTGCAGATGGTATGAGAGTGGAAGTTTTAGAATGAGTTTATAATTTTTATTTGATAATTTTGGGAGGTTTTATGAAAATTACAGAAATTTCTGTAAAACGTCCTATAGCAACAACTGTAGTTTATATTTTTTTGTTAATAGTTTCAATAATAGCTGTTTTTAGACTACCTGTAGATATATTTCCACAAATGGAATTACCAGTGCTTATTGTTACTACTACATATCCTCAAGCAACTGCTTTAGATGTGGAAGAAAAAGTTACAAAAGTTATAGAAAATGCTGTGGCATCTGTATCTGGGATAGAAACTGTAGAGTCAAGGTCTTTAGAAAATATCTCAGTAGTAATAGCAACTTTTAAGTGGGGCAGCAACATTGATGAAAAAGCTGCTGATTTAAGAGATCTTCTTGAGTTTGCAAAGATGGTTTTACCAGAAGAAGTAGATAAACCAAGAATTATAAAGTTAGACCCTTCAATGATGCCGGTGATGTTTATTACAGTAAGTTCTGATAGGTCAATTAAAGATTTAAATTACATTGTTGAGGAAAAAATTGTAGATGAGATTAAAAAGGTAGACGGAGTGGCTGCAGTTATTCTTAGGGGTGCAGAAGAAAAAGAAGTCTCTGTTATCTTAGACCCTCAAAAGTTAGCATTTTATAGATTAACTGTACAACAGGTAATTTCAGCTATCTCTCAAGAAAATTTAGAGATTCCCATTGGAGATGTATATCAAGGGACAAAAAAATATTCTGTTAGATTATCTGCAAAGTTTAATTCGGTGAATGAAATAAATAATCTAATAGTTGGAACTTTTCAAAATAAACCGGTCTATTTATATCAAGTTGCTAAAGTGGAAGATTCTTATAAAGAAAAAGTAGGAGAAGTAAGTGTTAATGGTAAAGATGCTTTACTAATAATGGTGAGGAAAAAAGCACAAGAAAATACAGTTAATGTATGTAAAAATATAAATAAAAAATTGGAGGAATTAAGGAAAAACTTCCCTCAACTTAAAATTGAAGTAATTATGGACTCTTCTGATTATATCCTTAAAGTGATAAAAAATTTGCGAGACACTATTCTAATTGGAGGTATACTTGTAATTTTAACTGTTTTGTTTTTTTTAGGAGATATAATACCTGCATTCATTATAGTGTTACAAATACCACTTTCTTTACTTTTTGCATTTTTATTTTTATACTTATTTGGTTATACAATAAATTTAGTGTCACTTATGAGTTTATCTTTAGCGATAGGGATGGTGGTGGATAATTCTATTGTTGTAGTTGATCACATTTTAAGACATATCTCTTGGGGGAAGAAACCTCAAGAAGCTGCAATTGCTGCTACTTCTGAAGTCGCATCTGCAATTATTGCTTCCAGTTTAACTACTATGGTTGTTTTTATACCTTTATTATTTGTTAGCGGACTTATTCCTCTTCTTTTTAGACAGTTAGCAGTAGCCGTGATAGTTGCTTTAGTAAGTTCTTTAGCCATAGGGTTAACTTTATCTCCTATGATCACCTCAAAGTTATGTTGTGAAGAAGAGATGAAGAAAAGGTCTGTATTATTTATTTCTAAAGTCATAGAAAAAATTGAAAAATTTTATGAAGAAGTTATAGATTGGTCCCTAAATCATAAAAAAACGACATTGTTAGGTTTTTTAGGCATATTTTTTATATCATTATTTATATTTATATTTTTTACGGGAAAAGAATTTATACCTAAAAGTGATGAAGCGGCAATTAGTGTATACTTTGAAACTTCTAAAGGAATGAGATTAGAAAATACTTATCAAATAGCAAAAGAAATAGAGAAAGAGATTTTAAAAGTGATTCCTAAAGAATATTATCATCATATTTTTATTCGTTGTGGTGAAAGCGGTTCTAAAGGATTAGCTGCAGCTTTTGGAGAGCCAGAGTTTTCAAATACAGGAGAGATAGGAATATTTTTAGTAGATAAAGAACATAGAAAAGAATCCTCCCTTGAACTTTCGGAGTTAATAAGAAAGAATTTAAGAAAAATTCCTGGTGTTATAAAAATTGAAACTTCAGCACAATCAAGAGCTTCTTCTACTTTATTAGGTGGAGGAGGCAAAGCTGTTTCAATAGAACTTTATGGAAATGATTTAGATGAAGCTTTAAGAATTTCTTCTATGATAAAAAATAAATTACAAAAAATAGAAGGAATAAGGGACATAAGTGTAAGTTTAGAAGAAGGAAGTTATCAAATAGTAATAAAATTAGATAAGGAAAAAATAAAGATGTTAGGAGCATCATCTGGATACATTGCTGATACTTTAAGAAAAATGTTTTATGGTGCAAAAGCAACAAACTACACACCACCTTCTGGTGGAATAGTGGAGACTTCTTATGATATTTTTATTAAATTAGATAAGAGTTATAAAGAAGACATTAAAAACTTAAAAGACATTCCTATTTTGTTGCCTACAGGAAAAGTAATACCTTTGCAAAGTATAGGGAGCTTTGAACAGTCTTTAGAGCCAAAAGAGATTAAAAGAAAAGATGGAGTAAGAGTTGTAAAAATAGAAGCAGACATTTATGGCAGAGCACTCAATAAAGTTCGTATGGATATAGAAGATATGCTTGAAACTATAAAGATACCTTATGGGTTTAATATAAAGTTTGGCGGTGAGATAAAACAACAGATGACAACATTTAGAGATTTAACCTTAATGTTATTTTTAGGAATTCTCCTTGTATATTTAATAATGGCAGCACAGTTTGAATCTTGGATTGATCCTTTCATAATAATGTTTTCTGTTCCATTTGCAGTGGTTGGTGTTTTAATTGGTGTATTTTTGTGGGGTCAGAATTTTAACATAATGAGTTTTGTCGGATTACTTTTGTTGGTAGGTGTAGTTGTAAATAATGCTATAGTTTTAGTAGATTATATAAAATTATTAAGGTCAAGAGGTCAAAATTTAATAGATGCTGTAAAAGAAGCTTGTAAGAGACGACTTAAACCTATTCTGATGACTGCTATAACCACAATATTTGGTAGTTTACCATTAGCTTTAAGCAAAGGAAGTGGTGCAGAATATTTTTCTTCTATGGGAGTTGCAGTTGTGTGTGGATTGGCTTTTTCAACTTTTATAACTTTAATTTTTGTCCCGACTTTATATAGTGTTGTCTATTCAATTAAGAAAATTAATTTTAATAGTTGACAAAATTAAAAATTTGATGTATAATTTATATTGCAGGGAATGGGTTTTATAATATAATATCCCAAATTTATTCCCTGAAAGGAGGTGAAGAGGTAATATGAAAAAATCAAAAGGTTTTACTTTAATAGAACTAATGGTTGTAGTTGTTATTTTGGGTATCCTTGCTGTAGTTGTAGCTCCTAGGATTCCTGACCTTGTTAAAAAAGCTAAAGAAGGTGCTACAAAGGGTTCTCTTTCAACACTCCGTTCCACTTTGAATATCTACTATAGTGACACAGAAGGTAAATATCCTGCTACTCACTGGTCTTTTGTGGATAATAACCAACCTAATGGAGCCGCTAGCACAGTATTACAAGATGCGCTGGTTCCAAAATATATAAAGTCGATACCAATGGTAAAGGTTCCTACCGCTCATGCTACAGATTCAAATACTGTATATACTTATGAAGATATTCCATCTACTGTAAGTGAAGCAAGTTCTGGTTTTGGTTGGGGTTATGGTTCTGAATATGGCTCGGTCTCTTACGGAAGTTTAATAGTGAACTGTGAACACACAGATACTGGTGGTAATCTTTGGGCTAGTTATTAATTTTGTGAATTTGTAGTGTTTGTGTGTTTTAAGAAGGTGGCTTGGTGGTTAACCAAGCCACCTAATTTTTTTATTTATGGTTTTTATAATATTTATTTTAGGAATTATTTTTGGTAGTTTTGCTAATGTTTTAATTTATAGAATTCCTAAAAAAATCTCTATTGTATTTCCAAATTCTTTCTGTCCTTTTTGTTTTTCTTCAATAAAATGGTATGATAACATTCCTATTTTAAGTTATTTTCTATTAAAAGGTAGATGTAGAAGCTGCAATCAGAAGATTTCACTTACATATCCATTGGTAGAGTTTCTTTGTGGTGTAGTTGCTGTTTTTTGCTATCTTAAGTTTGGAATTTTTGAGATGTGGGTTTTTTTTAATTTTTTGTTTGTTTTATTAGTTATAAGTTTTATAGATATAAATACTACAGAAATTCCAGATGAACTTTCATATTATCTAATATTTAGTGGGATTTTACTTTCTATTTTTAATTCTTTATTAGGTAAAGATTTATTTAGCAAAATAGTGAATTCTTTAATAGGAGGGCTGGTTGGGTTTTTTGTTTCTTATCTTATAGCATTCTTTGGTGAAAAAATATTTAAAAAACCCTCCTTAGGAGGTGGAGATATAAAGTTGTTTGCAGCTGTAGGAGCTTGGTTAGGGTGGGGATCTTTATTTAAAATAATTTTTCTTTCATCTTTTTTTGCTTTAGTTTATATTTTTTTAGTATCCTTATATAAAAAAGTTAAAATGTGGGGAAAGTATATTCAATTTGCGCCTTTTATTTCTTTTAGTTGTTTAATTTATATTTTTTTTATTACTTAAATTTTATTCTTATTTGCATCTTTGAGGATTTAAAATTATTTTTTAATTTATACTCTAAAGGCACAACTCCACTTAAAACTACACTTTGCTCTAACGGTAAAAGTTCACAATTCGCACATATAGTGGTTTTGTATGTATCCTTTAAAACCACTTCATCGTATATAGGTGAGCCCCAGAATATTGTTTGAAAAGTATTAAAATTTTTTAAATTTATAAATTTTGAAAGTGGTAACCACTTATTATCTTCAAAAATTTCTATTTCTAACTTTGGAGGAAACTTAGTAGTATAAATTTTGTCCCAAAGTTGCCAGTCAATTAAAGCTATAGAACTCTGAAGCTCTTTGAGTGAGGAAGAAGAGACAAACAAACAGTAATCCTTTATCCATGGATATCCTTGAAAATAAAATAAAAAGTATTTTTCGTTTTTAGTTATATTTAAAGTTGCTTCAAAAATTATTGTTCTTTTTTCTTTATCAACTTCTATTTTAGGAAGTTCAACTTTTTTATAAGAAGGTTTTACGCAGTAAACAATAAATAACAAAACTAAAAAATAAATTTTATTTAATTTTGTAAGGAAATTCATTCCCATATCCCTGGAATTTTTGTATTGCAAAATTTACATTTTCCTTGTATTATATTATTTGCTAAAACGTTATATCCAACTCTTTTTATTAAAATTTTTTTACAATTAGGACAATAAGTTGACTCATAAGGATGTCCTGGGACATTTCCTATGTATACATATTTAAGGCCGACTTCCTTTGCTATTTTGTAAGCTTTTTCTAAAGTTTCTATAGGAGTTGCTGGAAGGTTTTTAAGTTTATACATAGGATAAAATCTTGAGAAAAAAAGTGGTGTTTCATCACTTAAATTTTGTTTTATCCAAATACACATTTTTCTTATATCTTGGGGGTCATCATTCATAGTAGGGATTATAAGATTAACTACTTCTATAAAAGCACCTTTTTGCTTTAGATATTTTAACATTTCCAAAACAGGTTGAAGTTTGCCTGCTGCAAGTTTTTTATAAAATTCTTCAGAGAAACCTTTAAGATCTACACGAAATACATCTATATATTTAATTAGTTCATCTAATGGTTCAAGATTTATATACCCAGAAGTTACCATTACATTTTTTATTTTTCTTTTTTTTGCTTCTTTAGCGATATCTAACATATACTCATAAAAAATTACAGGTTCTGTGTAAGTGTAAGAAATACTTTGGCAACCGGTTTCAATAGCCATCTTTACGATTTCTTGGGGAGTTATTTTGTAATATTTTATTTCATTTATTGGCCTTTGGGATATCTCCCAGTTTTGACAGTGTATACATCTTAAGTTACATCCAGCAGTAGCTAAAGAAAAACTTTTGCTAGCTGGTAGCATATGAAATACAGGTTTTTTTTCAATAGGGTCCACAGCGATTGATACAGGATGGTTATAAGTTAAAGTATAAAGTTTTCCATCTATATTTATTCTTACAGTGCAATATCCTGATTGATTTGGCTTTAAAATACATTCTCTTGGACATAAAACACACTGGATAATTTTTTCTTTTTCATCTAAGATTTTCCAAAAAAGGGCTTCTTTATATGGTTGAGAAAATAATGATATCAAAAAAATAAAAAAACAAAAAAATGTGGATTTAATTTTCATTTAGGATATCCAACAGGCATTACATACAATGCAGTTTCTTCTTGGGAAAGGCCTAATAGTTTGTTTATTTCTTCATCTTTAAAAGCTCCTACTTGAACAGTCCCTAACCCTAAAGCAGTTGCTTGAAGAGTTAAATTTTGAGCAGAGTGACCTAAATCTATATGGATATATCTTACTTTACCTCTTTCTTTATACCAGTAAGCAACTTTGTTATAGTTTCCAACCCATATAAAACTTAAAGGTGCTTGGGATATGAAAAATTGATAGTAACATGCAGATGTGAGTTCTTTTCTAAAATCACCTTTCTTTATTAGTTTTAAAGTGTGAGATTTAGCGTCATATTTATAAATCCCAGCCTCTAAGTTTTCTACTTTACCGCATACTACATATATTTCAAGTGGATATATAGCACCGGCAGAAGGAAATACTCTTGTTGCAGAGCTTACACCATCAATTGTAAGTCCGCTACTTGCCCATAGAAGTTGGCTTAGTTGTTTTAAACTTAAAGGTGTATCTTTAAAACTTCTTTTTGCTTTCCATTTATATAATAGTTCTTCTAAAGAAAGATTTCCTTTATAGTTAGGTTTTGGTAAGACTACTTCCTCTGCAGTAGTTGTTGTGATTAAGATTATTAAAAGTAAAAAAATTATTTTCTTTTTCATGTTTTTTAAATATCTTGTTTTTATTTATAAAATTTTGATATTATAATTCAAGTTATGAAATACACAAAAAATATATTATTAACTTTTATATTTTTTATTTTTTTTATGTTGGTACCAATTATGCCAGATATTCAGATAACTCGTCCTAAACTTCTTACTATAGAGATTTTGAGTTATTTGTTATTTGTATTTTTTGTTTTTTTTGTTATCTTAGAAAACAAAATATTTTATTATGAAAATAGAGTGTTTTATTTTTTTATACTTTTTCTTTTTTATGTTTTTATAAGGTATTTAATTTCTGAAGAGAAACCCATTATGTTTAATGAGTTAAAGAGATGGATTTTGAGTATTTTTCTTTTTTATAGTATTAGTATAGCGTGCTATAAAAATTATAATAAATTTCTTTATTTTTTTATTTTCGGTTCTTTTTTGTCAGTAATTTATGGTTTTTTACAACACACAGGTGGAATTAAGGGATTTGTAGAGGTTCCTAAAATGGAAAGAGTTATGAGTATGTTTGGAAATCCTATATTTTTTGCAGTGCACATAATAAATTTTTTGCCAATAGCAGCGGGACTTTTGTTTATCCAAAAAAAATTTTATTTAAAATTTATCTTATTAATAGTTTGTATAACTTCTTTTGTAGTCCTTTATTATACTAAAACCAGAGCTGCATTTATAGGAATATTTGTGGGTTTTTTGTTTTTTATATATTTCTTATTCTCCTCTAAACGAAAGTTGATATATTTAAGTAGTTTAATAGTGATATTTTTAGTTTTTTTATTTTTTACCAGAAACATATGGTTAAGACATCAAGCACATCCTTTAATCTGGCGAGATACTATAAAAATGTGGTTAGCATCGCCAATTTTTGGTGTAGGGTTTGGGAAATTTCATATAGAATTTGTAAAATTTGCTTCTGAGGATTTAAGAAAAATTTGGCCAGAAAAAAGTTTTATAATTAATGACGCACATAATGAGTATTTACAAATACTTTCTGAAAGTGGAATTGTAGGATTTGTTTTATTTTTAATTCCTATAGTGTTGTTTTTCTATGAAGTATTAAAAAAGATAGAAATTTTTCCTCAAAAGGAGAAGGCTCAGAAAATTATAATTTTATCTTTGTTATCAGGATGCTTATCAGTTTTGATTCAAAATTTTTTTAGTGTAGATATGAGATTTATAATTTCTAATGTTTATTTATTTATTACTATGGGTATTATTATAAGCATAACAGAAGAATTAAAAGAAAAAAGGTTGATTTTTACATCTAAAGAAATTAAAATTATTAGTATATTAATTTTTATTTTTCTTTCAGGATTGATTTCTTTTAATAAAGGCACAATAAGTTTTTTAAGTATATTTCATATAAGTTCTAAAAAATTACAACTAAAAATTGATGATAATGGTTTTGGATTATTACAACTTATTCTTCAGCCATATTTAGCAAATTATAGACTTTCACAAGAAAAAGATTTTTTTGATGAAAAAGTTGTAGATGCTGCAAAGACACTTGAAGAACTAAAAAGGCTTAAAGAAAAGTATCCTGATAGGTCTATAATTTATGAGAAAATAGCTTGGATTTATGCTAAAGAACGGCAATTTGATATGGCGATACAGTATTATTTAAAAGCTATAGAATTAAATCCAAATTCTTATGCTGCATACAATAATTTAGGAAATATTATGTTTTATATTGATAGGAAAAAAGCAATTGAGTATTATTTAAAGTCTATAGAGATAAATCCAAATCAAGTTGATGCTCGTGTTAATTTAGGAATTACCTATTATCTTGAAGGGAGGCTTGATTTAGCTAGCCAACAGTTTAACGAAGTGCTAAAGATAGATCCTAATAATGAGAAAGCTATTGTTTATCTTAAAAAAATGAGGGAGTAAAAATATGAATATTTTGTGTAGCCATTTTGGTAAATGTGGTGGCTGTCAAACACAAAATTTAGATTATAACATTCAACTTTTAGAGAAAGAAAACTTTGTCAGAGAAATTTTTAAAGAGTTTAATGTGGAGGACTTTCAAAAAATTATACCTTCTCCAGATATATGGTATTATAGAAACAAAATGGAATTTGTTTTTGGTAAAGAGAAAAATGGAGAGATTATAGCAGGTTTAAGAGAAAAAAATAAATTTTATAAAGTTGTAGATTTAAAAGAATGTAGGATAAGTGTTGATGAAGTTTCAGAGATATTAGAAATTGCTAAAAAATGGGCTAAAGAAAATAATTTACAACCTTATGATTTTTTCACTCACAAAGGGAAATTAAGATATATAGTAGTTAAACATTCAAAAACATATAATGAGATAATGTTGAATGTAATTGTTACTGGCACTAAATATCAAATTCAAAATAATGAAAAGGAAATTTTTGAAGATATAGTTAAAAGATATAATAGTCTTTCAAGTGTTTCTTCTATTTATCTTTCTATAAACAATAATGTTTCTGACAATGCAATTCCTCAAGAAATTTTTCATTTATATGGTAAAAAATATATAAAAGAAGATATAAATGGGATAGAGTACTTAATCTCTCCAACAATTTTTTTACAGACAAATCCTAGATGTTGTAAAGATTTATATAGATTAATTTTAGATGAAATTATAGAAGGAAATACTCTAGATTTGTACTGTGGTAGTGGTGGAATTACACTTCAGATAGCAAAGTATAAGCCAGTAGGCAAGATAATAGGTATAGATGCTTCTAAAGAGAACATAGAAGTCGCTTTTGAAAACTTAAAAATCAATTCCATTTCTTTAGATATTGTTGAATTTATAAATGAAAATGTTGAAAATTTTCTTTTGAAGTTGTGGAAGTCTAAATTTTTATCTAATCTTTCTAATGTGATATTAGATCCTCCGAGACCAGGTTTAAGTAAGAAAGTAAAATCTATAATAAATGAAATTAATGCTAACAAGATAATTTATGTTTCTTGTAATCCTAAAACTCTTTATGAGGATTTGAAAAGTTTTATAAAATTTTATAAAATTAAAAAAATAATTCCAATAGATATGTTCCCTCACACTCCACATATAGAGATTATTTGTGTATTAGAACATAGGTAAAGATATGATGTCATTTTTAGAACAACTTAATCAACAACAACTTGAGGCTGTAAAGTATATAGATGGTCCTATGGTGATATTTGCGGGAGCAGGTACTGGTAAGACAAGGGTTATCACTTATAGAATAGCTTATTTATTAAGCATAGGAATAAGTCCTTATAATATTCTCGCAGTTACTTTTACTAATAAAGCAGCAGAGGAGATGAAACAAAGAGTAATAGAGTTAGTGCCTGATAAGGGAAAATATGTATGGATATCTACATTTCATTCGTTGTGTGCTTCTATTTTATATTTAGAAAAAGAAAACTTTGGTATTTCTAACTTTGTCATATATGATGAAGAAGATTCTGTAAAATTGATAAAAGAAATTTTGAAAGAACTTTCTTTAGAGAATCATAAAATCTCGCCATATGATATATATGAGAAAATTTGCAGAGCAAAAGATCATCTAATAGATGCTACTTCATATCAGATTAATGCAGAGGTAAAGCATGATCCTATAGGAGAGATAATTGCAGAGATATATATAAGATATCAAAAGAAGTTAGAAGAAAATTATGCTTTTGATTTTGGTGATTTGTTGATGAAAGTGATAGAGTTGTTTAAAGATCCGCAATATGAGAAAATAAAACATAAATATGTAGAGAGATTTAAATTTATTCATGTAGATGAGTATCAAGATGTGAATTACGCTCAAGTTGTCTTATTAAAAATTCTTTCTTCAAAATATAACAATGTTTGTGTAGTTGGTGATGATGACCAAGCTATATATTCTTGGAGAGGAAGTGATGTGTTTTATCTTTTAAATTTTTCAAATGATTTTTCGACAAAAGATCTTCAGGTTAAGAAATTTAAATTAGAAAAAAATTATAGGTCAAAACAGAGTATCTTAGATGTGAGTAATACTTTGATTTCAAACAATAAAAACAGACATAAAAAGGTATTATTTAGTGATATAAAAGGAGATATTAATGAAGATATTATAATTCGTCAGTTAAATGATGAGTATGAAGAGGCAAAATTTGTTGCTAAAAATATAATTAATTTAAGAAATAAGAAAGATTTTTCAATATCAGTACTTTACAGAACCAATTTACAATCTAGAGTTTTTGAAGAAGTTTTTATGGAATATAACATTCCATATAAAATTGTAGGTTCTGTAGGTTTTTATGAAAGAAGAGAAATAAAAGATATACTGGCTTACCTTAGAATTCTTATTAATCCATTTGATGAAGTATCTTTAAAAAGGATAATAAATGTTCCTAATAGAGGCATAGGAGATACAACTATTTTATATTTATCTACTTTATCTAAAGAAAATAAAATTTCTCTATGGCAACAGTTGTTAAAGGTAGATGATACTGAACTTTCTTTAAAAGTGAAAAACTCTATATGGAAGTTTTTGGCCTTATATGATATTCTTAAGAAATGTAAAGATACAATGTTTCCATCTGAATTTTTAAAATTTCTTATTGATAAGATAAATTATATTGAGTTTATAGAAGAAAATTATAAGTCTCAAGAAAAAATAGAAAGAATTGAAAATCTCCAACAGTTAATTTCATTAGCTAAAGAATATGAAACTAAAGAAGAAGCACTTACCATAGAAGAATTTTTAAATAAAATATCCTTATTCACATCCTCTGACATAATGAATGACTATAAAAATTATGTTTATCTTATGACACTTCATATAGCAAAAGGACTTGAGTTTGATGTAGTTTTTTTAGTAGGATTAGAAGAGGGAAACTTGCCATTCTATCGAGTCAACAATAAAAATTTGTTCTCAAGATTTATAGATACTTCTTATTCTGAGTGTGGGAATTTTTCTACCTCAATAGAGGAAGAAAGAAGATTATGCTATGTTGGGATGACAAGGGCTAAAAAGAGACTTTATTTAACTTATGCTGCTAAAAGGAAGGTATATGGTATTGAAAAGGAATATATGCCATCAAGATTTTTAGATGAAATTTTGGCAGTATATAATAAAAATTTTCAAGAACAAGAAGAGTTATTTTCTAATTATAAGGTTGATTTTAAAGATTCACCTTCAATTGATATGTTAAAAATAGGAGAGTATGTTATGCATGATAAGTTTGGTTTAGGAAAAGTAGTAGATATAGTGAGAGAAACTTCTGGGAATAACAAAGTAGTAGTTTTATTTCAAGATGGACAGGAACGAAAATTAAGTCTAACTTATGCAAAATTAAAAAAAGTTTAATATCTATGCAAAAAATTACAAAAGAAAAAGTAAAACACATAGCATATCTTTCACGACTTGCACTTACAGAAGAAGAGATAGAGAAATATTCTAAGCAGTTAGAGTTAATTTTAGAGTATATGGATAAACTTAACTTTATAGATACTTCTTCTGTAAGTCCTGTAAGCAATATTCTTAAGCTATATAGAATGAATATAAGACCCTACTATAGAGAAGATATCCCTCAGGACAGTAAGTGTCAAAAAGAAATTTTGGAAAATTCTCCATGTAGAGTAAATAATTTTTTTAAAGTTGAAAAGGTAATTGAATAAAGGAGGTTTTTATGTCAAGAAGATGTTTAATATGCAAAAAAGGTCCTAAAGCAGGTAAAAATGTAGCTCACTCTAAAAAAACAACTGTTAGAAGATTCTTACCAAATATACAAAAGAAAAAGTTTAAATTAAAAAATAAAATATATGATGGATATATTTGTACAAGATGTATGAGAACATATAAAGAGGAGATAGTCTATTTATAATTTTATGAATGAATTTTTAAAAGAAACCTCACTTAAAGATATATCTATAAAGATAGCTTATCTTGATAAACCTATAGATGCTATTTTTGGCTCATTAAATAATAAATCTAAACTAATAGATATAAACAAAAAGCTTATTAATAGTTTTAAAAATAAATCAAATATAGATGAATTTCATATTAGACAACTTATAACTTCAGTATTGCAAGTAATAAAAAAAGAAAGAATACCCTTATTAGGATTTTTGATTTCTTATTTAAAGGAAACAGTGAATAGAAAAGTTAATTATGAAAGTCTTGCTAAAATTATGGTTGAAGAAATTACTAAATATATTCTAGAAAATAGAGGCATTCCTTTAAAAGAGATAATTTTTTTAATAAAAGATAAAAAAACATATAAAATTTTTTCAGAAATTATACCTGAACATATAGGATATATAAATAGAAAAATTGGACTTTATCCAATACCTACTGTTGATATAATAATAAATGTTAAAACCAAAAATAAAAAAGGAATAGTTTTGATAGAAAGAAAAAATCCCCCATATGGGTGGGCTATTCCTGGAGGTTTTGTTGAGTATAATGAATCATTAGAGCACGCAGCTATACGTGAGGCTAAAGAAGAGACAGGATTAACTGTAAAAAATCTCAAACAGTTTCATACTTATTCACAACCAGGTAGAGATCCTAGGTTTCACACAATATCTACAGTATTTGTTGCAGAAGCAGATAAGTTGCCAAAGGCTTCTTCAGACGCTAAAAAAGTAGTTGTTGCTACAAAAGAAGAAATTTTGTCTGATAAATATCCTTTAGTTTTTGATCATAAGAAGATTTTACTTGATTATTTTAATTGCAATAATTAAGATATTAGGAATAATATGAAAATTTTGATAACAGGAGTTGCTGGATTTATAGGTTTTCATCTTGCAAAGAAGTTGTTAGATGAAAACGAAGAAGTTGTTGGTGTAGATAATTTAAATTCCTATTATGATGTAAACTTAAAACTTTCCAGATTAAAGCAACTTGAAAGTTATAAAAATTTTAAATTTTTTAGATTTGATTTAAAAGAGACAAAAGATGTTTTTAGTATTTTTGAAAAAGAAAAAATTGACTATATATTACACATGGCAGCTCAGGCGGGTGTAAGATATTCACTAGAAAATCCCTACCAATATATAGATAGCAATATAACTGCTACTGTAAATTTATTTGAAGCAGTAAGAAAATATTCTATAAGACATTTTGTTTTGGCTTCAACAAGTTCAGTATATGGAGCTAATAAGTTGATACCTTTTTCTGTACATCACAATGTGGACCATCCTATTTCCCTTTATGCAGCTACAAAAAAATCAGCAGAAGTCATTTCTCATTATTACTCTGCAGTTTTTAAGATACCGACCACAATAGTTAGATTTTTTACAGTGTATGGGCCCTGGGGAAGACCAGATATGGCTATTTTTATTTTTACAAAGAATATTTTAGAAAATAAACCAATTGATGTTTATAATTATGGTAAAATGAAAAGAGATTTTACCTACATTGATGATGTTGTAGAGGCGGTCGTTAGGATAATGAATAAGATTCCCCAGCCTAATATATCTTGGAGTGGCACAGAACAAGATCCGTCTCTTAGTTTTGCTCCTTATAAAATTTATAATGTTGGTAATAATAAGCCCATAGAACTTTTAGAAGTTATAGAAATTATTGAGAAATATCTTGGTAAGAAAGCAAAAAAAAATTTACTTCCGATTCAGCTTGGAGATGTAGTAGAAACTTATGCAGATATAGAAGATTTAATAAGAGATATTGGTTTTAAACCTTCTACCTCAATTGAAGTTGGGATAAAAAACTTTATAGAGTGGTATAAGGAGTATTA
>JANXCA010000179.1 GCA_025060535.1 Endomicrobiia bacterium | reverse complement strand
TTTTCTTTATTTTATATCAGTGCTATTGGATATCTATCTTATGAGAGTTTTAAAAACAACTTTTATTTTTTAGGAGGGCTTACAAGTTTTTTTACAATAAGTTTTTACTTTGGAAATATATACGGTTCAATAGATGCAGTAAGACAATACAACAGAAGTCAAAACATAAGATTTAAACAATATCTGAAACAAACTATTGAGTTAGATTTATATAATTTTTAAAACTTAATTTTAGGGGGTGTTATGAAAGGTATTTTTTTGTTTTTGATTTTATTTTCAACATTAATTGCAAAACAGAGTATTTTTTTAGAATTTGGGTACAATAATTTAAGAATGGAAGACCTAAATGACTTTCTTGAAAAACAGGTTAACTCTGCAAAAAACACATTTAGTTCTATTGGGATTGAACCAAATACTACTTTGGTTAAGGTAGAAAAAGCGAATAGTTTTGAGGTAGGATTTATTTTTGACTACACCAAGAACTTAAAATTTTTAATTTCTTGTGAATATTTAGAGGTTAATGATTTTGGCTGGAAGATAAATTCTTCTGGAGTTTGGTTTCTTGCACCTTATGAGATAGATATTAGATTAGATCTAAGAAGTTTTGTTACAACTCCTTATTTAGGTGTTATATATGAGTTAACAAAAGATAAAATAAGGCTTTCTCCGTGTATCTTTGTAGGGTATGCTTTTGGTGAGTTAAAGGGAGATTTTAAAAACTACACAAAGCTTGGAAATCAAACTACAGATTATAAAAAGGATATAGAAGCATCTGGTGAGAATTTAACTTTAAAACTTAAGGTTTTGCTTGATTTTAGTTTTTCAAAGACAACCTCATTAAATTTAAGTTTTGGATATCGTGTAAAAAACATTCCCGAGTTTAAGTATAAAAAAGATGTTGATATAAACAATGATGGAACGATCACTAAAGAGCAGGATTTAATCAAAGGAGAACCCATAGAAGATAAAGAAACTTCAGATGTTGTGAAGTTTGATTATAGCGGAATATTTTTAAGTTTAGG
>JANXCA010000178.1 GCA_025060535.1 Endomicrobiia bacterium | reverse complement strand
GCAAAGTTTTCAGCTTACCTATGAGGAATGAAAACTACGATAACATGAGGCCCCGACCACTACTAACGATCTCGTTTTCAGCTTACCTATGAGGGATGAAAACAAAGACTTAACCCTTACTGCTACAGAACACCCCGCTTGTTTTCAGCTTACCTATGAGGGATGAAAACCCCTCTACCTGAGCTTATTATTTGCTTTTTACTAACTGTTTTCAGCTTACCTATGAGGGATGAAAACAGTAAAAAAACCTTCCGGAGTTAATAATACGAATTTTTGTTTTCAGCTTACCTACGAGGAATGAAAACTTTTTTCTTCCTTTTTTTAGCTTTGTCTTTACTTTTGTTTTCAGCTTACCTATGAGGAATGAAAACTTTTCCTGCTCGTATTATTCTTAACGTTACCACGGCAGTTTTCAGCTTACCTATGAGGAATGAAAACACTTTAAAAGACAACATGATTCCACGGCCGCTGTACGTTTTCAGCTTACCTATGAGGGATGAAAAAGGGACATATACTTCAAAATACTCTATACGCCCGCGGGTGTTTTCAGCTTACCTATGAGGGATGAAAAATTACTTTTCCTAATAGATCCTTGTTTCTTTCCATACTGTTTTCAGCTTACCTATGAGGGATGAAAAACCTGCTGACACTATTTGCATGGTAACCCAAACCGGGGTTTTCAGCTTACCTATGAGGGATGAAAAAATACGGTAACTTAGCATGTAACCCCTACCTGAGCTTAGTTGTTTTCAGCTTACCTATGAGGGATGAAAAAATAAACGTATATCGGGCTCAATAAAAAGATACGCCCAGTTTTCAGCTTACCTATGAGGGATGAAAACTGAGAACATGAGAAAAGAAAAAATGGAAAATGGGAAGTTTTCAGCTTACCTATGAGGAATGAAAACAAGTCTTCCGTTTTCAGTTTATCTAGGGAGGAATGAAAAGTCTTCCGATTTTTTCATGTTTATTTTTTTTCTGTGTATCCCTGTGGTATTTCAAAGTAGTCTGATTTATATGGTAAAACTTTTATTTC
>JANXCA010000177.1 GCA_025060535.1 Endomicrobiia bacterium | reverse complement strand
TTTATTTTTTAAATACAATTTTGTATAAATTTTTGCTGACAGAGTTTAATAAATAAAAGTCTTTAGATAGGTTTTTTAAGATTTTTATTAAATAATGATTAAAATAATTTCTTATTGTTAGTTATTTGTTTTGTTTGTTAATTAGTTTTAATAGAGCCTCTGAAGGTATAATAAAGCAAGCTTTAGAGGATGCGCATAGAGATGTAAAAAAAGGAATTTTAAAGAGGATGTTTGGGTTGCTGTTGGGTTTTTTGGGAATATTTGTGGGGTTTTATTTGCTTATTTTTATTCTCCTAAAATCCCAGTATCTTCTCTGATGGGAAAATCTCCTGAATATGTTTCTGTTTATATAGAAAAGTATAAAGAGTTTTATAAAAATTTAAGATTAAAGTCTTCTCTTTTAGGTTTTGGAGTGTCAAGTTTATTGTTGATTGCTGTTGGATGTCCTAGCTTAGTTTTATTCCCTTAGTTATTCTGGGTGTGGAAATATTCAGCTAAATTGGGTGTTCTTCAGGTGGAGAGTTTAGTGTGTGTTCATCTTTGAATGGTAGCTTTAGTGGATGTTTCCTCTTCAAGTGGTGGAGGTTGTTAAGGTGGTGGATTGGGTGGTACGTATAAGTGGTAGAATAGATGTTATTCTTTAGAGGGTGTTGGTGGGTTTGGTTGGTAGGATTTTGTTTTTGTGGTATTTATTTATAAAATTTCTTTAGCAAAAGAAGCTATTATCCTACACATTAAATAGCAAAGAAAGCAGCGATGTTTTTATCTTTGATTTATATTGATGAAGAAGACTGGCAAAAAGCAAAAAATTAACTTATCTTGATAAATGAGAAATTTTCGTCAACATCTGAAGCTGAAAAAGTTCAAGTTTTATAAATAAAAAAATTTTAGATTTAGATAAAATTTCAAAGAAGTCTTTAATTTTAGGAGGAGTTTTATCAATAATTCCTGGTTTAGGTAAGATATATGCTGGTAGATTAAATGACGGATTATTTTCTTTATTTTATATCAGTGCTATTGGATATCTATCTTATGAGAGTTTTAAAAACAACTTTTATTTTTTAGGAGG
>JANXCA010000176.1 GCA_025060535.1 Endomicrobiia bacterium | reverse complement strand
AAACAACAAAAATATCTCAAAATTTTAATTTATAGACAGTTTATAAAAACATTTATGATATTCTTGTGTAGTACTTTGTTAGCCGTTGAACCCTGGACGGGACTTACTAACCCACCACAGCAAAAAGGTAAGTATTTCTTACATACAGGGTTTATGTTTGATGCTGTGCTTCAGACAGCTATATTTTCATATAACCTTGAATCACCTGTTATTGCTGAAACTGAATTTGATATTACATATCTTGATAAAGTTATGATACCTAAAGGAACAAAACTTATAGGATATGCTTCTGTATTAAAATCAGCAGATAGGGTAAACGTGTTTTTCCATACTATGGTTTTTCCTAACGGTCAAGAGATAAAATTTGCAGGACTTGCTTTACATACAGATGGTTCTGCAGGAGTGCCTGGAAAAGTAAAAAAACATAAAGAAACAATACCTGCAAAAGTTTTACTTGAAGCAGCGGCAAACATAGCAGCACCTGGTGTCGGCGGTGTTGTTGTAAAAGAACTTACAGCAGAACAAGCAAAGGAGATGAGTTATAAACCCACCTATTCTATAACAGTTAAAAAAGGAAGCCCTATTCTTATTTATAATATAGAAAGAATTGAATACTAAGTTACTATATAACCATCTTGACTATTTTTTTATTTTTTTATATTTTTATACAAATCTGATTCTTTAGGAGTTTTTAATGTTTAACCTTTTGATTTTAGAAAGCAGACTTCTCTATGCTGAAAGCCTAAAAGAATTTTTTAAAAAATTAAAAATTTTTAATAAGATAAAATGCATAAATAAATTAGACAGTTGTATAAAGTTATTAAAAGAAGATAATAATTTCTCCGTTATACTTATAGGTAAGTTAAAAGAAAAATTTAGTTCTTTCATCACCAAAATAAAAGAAATTACTCCCTCTATAAAACTCCTATATTTATATGATCCCCAGATAGACATTTTTAAAGAAGAATTCTTACATCCTCTAATAGATGGCTACATATCTGTTGAATGGGGTATTTCTGAGTTAAAAAATGCTTTCTTTTATCTTCAAAAAGGAGAAAAAATTTTTCCCAGGACATTTCTTACAAACTTTATAAGCAATAGCTTTAATGAGAG
>JANXCA010000175.1 GCA_025060535.1 Endomicrobiia bacterium | reverse complement strand
TCCTACACTTTACCTATAAATCCTATGTTTTTTGAGATGTATGAAAAGAGTAAGGAGATGTTTTTGGACGGCGATAGAGTTTTTGAAAAAATAGATGAAGCCAACAGAACGATGCCGGAGGGATGTAGAATAATATCTTATAGAACATGTGGATATAACCCAAGAGAGAGTATGAGTCTTTTGGAAGAAAACTGCCCAAAAGCGATCGTTAGATTTAATGATTCTATGATTAGGTTGTTGGAAGAAGTTTCAAATCTAGATTTTAGTAGATTTAAGTATGAAATAAAAGTTATTGATGTTAAATCTTTAATCAACTATAAAGTGACTTACACAACAGGAGGTTGTTGTAGTTGGTCATGTACAAGGTTTGCATGTTGGTGTGTAGCTTATTATCACTATTTCACACATTATTACTACTATAACGGTGCTGCTAAGGTCTATGTAAATGTCACGACAAAAGAAGACTTTCCATTGTATGAAGATAGAGAAGAAAAAACGAATAGAAGACAGATAGTTTTAAGATTCTCTGTAATTTCAAGTAATAATTATACTTGGATGCCTATAGGTTAGGTTTAATTTATGGATTATTTAATCGTTTATTTTAATTTTAACCTATCCTCTACACAAGTTATCGCATGGATTATCCTGAGTGGTTCCACCTGTTTGTTTAGCGGCTTCTTTACAGCCTTGAAGATTTGGATAAAATCTAGAACAGCCATCTGGTATCCCTGTAAACACATTCAGATTGCCTCTCAGTGAATATTTGCTACAAGCTTCTGAAACATATCCAGAACATGTCACTTCGTTTAATTCCTCGCTAAAGGGTCCAACCCTTAGTATAAACATAGCAATAAGTGCAACTACTACAACTATCGCCAATACCGCATATATTATTGGATTGATTTCACCCTTCATAAAATATTATGTTCCCTATATATAAATTTTATTCTTTTTCTTCACGTTTTTCACAGGCAGAAGTCCAATGTGGATAAATTTCAGACGAACTAAATATCCTTGTCGTTTCGTATTCTATTCTAATTTTGAAAGCAAGTTCTTTAAGAGACTCTTCTAAAATCTTTCTTTTCTTCTGAATTTCTCTATCTTCGCTTTCGTTTTTCTTCCTTAAAATCGAACATATCCCATCTTCCCTTATAGTCTTTCTCGCATC
>JANXCA010000174.1 GCA_025060535.1 Endomicrobiia bacterium | reverse complement strand
GAAGTATCTTTTGCGAGTTTTGCTAAAGCATATGCAAAATAAAATTTTGTCTTTAAAGAAATAGTAGGTGTAGAATAAAAAACTTTAAACTTATTTATAAAACCAACATCTGAAACTTCAACAAGCACCTTTACTATATCAGCTATAATAGCTTCATTTTGTAAATTTTTTTCAATACTATCCCTTAATGCCGAAATCCCATCAGGATGAGAAATCTTTCCTAATGTATATATAATGCTCTTTTTTAGGTTTATATCCTCAGCGGTCTCTAACAACTCTACAAGTACACCAACCGCCTGAGTAGACCTTAATATACTTAAAGTATTACAAGCAGCATACTTTAAAGCATAGCTTTCTTTTTCATCTTTTAAAATATTTATCAGAGGTGAAACCACTTTAAAATCACTTATTCCTATATATCCCAACGCTACTATTGCTGACTGTCTTACTTGTAGCTCTTTGTCATTTATCAAAACATATAAAATGTCATCTAAAACTTCTTTGGCTCTAAGTAATCCTAAAGAATCTACAGATGTCTGCCTTACAAATGGATTTTCATCTTTTAATAATCTCTTAAGATGAGGTATTGCTCGTAAGTCCCTTAAAACACCAAACTGCTCTGCAGCTTGTCTTCTTATGTAAGGATCAGAACTTTGGGAATTTTTAACTGCTTCTTCAAACGGGTCAATTTTAGATGTTGTTGTGTCTATATCTTGTGAAAATAAACTAAATGAGAAAAATAAAAAAATTATAAAACTAAAATTTTTCATTCCCTTTTCTCCTCCTATTTTATTAAAAATCAGAAATACTAAATATAATAAAAAATTTCAACTATAACAAAAAAAACTATTTTGCAATTTTATCTAACTATAATAAAATTTTAATCCCGCTATAGAAATCATTGCAGCGTTGTCTGTAGTAAGGGATGGATAAGGAAAATAAACTTCTATGTTTTTTTTATTTGCTAATCTAATAAAACTTCTTCTTAAAATTCTATTAGAAGCTACTCCTCCACTTATTACCACCCTTGGACATCTTATAAGCTCTACTGTATGGAACACTTTCACCAAAAGTGTATCTATAACTGCTTCTTGAAAAGAAGCACAAATGTCATATATATTTTTTAAATTCAGAGATTTAGATTTTCTTATATAATATAAAACCGCTGTCTTAAGGCCACTAA
>JANXCA010000173.1 GCA_025060535.1 Endomicrobiia bacterium | reverse complement strand
CTGAAGGTAAAGAAACAAGAAAAAAAATTGCTAAATATCTTGAAGAACTTGAAGAGAAAGGTGAGGAGTATCTGGAGAAAGGTAAGGAATTTATAGAAGAAGAAGCTGGTAAAATAAAAAAGTTTGTGGAAGAAAGCAAAGAAAAAATAGCAAAGAAGTTTACTAGAGAACCTTCTGAAGAGTAGAAGATAATTGGGTTGGAAAGTAAGACAAAAAGATCTATATATAAACAGTTTTCTTTTGCTTACTTTTCTTTTTCCTTAAAAAGAAAAGTAAGTGCCGGGGTAGCTCAGTGGTAGAGCGTCGGTCTGAAAAACCGAGCGTCGGGAGTTCGATTCTCTCCCCCGGCAGTTAATTATAAGTTTGTTGAGTTATTTGAGTTCATAGAGTTTGTTGAGTTGATTGAGTTATGAGAATTAGCAGGTTTGAAGAGATAAAAGCGTGGCAAAATGCTAAAGAACTAACTTTGAAAATTTACAGAACTTGTACAAAAGAAAAATTCAAAAATGATGGTTTTCTTCTGGAACAGATAAAAAGAAGTAGCGTTTCAATAATGGCAAACATAGCAGAAGGTTTTGCAAGACAAACAAATAAAGAGTTTATTCAGTTTTTATTTATTGCAAAAGCATCATCTGCTGAATTACAAAGTCATCTTCATCTTGCATTTGATTTAAAATACATTTCAAATAATGAATTTGTTTCACTTTATGATTTATGTGAAGTTGTGCAAAAACAAATGTCGGGTTTAATAAAATATCTAAAATCAAATCTGTAAACTCAATTAACTCTCTAACTCTATGAACTCAACGAACCATTATTGCCGGAGTAGCTCAGTGGTAGAGCATCCCGCTCGTAACGGGAAGGTCGTGGGTTCAATCCCCACCTTCGGCTATGTTGGTTGGTAGAATACAAAAAGTTGTAAAAAACCAATATTGATGATAGAAAGAAGAAAGGTTAAGATTTGCTTTCAAAGTGTCTTGTTTCTCAGTATATTTTTTTGTTGTACATATTCACAGTTAACACTTTCCTATGAGAGTGATGAATTTACACAAGATTTAGAATTGTTACAGAAACAAACCGCTGTATCAGAGAAAATCCAGGGTCAAATACAAAATTTGTTAAATAATTATTTTGACAAAAATACTTTTGTAGTAAACGTAAAAGTCAATCTTGAACGTTTAAAAACTAAAGAGACAACAAAACAGCAGGAAACTGAAGAACTGGT
>JANXCA010000172.1 GCA_025060535.1 Endomicrobiia bacterium | reverse complement strand
AACAATTAGAAGTAAAAGAGTTTTTTTTAAAAGCGGATACTGAACTTATTATATATGGAGAAACAAAACCTGATGCTAAACTTTATATAAATGGAGATGAATATAAGCTTTCAAAAGATGGGAGATTTTCTTTAAGAATGCATCTAAGTGATGAGAGAAAAGTAATTCCTATAAAAGCAGTTTCTTCAGATGGGAGTATGCAAAAACAAATAATTTTCGTAGTTACCAGAGAAACAGAAACTAAGTAGTTTTTACTTTTCGTCTTTCCAATCAAAAAAACAATATGATTTCACAAAAAGGAGTATCTTATTATGCCAGAGGGTTTTTGGTGTTTAGTTTTACATAATCATTTACCATTTGTTAAACACCCTGAATATGATGACTTTCTTGAAGAAGATTGGTTTTATGAAGCAATGACTGAGACATATATCCCTCTTATCTTAGTTTTTAATTCTTTGTTAAATGACAATGTTGACTTTAGAGTAGTAATGTCTTTGACACCTCCTTTGTGTAATATGATGAGAGATAAGCTTCTTCAGGATAGATATTATAATAAGCTTTCAAAACTTATAGAGTTAGCAGAAAAAGAAGTATGGCGACTGCGTGGACAGGAACCATTTTTTTCCACTGCCAAGATGTATGAAGAGAAATTTAAAAAATGTATGGAAGTTTATGAAAAATATAATAGAAATCTACTTAATGCTTACAAAGAACTTTTAGATACAAATAAAGTGGAAATTATCACTTGTAATGCTACCCATGGTTTTTTGCCATTAATGATTTCAGATAGAGTAAAAAAAGCTCAGATTAGGATGGGAGTAAAAAGCTACGAAAACATATTTGGTAGAAAGCCACAAGGTATATGGCTTGCTGAATGTGCTTATTATTATAAAATTGATGAGATTTTGAAAGAGTGTGGTATAAGATATTTTTTTGTAGAAGCACATGGAATACTCTATGGAGAGCCGAGGCCAAAGTATGGCATTTTTGCTCCTGTGTATACTCCTTGTGGAGTTGCGGTGTTTGCAAGAGATTTAGAAACAGCACATCAAGTTTGGTCTGCTGATGTGGGATATCCAGGAGATCCTGATTATAGGGAATTTTATAGAGATGTTGGTTATGATTTAGATTATGAATATATCAGGCCATATCTTCACAGTGATGGAGTGAGAAGAAATGTCGGGATAAAGTATTATAGAGTTACTGGAAGAGTTGGTTTGGATAAGAAACAACCATATGTACCTCAATGGGCTCAAAA
>JANXCA010000171.1 GCA_025060535.1 Endomicrobiia bacterium | reverse complement strand
ATCCTTTAAAAGATGAATGGTTTTTATAAAGCTGCCATATTTCATCTATTACTATTTTATTTTTTTCTTCTTCATTATTAAGCCAACTTGCTACTTGAGAATATGGCGCTGGCCACCCCCAAGTTTCCCAGTCAGGTGTTGAATATCTTAAACCTATATATACATCAAAATAAAAACTATTTGCCAAAGTAAGAATATTATAAACAAAGTTATCCGATTTTCTTACAGAAGCCCAATTTGTTGAAGGATAATAGCAAGAGATATCTTCTTCTAATACCCACTGAATTATTAAAGTATTCATACCTATTTGTTTCATATATTCAAACTGACTTCTCCATTTATCTAAACTCCAATACACATTATCAGAGGGCTGAATAAAAGTTCCTTCTATTGTTTTATTAATTGTAGAATATGTGGAAACTAAAAAACTCCAACTATGTGTTAAACTTTTTCCACTTAAATCTTCAGCATATAACATCACATCAACTACTTGAAAAGTTGTAAAGTTTATTAAATAATGAGGATATACCACCAGCATAGGAGCATTCCATTCTATAAAATTTTTTGTAGTAGAAAAATTAAAATCCACATTATTTATCTTTATATTAATTTTATCTGGATTTATATCACTTTCTTTATCCACAATCATAGCAGCAATAGGTTGTGAAAAATTATCGGTTTTATAGTTATTTTGCGGATATACTCTTACAACTTCAGGAGAAGCTATATCAGTTGTATTTGTATGTGCTAATAATAAATCTATATATACAGTTGAAGATCTACTTAAAGTGGTTAAATTTGAAACTCTAAACTGATATTTTCTTATTTTATTCCAAGAAAGAACTCCATTCCCTTGTTGATAATAGAGGGTTAAATCTGAAGTAGATACAATTACTTTTGTCCACTCATTAATATTTAATAAGTTATCAAATATTTTTACAAACATATCTCCATCCTCATCTTGTAAGATAAACCAAAATCTATCAACATTATCTGAAGAACCTTTTATCCAAAATTCAAAAGCCCCTACATCTGAAAAATCTAAATTATAACTTAAATTATTCAAAAAATCAAAAGTAGCATGTGAAGTTAAATTATAATAAATTTTTAGAGATTTATTTATACTTTTTGAAGTTATAGTTGTAAGTTCAACTGAAAAGTAATTTCCACTTTGAGGATAAGCCTGACTAAAATAACCTAACTGCCATTTCTCAAAATTGTCTATGATTTTAACTGCACAGAATACATAGTAAGGAAGTATCAAAAAAAAATTTACACAAATAAATAATTTTTTGTTTAGAAAACATTTACTAAACTATACCCAACCTAACTGCTTTTAGGATTGCCTCTGTTTTTCTTTTTACTTTAAGTTTAAAATAAATTTTACTAAGATAATTTTTAACAGTTTTTTCTTTGATACCCAAAGCAG
>JANXCA010000170.1 GCA_025060535.1 Endomicrobiia bacterium | reverse complement strand
AATACTACATACTTTTTCATCCCTTGCCTCCTTCTTAAAATAAAAAAGCCACGAAAGCATCTTTGGCTCTTCTGAGCCTTTTTGCCTTCGTGGCTTAAAAATTTTATCAAAATAAGTTTTATAAAGTCAACTATGCGCTTTTCCTCAAAAATAATCTCTCTGAAAAGGTATTGTTTCCACAGAATTAACAGAAGTAGCAACCATCTATTATTTCCTATTATTTTAGGCAATATTAAACAAAGAATGAGGATAAATAGATAGTTGCTATTGTTCCTGAAGGAGTATATATACCATGAAGGACAGATTTGTCATCATTAATCATAATGCTCATAATTATGCGAAAGCATCAAAAAAAGTTAAATCTCAGATATTTACAGAACTCTCTTTAATACTAGAAGAGTTTATCTGCACACTTACAGCAACAGATATTTCAACAGGCTGGACAGAACTGAGGGCAATAAAGAATAAAGCAATGGTATGTACTGTGGCAGCATTAGAGGATATAGTGTTAAGAGGATTCATTCAGATAATGGCTCTGAGTTTATAAATGCTCATGTTCAGAGGTTTTATGAACAAAATCAGATACAGTTTAGCAGTTAAAGACCCTATAGGAAAAATGATGCAACCTTATGTAGAAAGCACAAACTGGTTCAAAGTGAAAAAGTAGTAAAGCAGTATGAGATGGAGATACCTGTAAATAGGATATTAAGAATTAAGGAGGCAGAGGAGAACAAAAGGAAGTGGCTTATTAAATTGAGAAACTCCATAGACATAGTATGGTTAAGTGAAGAAATAAAGAACGCTGTAGAAGATTTAAGTCATGCCTATGAAAGAAAACCTTAGGAGGGTAAATCATAAGAATTTTTTAAAAACATGTTTCAGAAAGATTTATTTTGAGGAAATACGCTGCTTGTAAGCATCAAACTCAATCTGATTTTCTCTTCTACTTGAATAGTGTAATCCTCAGGTATCTTTCAATCTTAAAATGAGAAGCTTTCTCTTTATACAAAGCCATAAAAATACTTTTTTGCCCATAAATTATCAAAGAAATAAAAACTCTGTAAAAAGTAAATCTCTATGCATCATTAATCATAGTTACAAGCCATCAAGGTTTCATAACTTACTCTATTCTATAATCCTGTGATGAGTCTATCTGAACCAACATACCTACCATAGGTACTCCTTTTAGAGCTAAACTCCAAAAAAGCTAACATATATGTGACATTTTGATAATAGTAACCACAATCCTGAAAAAGCCTTATTGAAGAAGAATACGACAGTTGGCGTATTTGTGGTTTAGTTTGTGGGAATAGGGTAAAAATAGTTAAAGTTTGGTAATTTTATAAA
This sequence comes from Endomicrobiia bacterium, assembly GCA_025060535.1. Taxonomy (GTDB): domain Bacteria; phylum Elusimicrobiota; class Endomicrobiia; order DTEH01; family DTEH01; genus JANXDG01. Next base: position 114 of record JANXCA010000170.1, on the reverse strand, counting down.
ATTAAGGTCTGGGAAGTAATGAAAATGGCTTATGATTTTTTAGAATCCATCTATAAATTGATAAGTAATCCTCTACCATTCTATCAGAATTAAAATTTTTTTCTACATGTTCTC
>JANXCA010000016.1 GCA_025060535.1 Endomicrobiia bacterium | reverse complement strand
CTGCCATTGATGCCAGAATTTATTAGTATGTATTTAGAATTTGTTGGTTTTAAAGATGTCTTTGTTTTATATTTAACTCATTCATATAATAGTTTGCAAGATAGACACGATATAAGAATTTATCCCGATTATGCAGTTTTAGGTACAAAGTTAAATTAGCATATTAGCATAAACAAAGATGTGTATGAGTCCAAAAGTTTCTATTATAATACCATATGGATATAATCCACTTTTAAAAGGAATATTTTTTATAAAAAAGAATATAAAACCTTTTCTTAGAGATAAAAAATATGAAGTAATAATAGTTGATAACTCAAATTTTGAAGAGGATGTGGTAGAAAATTTTTATCAATTAAAGAAGTTAGGTTGTAAAATTTTACCTTTTCCTTTTAAATTTAGCTACCCTGCTATTTATAATTATGCAGCTAAATTTTCAAGTGGAGAATTTTTGGTATTTTTAGATACATATAGTTTTTTAAAGAAAGTTTACATAGATAAAATGATTTCTAATTTTTTAAAATTTAAAGACTTAGATGTGGCTTTAGTAAATAGTATAAATTTAACAATAAGTGAGAAAATAGAAACTAAAGTTTTTTTAGTTTTAAACTTTATATACTATTTTCTAAAACCTCTAAAATTTCTTTACTATTTTATTAAGACAAAAAGGAATACAAATAGATTTTATAATATTTTACTAAAGTTAATTATCTATAACTTATATATTCTTGTGAATTTTTATTTTAGTTTTTTAAAAAAAGAAAAAAATAATTTTGTAGAAATTAAAAATTTAGAAGAATTAGCTAGTCAAAAAATAAGTTTAATAACAATTAAAAAACATATATTTGAAAAATTAAATGGGTTTGATGAGGAATATAATAATTTTTATTATAAATACGATTTACTAATGAAAGCAACCACATTAGGTTATAAAGTTCTAAAGGATAACAGTATAAAAGTTCTATATATAGATTCTTTTAATTTAGGACATTTTAAATATAATAAATTTCCAAAAATATACGATGAAAAAATTTTTTTAAATAAATGGGTTAAAAAAAACAACAATAATGACAAAATTTTGGTTATAAAACTTATGTCTATGGGTGATGTGATAATGTGTAGTTCTGTTATAAAGGCACTTAAAGAAAAATTCCCCAAATATAAAATTGTAGTTGTGAGTTTAGAACCTTGGAGTGAAGTTTTTGATGGATTACCATTTATAGACGAGTTAATTACTATTAAAAAAACAATGCTTCCTAATTTAGCTCCATATAAGATATATGATTTAATCACTGCAAAATTTGTTAAAGAATTTGAATGGTTTAAGGTCTATCAGCTTAATTGTCTTGATCACTATCCTGAATATAGAAGGACATCTTTGCATTTATGTGATTTTTATGCTTCTATGGCTAAAGTTTATCCGCTTAAAGATCCGAGATATTATATAAACATTGAATCAAGAAATATTTATAAAATAGAAGACATACTTAAAAATCTTGGTTTAAAAGACAAACAATTTATAGTAGCACATACAAATGCTGGTTGGAGGCTTAAAAACTGGGAAGAAAAAAAGTGGTTGGAGCTTTTAGAGAAAATACATAAAAAATATGGTCTGTATGTAATTATTGTTGGAGGTAAAGATGAAGCAAAAGGAATTTCTTCTGGTTATATATTTAATTTAGCAGGTAAGTTAAGCATAAAAGAAACAGCTGCTTTAATTAAGAAATCACAGTTGTTTATTGGTTTAGATTCAGGCCCTATGCATTTGGCTTCTGCGGTAGATATTCCTGTTGTGGCTTTATTTGGAAACACTCACCCAAAAACTTCTGAACCAAGATGTAGCAGTTATATCTGTGTTCATTCAAGAATGTCTTGTGAAGTACCTTGTGGGTTAAAGTTTTGTAAAAAAAATATAAACTGTACTTCTTATATAAGTGTGGAAGCAGTATTTAAGGCTGTTGATAAGTTGTTAAATAATAAAAATATAAAAGAAATTTGGATAGAAGATAAACCGGCAAAAGTTTTTTTAAAAGATTGGGAGTGGCATATAGTTGAAAGTTAAATATTTAAAATTAGGAATAGTTTTCTTTTGGATATTTACCCTTATATTTTTTTTAGAAGTATGTCCTCCACTTGATAGGTTGAGCTTTAATTGGTGGGTTTTAGGATTATGTATTTTTAGTTTTTTTTATGGTTTATTAGCTAAGGATTACTCTATAGTAGGTTTATACTTGCCTGTTGCGAATGGATTTGCAAGATTATCACCGCATTTTTATCCAGTTAGTTCTTTGATGAGTTTACTCACATTGTTGGGATTTATATTGACTAAAAAATTTGATCAGAAAATCATTCAGACTTATAGAGATTATAAAACCACTATTTGGATTGCCGTTTCGTTTTTCATAATAAATCTTTTGGCTACTTTTTGGAGTTTTTTATATCTTAATTATCCAGGAATTGTTTATGCTGTTAATGTTAAAGGAGAGTTGAGTTTTCATATGACATTTCATGTGGTGGGTTATTTCTTTTTACCCTTTATAGTTAGTGCTTCCGTATTTCTAATTAATTTGTTCTTTAAAGATGAAAAAGTAGTAAATAATATATTAGTTTATCTTACTGTAGGTTTTATTATTTCTTGTATAGGAGGTATTTTACAACATTTTAGAATCCTTAAAGGGAACTTTGGTTATATTTATCCTTGGTTTGAGAGAATAAATGGATTTTTTTCTAATTTTAATTCATTTGGAATAGCTATTTCATTGTTTTTACCAATTTTGTTTTATTATGTTTTTAAGACTAAGAGTTTTGTATATAGAATGATTTTTATTATTTTAATAATTTTTTGTACAATAAGTTTATTATTATCTGGTACACGAAGTGCTGCTGTAAGTGTTATTATAAACTTGTTTTTAATAGTGTCTGTTTTTATAATCTATAGTAAAAAACCTTTAATTACTTTTTTGAAATTTCTTATATCTATTTTTGTTTTTTTATTTTTTGTTTTTCTTATAAGTAAAATTTTTCATAATCCAGGTTTAAGAAGAATATTAACTACTGATATTAATTCTGATTTGAATATTAGAAAAATATACTGGTCTACAGCGATAGATATGTTTTTAAGTAATGTATTAGTAGGCCATGGTATTAAAAGTTATTATATAAATTTTTATAATTTTACCAAAAAGGAAGCATTATCTGATAATGCTTGTAATACCTATTTGCATTATCTTGCAGAGATAGGTATTTTGGGTTTTTTAGTTTTTTTAGCAGTAATATATATTATATTTAGATCTTTTTTTTATTATCTAATTCAAAGAAAATACTTTGAAATAATAATCTCTTTAAGTTTAATCAGTTTTTTAATAGTTTCTATATTTGGCCACCATTTAGATTCTGAAGAGATTTCTATTTTATTTTGGTTGTTATTATCTTTAATATGTGTGAAAGATAAAAAGGAATTTAAATTAATTAAGTATTTTCTTAGTAGTTTGATTTTGATATTTTTTGTTACATCCATTTATTATAATTACAATAAACTTAGAAGTTTTGACATATTTAAATACAGAAATTATGCTGGTATATATGAAAAAGAAAAATTTGAGGAAAAAGAAGGTTATTGGACAGATAAATATGCGATTTTCAATATAAAAGGTTTTAACAAGAAAAAAATTATTTTTGAAGTTAATAGAGTAATCAAAAAAGAACAAGAAGTTGCTGTTTTTTTAGATAATAAATTATATGATAAAATAATTTTAGATAAAGATAGATGGGAAAAAATAGAAATACCCTTAGACCAATATAAATTTTCAACATTGAAAATTGTACCTAAAGTAGTTTTTTATGAAGCAGGCATTTTAAGATATATTTTTCCATTTATCGGCAAAGATTATAGAAGAAGAGGTATTGTTTTAAATTTTTATGAAACTGAATAATTTAAAAGTAGCTTTAGTTCATGATTGGCTTACAGGGATGCGCGGTGGAGAGAAAGTACTTGAAGCGATATGTGAGATTTTCACTGAAGCTGATCTTTACACTTTGGTTTACATACCTAATAGTGTATCAAAAATTATACAAAATAGAAGAATTTATACTTCATTTATTCAAAAACTACCTGATGTGGAAAAAAACTATAGATATTTTTTACCTTTAATGCCATTAGCAATAAGTCAGTTTGATTTATCAAACTATGATTTAGTTATAAGTTCAAGTCATTGTGTTGCAAAAGGTGTTAAAGTAGGAAAAACTACACTACATATATGTTATTGTCATACACCAATGAGATATATCTGGGATATGTATGAGTTATATTTTGGGAGTGCTTCTAACACATCAGTTTTAGTAAAGTTAATAATGAAAATTTTAAGAAAACCACTCCAAATATGGGATATAAAAACTGCACAGAATGTTGATTTCTTTATTTCAAATTCTAATAATGTTAAAGAAAGAATAAAAAGAATCTATAATCGTGATGCAGTTGTTATATATCCACCTGTAGATGTAAATTTTTTTTCCTTATCAACTCCTCTAAACTATGACTGCTTAAATATAAACAACTATTATTTAGTAGTTTCTGCTTTTGCTCCTTATAAAAAAATAGATATAGTAATAGAAGCGTTTAAAAAACTAAAAAGAAACTTAAAAATAGTTGGATGTGGACAGCAAGAAAAGTACTTAAAATCATTAGCTGAAGGTTTTAAAAATATTGAATTTCTTGGTTGGTTGGATAATGAAAAACTTAGGTGTTTATATCAACATGCTAAAGCTTTAATTTTCCCAACAGAAGAAGATTTTGGAATAGTACCTGTTGAAGCACAAGCAGCTGGGGTCCCGGTTATTGCATATAGAAAAGGCGGAGTTTTAGAAACAGTGACAGAAGAAACCGGAGTTTTTTTTGATAATCAAACTCCTGAAGACATAATAGAGGCAGTTTTAAAGTTTGAAAATTTAAGTTTTGATCCTAAAAAAATAAAACAGCAAGCGTTGAAATTTAGTAAAGAAAGATTTATAAAAGAATTTAAAGAGTTTATTCAACATTTATGATTTCTATAATTTTAGCAGGAGGAGCTGGTAGTAGACTTTGGCCCCTTTCAAGAAAATTTTTCCCTAAGTTTTTACTTAAAATTGGGAATAAAAAATACTCACTTTTTCAACAAACTTTTCTACGAGTTAAAAAATTTACTCCTTTAGAAAAAATTTTCATAGTTGTTAATAAAGAATATAAATTTCTAATCAAAGAAGCTATTCAAGATTTAAATATAAAGTATCCTTTTACTAACATAATTTCAGAACCAGAAGTAAAAAATACCCTTCCTGCTATTAGTTTAGGATGTTATTATGTTAGAAGAAATAAATGTTTAAAAGAAGATGAAGTTGTCGGAATTTTTCCTTCCGACCACATTATTAGGCCTTTGAATAAATTTTCAAAATATGTCAAAAAAGCAAAAAAACTTGCCCAACAAAACAACATTGTTATATTTGGTATAAAACCTACAAGGATTGAAACAGATTATGGTTATATTGAGGTAAAAGAAAAAATAATAAATGATGATGAAGATAATGTATATAAAGTAGAAAAGTTTATAGAAAAACCAAACTTTGATTTAGCCAAAAATCTTATAGAGGCTGGTAATGTCTATTGGAATGGAGGTATATTTTTTTTTAGTTTGAAAACCTTTTTTGAGGAGTTAAAATTATACCAAAGAAGTTTATATGAAATTTTTGAAAATTTGGATTTTGAAAAAACTGAAACCTTTTATAACAAAATTAACCCAGTATCTATTGATAAGGGTATAATAGAAAAAACAAATAAACTTGTAATGTTAGCTTTAAATGATATTTTTTGGGATGATGTAGGAAGTTGGTTGGCTTTAGAAAGAATATATAAAAAAGACAAAAATAATAACATTTTTATTTCTAAAAAAAATGTGGATTTTGAAAGTAAAAATTCAATAGTTTTTGGTGATAAGCGTTTAATAGTAAGTGTTGGTTTGGATAATTTAATAGTGGTGGATACAGAAGATGCTTTGTTAATAATTAATAAAAATTATATATCCAAACTAAAAGAGATTGTAGAAAAGATAAAAAATGATACTACAAAATATCACAAAACAGTTCAAAGGCCCTGGGGATTTTATACTATTCTTCTTCAAAAAGAAAGTTATAAATTAAAACTTATAAATATCTTGCCTCAAAAAAAGATAAGTTTACAAAAACATCTAAAACGTTCTGAGATGTGGTTTGTGGTTTCTGGGGTAGCTGAGATTACCTATAAAGATAAAGTAATAACTCTTAAAAATGGCGAGACTTTTAAAGTTGAAAAGGGAGTACCTCATAGATTAAAAAATCCTTCTAAAACAAAAATCCTTGAAATGGTAGAATTAAGTCAAGGAAGATATCTTTTAGAGGATGATATAGTAAAATTAGAAGACGATGTTATATTTTAATCACAAAAGCAAAAGGAGAAAAAAATGGCAGCGTATCTTCTTATAGTGATTAGTATTTTTTTATTAGCTTATTTCATTTATGGCAGATTTTTAGAAAAAAAATTAAATATAGAAGAATCAGAAGAAGTCCCTTCAAGAAGATACAAAGATGGGGTTGATTTTGTGCCCACTAATAAATTAGTTCTTTTAGGGCATCATTTTTCATCCATAGCAGGTGCTGGTCCTATAGTTGGTCCTATTTTGGCTGGATTAAGTTTTGGGTGGTTGCCGACTTTGCTGTGGATTGTTTTAGGTACGATTTTTGTAGGTGGACTACATGATTTTTTTTCACTTGTTATTTCTGCCCGTCATAATGGTAGGACAATTGCAGAGATAGCAAATAAATATATAGATAAAACAACCTATAAAGTTTTTCTTATTTTTATATGGTTTTCATTAATGTATGTGATTGCTGTTTTTACTGATATTGCTTCTGATACATTTTCAGCTGAGGCATCTGTAGCTCAGGTAAGTATGTGGTATGTATGTGTCGCTTTGATTTTTGGAGTTTTGCTTTATAAATTAAAATTAAAACTTACTTTTTCAACTATGGTTGCTTTGGCTTTAATTATTTTAGGAATAATAATTAGTTTTAATTATAAGATTGTGTTTTTAACTAAACAAGTTTGGATTTTGGTTCTTCTTATATATTGTTTTTTTGCTTCTATACTTCCTGTGTGGATTTTACTTCAGCCGAGAGATTATCTTTCAAGTTATTTTTTGTATTTTTGTGTAATAGTAGGAGTGATAGGAATTATATTTGGTAGAAATGAAATTTTATATAATAGATTTGTAAGTTTTTATTCAAAATCGATAGGCCCACTTGTGCCTTTTTTATTTATAACAGTTGCATGTGGAGCTATTTCTGGGTTTCATTCACTTGTTTCTTCAGGTACAACTTCAAAGCAATTGGATAATATGAAAAATGCAAAATTTGTAGGTTATGGCGGAATGATTTTAGAAGGAATTGTTGCCTGTGTAGCTTTAGCTACTTTGATGATTTTACCTACAAACACACAACTTAAAAACCCACAACAAATATACGCTTTAGGTTTAGCTAAATTTTCAAGTGTTTTAGGAATAGATCCTAAGTTAGGAGAACTTCTTGGGTTTCTTGCGATTTCTGCTTTTATTCTTACAACTCTTGATACTGCTACAAGAATTTCAAGATATGTGTTTCAAGAACTAATAGTACTTAATTTGAATTCTTTTTTAAATAGAGTGATTGCTACTTTAATTTCTTTAGTCTTACCTATTATTCTTTTAAACATTAAAATAAAAGATATCTCAGGAAATGTTGTTTCTTGTTGGAGGGTAATCTGGCCTTTGTTTGGTTCTACAAATCAACTGCTTGCTGCTTTGGTTCTTTTGGTTATTTTTTTATGGATGAAGAAGCAAAACTACAAGAATAATAATTTATTATTTTTAGTACTTCCTATGGTTTTTATGTTATTTATGACTCTTTCAGCACTTATTTATACTATCTATATTAAAACTTCTCAATTTTTGTTTGATATAACTATATTTATAGCTACAATTTTATTATTTTTAGCTATATTTGTCATAAAAAAATCAATTGAAAAAACAATAATTTTTTAAAAAATGTCAAAAATTTTTACAAAGTGTAAAAAATGTTTTTTTAAAAATATGATTTTTTTAATTTATTTTTGGCAAAAAAATTGCATATATTAAGTTTTGTGGGAGTATTTTTATGAAAAAAATAAAATTTATAGTTTTTTTGTTATGTATTAGTATTTTAGGATTTGCAGAGATAATCTGTGATAGATGTGGAGTTTTAAATCCTGCTGATAGTATGTTTTGTCAAGATTGTGGTGCAAGGTTAGTTAAGTCAGGTAAAAAATCTTCTCAGAAAAATTTATCTCCCCAAAAAGAAGAAAAAATTTGTCCTTATTGTAGAGTAAAAAACTTAACTTCAGCAAATTTTTGTCAAAATTGTGGGACTAAATTAACCGAGGTTAAGGAAAAAGAAATTATTAGTTATTCTAAAAAAGATTCCAAATTTACAAAAGCAATTCTCTTTTCTGTTTTATTTCCCGGAGTGGGACATATATATTTGGCCGAAAAACATGAAAAAACGAAAGGAATAATTCTTGCTTCTTCTTCAGCAGGGCTGCTGTTAGGAAGTTTTGTAATGTGGAACTATGCTGAAAGCAGATACAAAGAATATGAAAAAACAAATGACGATTTTGCATATGATGATTATTCTACTAGTATAGATGTTGCAAATTTTCTTTTGGTTTTATTTGGATGTGTTTGGATTTATAATGTGGTGGACATTTATATTACAACTTCAAAAATCTCTAAATTTTCATTTTTTAAAAATAATGATTTAAAATTATCTTTTGACATTTCACCAAATAAGTTTTCTATATATATAACAAGAAGAATCTAACAAAATTTAAACTTAAATAAAAGGAGGTTTAAAATATGAGTAACAACAAAACAGTAATAAAAATAATAACGCCTCTGTTGGTGTTAAGTGTGATGTTGTTCAGCAGTTGTGCTCAAAGAAAAAAAACCTCAACTACTGGAAGTACTGGGACACAAACATATACGCTTACTGTGATAGTAAACCCCACCAACGCAGGTACTGTCACACTTAATCCAGCTGGCGGAATATATAATGCTGGGACAGTAGTTACTCTTACAGCAACTCCTAATTCTGGATATACATTTTCTGGTTGGGCTGGAGATGCTACAGGAACAACTAATACTACTACTGTCACTATGAATGCTAATAAAATAGTAATAGCCAACTTTACTCAGAGTGGTGGTACTGGTGGTGGTACTGGCGGTGGTACTGGTGGTGGTACTGGCGGTGGTACTGGTGGTGGTACTGGCGGTGGTACTGATACTGCAAAATATAACTTTGAAACTAGTGTTCAAGGTTGGAGGCATCAGACATGGCAAGATTCTCAAGGTATTACAGCAGTTTCAAGAGATACAAGTAAGGCATATCGTGGGAGTGCAAGTTTAAGATGCACAGTTAATCTTCAAGGTGGAGATGAGACACAACTTCCAAATACAAAAGGTGAAGCATGGGTAGATATGCAAAATAATCCTCCTGCTGGTGTAACAGTTCCTGTTAATATGTCTAATGCAGTAGTTTCGGTTTGGGTATGGGTTCCTGAAGAGGCTGCTGGCAATCCTCAAAGACCGAATGGTATCCAGATATTTTTTAAGGATGCTCAATGGAGAAATAGATATAGTTCTTGGAAAAACATAGGAAATCCTCCTTATGGTATTCCTACTAATCAATGGGTTGAGATTACTGTAAATTGTGCTAATGAAGCATGGGCTTATGATCAAGCTGGTTTTGATATGACACAAGTTAGAGCTATCGGTGTAAAAATTGGAACCGGTGGTGGCTCTACTGCTACATTTAATGGTTATATTTGGATTGATTCTGTGAACTGGTAATTATTTATAGAGTTTTAATTTTAGTATGGGGGTGCTTTTCTATAAAGCACCCCCAATCTTAGTGTAAAAAAAATGGTAGTAAGTATAAATTTTTTTTGAATGCGATAAAATTTTTATTTACTACCATTTAATAGGATAATAGGAGGCAATTAATTATATGAAAAAATCAATATCCTTTATTTTAAGTATCAGTTTAGTTTTATTTAGTTTAAATGGATGTGCTAAAAAATCAAAATCACCTACAAGTGGTGGAACTACGAATTATACTTTAGTTGTAGTAGTAAATCCTCAAGGAGCAGGTAGTGTTGTTTTAAATCCTTCCGGAGGAAGTTACAATGCTGGGACAGTTGTGACATTAGTCGCTACGGCAAATCCAGGTTATGTATTTAGGGATTGGAGTGGAGACTTAACTGGAACATCTAATCCAGCCACAATTGTTATGGATAAAAACAAAACAGTAGTTGCTAACTTTACTCAACAAACAGGAACCACAACTTATACACTTACTGTTAATGTTTCACCACCTGGAGGAGGAACAGTTTCTCCATCAAGTGGTACATATCCTTTAGGCACACAAATCACACTAACTGCTACAGCTAACCCTGGCTACATATTTAGTGGTTGGAGTGGTGATTTAAGTGGGAACCAAAATCCAGCAATAATCACTATGGATTCAAACAAGAACATAACAGCCAGCTTTACTCAACAAACTTCATCTCCAACATACACGCTTACTGTTAATATATCTCCTGCTGGTGCAGGAACGGTTAATTTAAATCCATCTGGAGGAGTATATGTTGCTGGCAGTCAGGTTACTCTTACAGCACAAGCAAATCCAGGATATGTATTTAGTAGTTGGGGTGGAGATGCTACAGGAACATCTTCATCTATTACTATTATTATGAACTCAAACAAAACAGTTACGGCTAACTTCACTCAAACTGGTGGTGGAGGCACAACTTATACTCTTCTTGTTAGTATAGAACCATCTGGTGCAGGAACAGTCTCTTTGAATCCAGCTGGTGGTATATATGCTGCTGGGACTTCAGTTTTGATTCAAGCCAATCCTAATCCTGGTTGGAAGTTTGATGGATGGAGTGGAAATCTCTCCGGTAGTCAGAATCCGACCACTATTATTATGAACTCAAACAAAGTAGTTACAGCTAATTTTAGTCAGCAACAGCAGACATATACTCTTACTGTGGATATAAGTCCAACTGGAGCAGGTACTGTTACACTTAATCCAGCTGGTGGGACATATGTTGCTGGTACTCAGGTGACTTTAACCGCTACTGCCTCAAGTGGTTATGTATTTAGTGGTTGGAGTGGTAATTTAACAGGTACAACTAATCCTGCAACGATTGTTATGGATTCAAACAAGACAGTCACAGCAAACTTTACTCAGCAACAGCAGCAGACATATACTCTTACTGTGAATATAAGTCCAACTGGAGCAGGTACTGTTACACTTAATCCACCAGGAGGAACCTATAGTGCTGGGCAAGTTGTGGTTTTAACTGCTCAAGCTAATAGTGGGTATCAATTTTTAAATTGGAGGATAGGACAAAATACAGTTACTTCAAATCCAACAACTGTTACAATGAATTCAAATATAACCGTTACTGCTAACTTTGAACAGATTGGTCAAGATACAGCAAGATATAATTTTGAAGCCTCTGCTCAAGGTTGGGTACATCAGACATATACTGATTCTCAAGCAATCACAGCAGTTGCAAGAGATACTACAAGAGCAAGATATGGTTCAGCAAGCTTAAGGTGTACAGTAAACCTTATAGGTGGTCATGCTAATTATTCTAAGGGAGAAGCATATGTAGATATGCAGACACCTGTAAATTTATCTAATACCATAGTAACAGTATGGGTTTGGGTTCCTCAAGAAGCAGTTGGTGATGAAACATCTCCTAATGGGATTCAGATATTTTTTAAGGATAGCAATTGGAGAAACAGATATAGTAGTTGGAGAAATATAGGTGGAGGAGAAATAATTCCAGGACAATGGAGCAAAGTTGAAGTGAATACTGCTACAGAAATTTGGGGTTGGGATGAGCCAGGTTTTAATTTAAATCAGGTTAGAGTAGTAGGTGTAAAAATTGGAGCAGGAGGTCAATCTACCGCTACATTTAATGGTTATATTTGGATTGATTCTTTTAATTGGTAAAAGAATAATTTAGATTTTTTAATGTTCTTTATTTTAAAGAAAGGAGATATTTATCCTACCTATGGTAAAAAATATATTCATATTATTTCTTTTTCTCTCCTTAACACATTTATTTTCAGCTGGATTTGATGGATTAAAATTGTTCTTTGGTGTAAAAGCAACAGGATTGGGAGAAAATTTATCTGCTTTATCAGGAGAAATAGAGAGTATATATCATAATCCAGCTGGGTTAGTTGGGCTTTCTCCTTTTGAGTTTAAAATTATGTATCTAAACTGGGTAGCAGGTATAAACAGAGGTGACTTAATTTTTGCAAAGTCGTTTAAAGATAAATCAACAATTGGTTTGTCTTTTAACTATATGTGGACAGCACTTGAAAGTGAAAATGGTTCTTTTAGTTATTTATTCTTTATAAATGACATAGCATATGCTAAAAAGTTTAATAAAATTTATTTTGGATTAAGTACAAAATTAGTATATGAATCAACCTCTTTAGATGAGGGATATAATTTAGCAGGAGGATTAAATTTAGGATTGATGTTTAGAAAACAAAGATTAACCTTTGGAGCGAGTATAAAAAACATAGGTTTATCTTTTGTATCTATGGGTGAAACTTTAGAAGTTTTACCAACTAATCTAAATTTTGGTATAAGTTATATTATGGCTAATAATATGATGCTGTTGAGTAGTTTTAGATATCAGTTAGATGGTTTTGCTTCTATTCATACAGGTATAGAATTTCCAATTTATAGAGGAATAAAAGAGGATATTTCAATAAGGGTAGGCAATATTATAAAAATTTCTTATTATGAGAATGATTTGCCTTTAATTTCCAATTTTAGATTTGGTTTTGGTTTTAGAAAAGAGGGTTTAAGATTTGATTATTCTTTAATACCTCTGGGAGAAGATGTAGGATTTTTTCATTATTTAGCATTAGGTTTTATGTTTTATTAAAAATTTAAAAAAAATTTTAAAAAATATTATATAATGTAAAAACCTATGAAAAAACTATTTTTAATTTTACCTATAATAACAATTATAAATAATTCTATTTTTTCTCAACTTAAACCTAATCAACTTAGAGTAGAAGGCAGAAACTTATTAGATGGGAATGGTCAAGTTGTTAGATTAGTTGGGATCAACCATGGACATGCATGGTATAGAGGTTATTTAGGTTCAGCTTTACAAGGCATAAGAAGTTGGGGATGTAATTCTGTAAGAATTGTTTTGTCTAATGGCTACAGATGGACTAAAATCCCTGCTAATGAAGTAAGTTCAATTATTAATGAAGCCAGAAACAATGGTTTTAAAGCAATAATTTTGGAGGTTCATGACACTACTGGTTATGGAGAACAATCTGGTGCATGTAATCTACAAGCAGCAGTTAATTATTGGATAGAAATAAAAAGTGTACTTGTTAATCAGGAAGATTTTGTAATTATAAACATTGGCAACGAACCGCATGGAAATACAAATTATTCTTCTTGGAAAACAGATACTATAAATGCTATTCAGTCATTAAGAAACAATGGCTTTACACATGTACTTATGGTTGATGCTCCAAACTGGGGACAAGATTGGACAAACACTATGAGATATAATGCAAGTGATGTTTTAAATTCTGACCCATTAAGAAATGTAATATTTTCAGTACATATGTATGAAGTATATAATAATGATTCTAAAGTTAACACTTATATGAGTTATTTTTATAATAACAACTTGCCTCTTTGTGTAGGAGAGTTTGGGCATTGGCATAATAATAGTGATGTAGATGAGGCCTCTATAGTAAATCGTGCAAAACAATATGGCATTCATCTTTTTGCCTGGTCATGGTGTGGGAATGGTAGTGGTTATGAGTATTTAGACCTTGTTAATAATTGGAATCCAAATAGTCCAACTCAATGGGGAACATTTTTTAAGAATAATGCTTTATCAGGGCTACCACAAATGTATACACTTACTATAAATATTAATCCTCAATCTGGAGGTAGTGTAAGTTTAAATCCTTCCGGAGGCTCCTATACAGCAGGCACACAGGTGACTCTTCAAGCACAGCCTAATAGTGGGTATATATTTAGTGGTTGGAGTGGTGATTTAAGTGGGACTCAAAATCCAGCAACAATCACTATGAATTCAAACAAGAACATAACAGCCAACTTTACACAATCTAGTGGTGGAGGTACAGCTACATATATTCTTAATGTAAATATTCAACCTCAAAATGCTGGTTGGATAAGTATGCATCCCGTAGGAGGAGTTTATACAGCTGGTAGTACAGTTACTCTTACTGCCTACTCTTATAGTGGATATAGATTTTTAAATTGGTCAGGAGATGTCTCAAGTACTCAGAATCCTTTAGTTATTGTTTTAAATTCAAACCTTTCTTTAAATGCTAATTTTGTTTCTGATGGCATTTCTACTTATACAGTTACAGTTATAATTTCACCTCTAAATGCAGGAAAGGTTTCTCTAAATCCAGTCGGCGGAGTGTATCAACTAAATACACAGGTTGAAATCTCAGCATCTCCTTATAATGGGTATAGATTTTTAAATTGGTCAGGAGACATTTCTTCTAATAATCCTTCTGTGACAATTTTAGTAGATTCTAACAAAATCATCTATGCAAATTTTACTTTAGAGCAATCTACTCAACCGCCTTCAGCAGAAGTATCTGGTTCTATTGTGGTGCTTTATCCTACTACTAATCCATTTAATCCTAATAGAGATGGATATACTAAATTGAAGTATTATTTAAATAAAGCTATTCCTGTAAGATTAAAAATATATGACATTAATCTAAATTTAATAAAAATAACAAACTATGAATATAAACAAGCTGGTGAGAACTATTTTATATTTGATGCTAAAGATAATGATGGTTTTAGTTTACCTACTGGCATTTATCTTTATCAGATAGAATCAGAGAATGAAAAAAGCGATTTTGGTAAAGTTTTTGTTATAAGGTGAATGAAATTTTTTATATTAATTACTATATCTTTTCTTGTTTATTCAAATACACTTAAAAATTCTTTTGTTTGGGATGATATTTCTATTATAGTTAATAATAAATGGATAAGGACACCTTTAAATTTTTTTAAATTTTTCTATTTAAAAGATACTGTTTCTGAAGATACAAGACAAAAACCTAAAATATATAGACCCTTAACAACATTTAGTTATTCTATTGATTATTTTTTATGGAAACTTTCAAGTTTTGGATATCATCTTTCAAATTTAATTTTTCATTCTTTAACAGTTATAGTTGTTTATTTATTAAGTGAAAAGTTTTTTGAGAAAAAAATAATCTCATTTATTAGTGCTTCTATATTTGCTTTGCATCCTGTACATACAGAGGCAGTAAGTTGGATAAAAGGAAGAGCAGATGTTATTGCATGTATGTTTGGGTTATTGGCATTTTTATTTTATATTGTTTATTTAGATAAAAAAAAGATTTCCTTTTATGTAATGTCCTTAATTTCGTTCACACTTTCATTGTTTTCTAAGGAATCAACAATTACAATTGTAGTTGTGTTAATAATTTATGATTTAATTTTTAAAAAAAGGATATTTTTTAAAAATTACATATTTTATATTTTAATTAGTATTATCTATATTTTTATAAGAAAATCAGTGTTAGGAAGTATAGCTATGTGTAGTTGGTGGGGGGGTAGTGAGTATTACACATTTCTTACTATGACAAAAGTATTTGTTGAATATTTTAGATTACTTATTTTTCCGGTTAACCTATGTGCTGATTATGTTGTAGAATTATCTTTTAGTTTGTGGGAATATAAGGTTTTGTTGTCTTTATTTTTTGTAATTTTTTTAATTATTATAGGTATTTTTTTGGCAAAAAGATATCCTGTTATTTCATTTGGTGTTTTTTTTATTTTTATAACCCTTATACCAGTTTCTAACATTATACCAATAGAGGTCCTTTTAGCTGAGAGATTCTTGTATTTAGCGTCTTTTGGGATATGCTTAATACTTGGTGAGATTTTTAAAAAAATTTATTATTTAAATAAGAAGGTTTGCTATATGGCATTTCTACTAATAAGTCTGCCTTATTTTTTATTAACATACCAAAGAAATAAAGATTGGAAGGATGAGTTTACATTGTGGTATAAAACAGTTAATCAATGTCCAAATAATTTCAGGGCTCATAATAATTTAGGTATGGAGTATGAAAAAAAAGGAGATCTGGATAATGCTCTAAAACATTACAAAAAAGCTCTTACATTAGTTCCTAATCTTTCCTGGATTTACAATGATACAAAACAAATGTATGCTAGGGTTCATAGTAATATTGGCAATGTATATTTAAAAAAGAAAAGCTTCAACGACGCTTTTTATCATTATAATAAATCCATAAATTTAGATCCTTTTTATTCTCAAGCATACTTTAACTTGGGAATACTTTACAGACAAATTGGTGATATAGATTTAGCTATAAAATATTATAAAAAAGCTATAGAATTAAATCCATATATTGCTGAATACTATAATAATTTAGGAGTTGCCTATGCTTTAAAAAATAATTTTGATGAAGCAATAGTAAATTATGAAAAAGCAATAAATTTTTCTTTGGATGAAAATTTTAAAAACCAAGTTTATAAAAATATAGAGATAGCAAAAAGTTTTTTAAATAAAAATAGAAAATGAGAAATTATGGTTATTTTTTTGTATTTTTGTTTTTTGTTTTTGCTGAAAATACTACTTTTAGTGCGCCTGTAATTTATTCTGTTTTATCTGAAAAAAACAAAGTTGGAAAATATGAAAAATTTGAAGTAAAAGTAGAACTTGCTGCTGACTATATTAATCCTTATGATCCTGAGCAAGTGGATCTTTCTGGAGTATTTATATCTCCTTCTAATAAAGAATGGAAGATTTTTGGGTTTTATGATGGTAGCAAATGGAAAATAAGATTTACTCCTAATGAAGTTGGTGTATGGAGATATAATGTGATTTTAAAAGACAAAACAGGACAGACCCAGTCAGAAGAATATAATTTTGAGTGTATAGAATCCCAATATCATGGTTGGATAAAAATAGCACCTAATAAAAGGTACTTGATGTATGATAATGGAACACCTTTTTATGGAATTGGCCATTGTAGGGCTTGGAATTCTTTAGCTACTCCTTTTGATGTGATGAAACAATATGGGATGAATATGATAGTAATATGGATTGGGCCTCCTTGGGTAGGGATGATTGAAAATACTTCAAAAGGAATAGGTGTATATGATCAACAGATCTGTTACACTATAGAAAATTACATTCAGGAGGCAGAAAAAAACGACATATATATAATTTTAGCATTATGGCCTCATGATGCTTTAAGAATTCCTGGTCAACCGTGGTCTGGAGGGAACTGGAATATAAATGCTTACAGTCAAATTACAACTCCTGAAGGTTTTTTTTCTAATACTTCTACTGTGTGGGAATATCAGAAAAAACTTTATAGATATATCATAGCAAGATGGGGCTACAGCAGAGCTTTAGCTGTTTGGAATATAATAGTAGAAATAAATGGTACAACTGGATATGTAATGAATCCTTCTGCTGCTGAAGATTGGTGTAGGAGAGTGCATCAGTTTTTTAAACAAAACGATCCTTATGGTAGGCCTACTTGTGGATCTAAATCTGGTGATCAATTTTGGAGTAATGGATATAATATATTTGATTTAGCTGAAATACATACTTATAAAGATAAAAATAGTTATAATTCTGTTGCAGATACCATTATTAGCTATACAAGACAAATGTGGGCTGGTTTTTTAAAACCTAATTTTGTTGGTGAGTTTGGTACTGACAATCAAAATTTGCAACCATATCATCTTCATAATGCTATATGGGCTGCATTAGCAGCTGGTGCTGCGATTACTCCTTTGGATTGGAATGATGGAGGTAGTTGGGGAGATATGACAGATGAGATGCTTTTGAGGATGAAAATTTTTTATGAGTTTGTAAAAGATATTAATTTTGTAGATAATAATTTTTATCCTGCAAGTGCCTCTCTATCTCCTTCTGGTGAAGTGTTTGCAATGAGGACTGATAGTTATGCTTTTGGATGGATAAGAAATACACAGAACAAAGAAGAAAGAGTGCTTACTGTTTCTGGATTGCTGGATGGTTTATATGAAGCAAAGTTTTATGATACCTGGAGTGGAGAATATTTTTATATCAATGAATCAACTTCAGTTTCTGGATTTTTATCTGTTTTTATTCCTCCTATATCTAAAAGTGATTTTGCGTTTAAAATTCTACCAAAACAGATTTCTCAACAACAAAAACAGAAAATTGAGTTAGAAGGTAAGTTATTAGAACTTATTCCCTTAGAAAAAAATCCTGTTAAGTTTTATGAAGATAAAAAAGTAAAAATAAAATTCTTTGTAAACATACAGGTACCTTGTAAAGTTAAAGTCACAATTTATGATATAAATATGAAATTAGTGAAATCTTTAACGGAGAATTGGATGAAAATTTCCTCTCCATATCAAGAGTTTGTGTGGGATTTAAAAGATGAAAACGGTAAGGAAGTAGATAGTGGCTTATATATTTACAAAATAGATGTTATAAATGATTATAAAGTAAAAGATAGTAAATTAAATAAAATTATGATAATAAAATAAAAGGAGGAAGTATGAAAAAAAAGATAGTATATTTTTCATTGATTCTTTTTTGTATTTTATTTTTTCAGTTTTTGTATCCTAAGGATTGGTATATCTTAGAAGATTTTGAAGGAGTAAATTATTGGTCAGTAGTAAGTTGGAAAACAGCAACTAAAGGAGTTTCTTTATCGAAAGATTATGTTTCAGAAGGAGAGAAGTCATTAAAGATTGAATTTGAAGATTCTGATTGGTCTGAAAAAGCGCAGGTTATGATAGAACAATTTTTTAATTTTTCTACTGTAGAAAAAATTTCGTTTGATATTTATAGTAAATCAAAAGAAACACTTTTAATGACATTAGCAGTTTGTACTGGAGAGAAGTGGGAGTGGTATGAATCTCCTGAACAAAGAATTGTTTCTGGTTGGAACAAAGATGTTATTTTTAATTTAAAAGCAAACAATTGGAAAGCAGAAAGAAGTGGTTGGAGAAATATAATAAAGATAGAAAACTTAAAAGATGTAAGAAGAATAGTTTTAACATTTGTAGGTGGAAGTGGTCCTGTATATGTAGATAACATAAGGGTATACAGTGAGACTAAGATTGATAAGATATCGCCTACTATTAAACAAATAGGAGATAAGGTAGTATTTGAATCATTTGAAGAAGATAAAACTCAATGGAATATAGCTAGTTGGCAGACACAGGCTGTTTCTGTAAAATTTAATGAAAACTGGGCTACAGATGGTAAAAAAAGTTTAGAACTTATTTTTGAAGAAGTCACAGACAATAATAAAGCAACCTACTGTATAGAAGGTGATTTTAATTGGGAAAGAGTAAATAGGTTATATGTAGATGTACTTAACCCTCTTAAAAAAAATATAAAATTGAATCTTGCTTTGTCTACCGGTGGAGGATGGATATGGTATGAATCGCCTGATAAAGTGTTATTGCCTGGTGAAAATAAAGATGTTGAATTTGATTTAAATGCTAAAAATTTTAAGTGTGAGGCGACTAACTGGACATATTCAAGTTATATTAAGCATAAAGAAAAAGTTAAAAGAATAGCATTACAAGTTCTTGCTCCTCAAGGAGAGATATTAACTGGTTCAATAAGTATAGACAATTTAAGAATTACTGAAGGAGAACCACTTGTGATTCCATTGGAAATAAAACCAGCAAAGTATCCTGAAGTCATTAATCCTTCAAAGTATAGTATGCCTAAAATAAAATCAATATCTGCCAATGCTGACATGGTGGGACAGTATGAGAAGTTTGAACTTTCAATAGAGATAGATTCATATTTTGAAAATCCTTATAATCCCAATGAGGTAGTTTTAACAGGAATTTTTACTTCTCCTGATGGTAAAACATATAAAGTGCCTGGTTTTTATTATGAGGACTACAGAGAAGAAACAGGTACTTTGAAACCGACGGGAAAGAAATTATGGAAAATACGTTTTTCACCGAATAAAATTGGAAATTGGGAGTATTTTGTCTCATTCAAAAATCCAGCTGGTAAAGTAGAAAGCAAAAAACAAAGTTTTGAGTGTGTAAGTTCAAGAAGTAAAGGTTTAGTTACTATTTCAAATACAAAAAATTATTTTAAATTTACCAATGGAGAAACATACTTTCCTTTAGGTCAAAATGTTTGTTGGGTTACTGCTTCAGATAAGTGGAAATATCCTGATTATTTAAAAAAACTTGCAGAAACAGGACAAAACTGGACTCGTCTTTGGAACTGTCCTTGGGGTTTAATTATAGAGTGGGCTGAGCCGCGAGGTCAGGGGCTTGGAAGATATAATCAGAAAGATAGTTTTGAGTTTGATAGAATCATAGAGCTTTGTGAGAAGTTGGGAATTTATGTTCAGTTTTGTTTGGACTATCATGGTGCTTTTGATAAAGAAATTACTTGGGAGCAAAACGCATATAATTTTATAAATGGAGGTCCCTGTAAGCAACCGATTGATTTCTTTAAAGATGAAACAGCAAAAGAGTACTACAGAAGAAGACTAAGATATGTAGTAGCAAGATGGGGATATAGTAGTGCAATAATGTCTTGGGAGTTTTTCAATGAAGTTGATTTAATTTCTGACTATGATGAAAATATAGTAAGAGAATGGCATAAAGAAATGGCAAGTTATCTTAAAGAGATAGATTATTCAGGCCATCTCATCACAACATCTTTTGCAAGAGCATTTGCTGGAGATACCATATTTAGATTACCTGAAATTAGTTATTCTCAAACCCATATGTATACTGATGAGGTAATAAATGGAATATATAGTATAGGTATAGAGAAAAGAAATAGATATAAAAAACCTCATTTTTTTGGAGAAATAGGAGGAGCTATAACTGATGTTTCAGTTGAGGCAAAAGACAAGAAAGGAATCCTTTTACATGATACTTTATGGGCTTCTGTGATGAGTTTAAATTCAGGAACTGCTATGTATTGGTGGTGGGATGGACATATAAAGGTAAACAATCTTTATTACCATTATGCTGCTGTTGCAAAATTTTTAAAAGGTATAGATTATGATGAAAAAAACTTTGAGTTGTTAGAGGCAGAGTCAATTGGTGAAGGTGACTATACTGACTTAGTATATTCTCCACCACTTGATTGGGAAAAATCAATTATGACTTCTGATGCATTGGTGATAGATAAAAGTGGATTAGTTAAAGGAGGACTTTTGTCTCGGTATTTTCAAAGTCCCAAATGGCACAAGGATATGTATGTAGTTCCTATATTTAAAGTTGACTATCCTGTAGATGGCAGTTTTTCTATTTATATATTACAGTCAGCTAAAATTGGTGCTAATTTAAAAATTTATGTAGATGATAAACTTATGCTTTCAGAAGAGTTTCCAAAAGGAAGAAGTGATTTTAAAATACAAAAATCTTTTTCAGTACCTATTTCAAAAGGAAAACATACAATAAAAATAATAAACGATGGAGATGACTGGTTAAATGTTGGAAGTCTCACATTTACTAATTTAATCAACAAATGTCAAGTATTAGGTATAAAGTCTTCTTCTGGAGATCTTATGCTTTTGTGGCTTAAAAATCCAAGATACAATGTAAAAAATTATCTTTCAGGTATTGAAGTACCTCAAGTTAAAAACGCTAAAATTCAGATTAAAAATGTAGAGGATGGAGAATATAATGTGGAATTTTGGGATACTTGGAGTGGAAATGTAATTTCAAAAAAGAAAATTACAGCAACAAATAAAATTTTATTAGTATCTGTCCCAGATTTTAATAATGATATAGCATGTAAAATATATAAATAAATTATTAAAAAGGAGGATGATAAAAAATGGATACAAAAAAAATAATAAGTGTTATATTTCTTATATTGTTGATTTTTCCATATATGATGTTTGCTCCCATAAAGTCATTTGAGTTTATAGGTGAAGTAAGAGCGTGGTGGCATCGCACAAATAATGCCTGGGATAAAACAGAAACAATACTTCGTGCTGATGGATCTGCTGATTTTGATGATGTGAATGATTTTATGTTTTCTGATACAAAACTTGGTGTAAGGGCAAGTATTTTGAGAGATGTATTTGGGGTGATAGAAATAGAAAAAAGAGATACACTGTGGGCAACACATAATAATTCTTTTAATGCAGAACATTACGGGACAGTTGGTGGTTTTTTAGGAGATCCCAATATACAAAATCCTAGAAATTATACTGGATACAAAGTGACTAAATCATATATAGTTTGGGATAGAATTTATGATTTATTTTCAGTAACCGTTGGTAGACAATTTATTTCTGGGACAGAATATCCTGATCCTGAAAGGATGGATTTAGTTTTGTGTATGACAATGGATGGTTTTAGAGCAGATATTTTTTCTGAATATGGGAAGATAATGTTATTTAAAGCAAAACTAAATGAATCAACCGCACCACTTTATGCACCCCACGGTGGCTTAGCCTGGGAGACAAGATATGAAGATAAGGACTTTGATGCACAAGGAGTTATGATTAAATCTTCTTCGTTACTTCCCGGACATAGATTAAAAACATATTTTCTTAATTCAGTAATAAATGATCCTACTGAGACAAATCCAACTGGTAGATTGCCTAGTGAATATGATTTAAGGAATATAATTGGCTTAAGAGTTGATGGAGGATTATCTTTTGGTTTGGATTATGGAGTAGAGTTTGCATATCTTTTTGGAGAAAAATATGTAACAACTTACAGAGCTCTTGATCCTGTAACATTAAATTATGTAAATAGGGACTATTATGATTTGGCTTCAAGACAGGCATTTGCATTTCATATTATGGCACAATACAAAAGACCTATGGGAAGTCCTATTTTGGAGACACCAACATTATTAAAAGTTTACACTAATATTCTCGGCGGTTCAGGAGATGATTCAACTACACCTGAAGATGAGGGCTTTATAGGGCTTAATGATGACTGGTGGACAAGAGCAAGGGGTTATGATCATCAAGGTTATGGTGAAATTTACAAAGCCAATCCATACCAACACAACAGATTTACTTCTGGTGACAATCCAACAGAAGTGTATGATGGGAGATATGTAGAAAAAAGTATATGTTTGTATCCAGCAAGTATTATAAATTTAGGTGCGAGATATGAATTTACAGAGGGTGGAAAACTTCAAGGGCTGTATGCTGGGTTTGATTTCTTCTTATATAATCATTTAAGTCCAGATGGAGTAGTAATAATAAATGAAGATAATCAGAGAGAACAAACAAATGATTTAGGCAAAGAGATAAATTTACAGATAGGATATAATTATAAATATACAACTTCATTTAGGTTAGTATTAGGATGGTTTTTCCCTGGAAGAGCTTATATAAATGGGAAAGATGCCTTAACTGGAACAGTAATTGGAGCTGATACTGTGTCTTTAATAAAATTTGAAACAGCAGTATATTTTTATTAATCTAAATTGGATTTAAAAATAGGATAGGAGGTGAAGATTTTATTATGAAAAATTTGTTTTGTTTAATTTCTCTACTTTTTTTGATATTTAGTTGTACGCAAAAAGAACAAAAAAATGTGTTAACTTTATGGCATGTTGGTTCTGAAGAAGAAGCTCAGATTATAAAATCTCTTGCTGATAAATATTTTACTCCTCAAGCGGGAATAAGTGTAATGTGTGAGTCTATTTCATGGTCAGAGGCACATACTAAGTATCTTACAGCAATAGCAGGAGAGGTTCTTCCTGATTTAGGAACTATGGGTCTTACTTGGGCAGCAGAGTTTGGACACAAAGGAGCTATGGTTGAACTTTCTGAGAGATTTCCTAATGATGTAAAGTTACTAAAAGAAAATATATTTTCCTCTATTTGGAATTCATCTGAGATAAAAGGAAAGGTCTATGGTATTCCTTTTGATCTCACTGTTCAGCTTATTTACTATAGAAAAGACATTATATCTAAATCTCCTCAGACATGGCAGGAGTTAGAGGAAGTTTTGAAGGATCTTAATAAACAAAATAAGAAGATGATGATAGTGTGGGGATCTTTAGACTGGATTGGTTTTTCTCCATTTTTATGGCAGGCAGGTGGTGATTACTATAATAAAGAAGGAACAAAAAGTATAATAAACAGTAAACAAGCTCAAGTTGCTTTAAAGTTTTTTTCTGATTTGTACAATAAATATAATGTACCTCGTTCAGCTGAAAATTTTGGAGCTGGATTTAGGTCCGGAGAGTTTCCTATTGGTATGTGTGGGAATTGGTTAATAAATAGTTTTCCTTATGAAATGCCAGAACTTGAAGGCAAATGGTCAATAGCACTGCTTCCTAAAGGACCTTCTGGTAAAAGGACTTCTTTTATAGGAGGACGAGTGATAGGTATATTTAAGACATCCAAAAATATAGACAAAGCATTTGAATTTATAAAATTTTTATCAAAACCAGAAATACAAAAAGAATTGTATATAGAAGTAGCAAAGACAAAAAATGTATATTTGCCTCCTAATATAAATATATGGAAAGAGCTTCCTATCAAAGAAGAATTTAGAAAAGTTTTATTTGAACAGATTAAAGAAGCCAAAGGTCCCCCAGCTGTTTTAGGTTGGGATGATAGCACAAAATATGTTGTGGAAGCAATACAAAATGTGGTGGTGGGCGGTAAACCAGTTGAGGAAGAACTTAAAAAGTGTGAAGAAAAACTAAACCAACATATTGTTAAATGAAAATAAGAAAATTTAAAAAACAACTTATTTCATACTTGTTTATTCTTCCTGCTTTTTTGATTTTGACTATTTTTGTGTTTATACCAGTGATTGCTTCTTTCTTTTTGAGTTTTACAGAATACGATGGTATTTCACCACCAAAATTAGTGGGATTTAAAAACTACATTAACATTCTTTTTAATGATAAACTATTTTGGAAAGCGGTTTTTAATACCATTTATTATGTAATTTTTACAGTGCCTTTAGGTATTGCTTGTTCACTTGTTGTTGCTATGGCTTTATTTCAGAAGATAAAGTTTAGCACATTTTTTAGGACTGGATTTTTTTTACCCACAGTTACATCTGTTGCTGCTATATCAGTTGTTTGGAGGTGGATATATGCAGGTGATAGGTACGGACTTTTAAACTATGTTTTAACTAAACTTGGTATTCTTGCTGTATTACAAGATTGGCTTATGCAACCTTCCACTACTTTACCAGCAATAATACTAATGAGTATATGGGGTGGTATAGGTTATAACACTATTATACTTTTAGCAGGGCTTCAGTCAATTCCAGATAGTGTATTTGAAGCAGCAAAAATAGATGGAGCAACTTCGTGGGAGAGATTTTGGTACATAATTCTTCCTATGTTAAAACCAGTAATGATTTTTTTAGTAATAATGTCAACCATTAATTCTTTTCAGGTCTTTGAACAGGTTTACATAATGGCTTCTACGACTGAATATTTTGGAGGTGTCTTATACTCTGCTCTTACGATTGTGCCGTACTTATATGAGAGAGCTTTTAAAAGGTTTATGCTTGGTTATGCTTCTGCTTTAGCTTATCTTTTATTTGCAATAATTTTTGTCATTACTCTAATATATATGAAGATATCTAAATTTTATGAACAATAATAAAAAAAGATGCAATTATAAAAAATTGTTTAACAATACACTTCTTTATATTTTTTTGTGTCTTGGTTTTTTGATTATGGTTTTTCCTTTCTTTTGGATGTTAATTAGTTCTATTAAGCCTAGGGAAGAGTTACTTTCTTATCCACCTAAATTTTATACACTAAGGCCTACTTTTGAGTATTATAAACAGCTTTTTACTCTTGTGCCTATGTATAGATATTTATTTAATAGTTTAGTAGTTGCTATAACTGTAACACTAACTAACTTACTTTTATCTTCCATGGCAGGATATGCTTTTGCAAAACATAAGTTTTATGGTAATAAGTTACTTTTTACAATTATATTAGGTTCTATGATGGTACCTTGGCAGGTTAATATAATACCAAGTTTTATTATAGTTAAAAAACTTGGCTGGTTAAATTCTTTCTATGGTCTTATAATTCCTGCAATGGTTAATGCCTTTGGTATATTTCTTATGCGACAGATAATTTCTACAATACCTGATGAACTTATAGATGCAGCACACATTGATGGTTGCAGTGAGTTTTATATATTTTGGAAAATAATTTTGCCATTATCTAAAAGTGGGCTTGCAACTTTAGCTATTTTTACCTTTATGAGTCAGTGGAATAATTTTGTATGGCCCCTTATAATAATTCACAAAAGTGATATGAGAACAGTTCCTTTAAGTTTAGCAGTTCTTAATTCTCAGTTTGGTAATAACTTTGGGCTTCTAATGGCAGGCTCGACTGTTGCGATAGTGCCTATGCTTTTAGCTTTTGTATTTTTACAGAGATATTTTGTAAAAGGAATAGTTTTTACAGGATTAAAGGAATAGAAAATTTATTAAGAAAGGAGGTTAATATTTTTATGGCTAACGAATTTGTATTTAAAAGATATCCTAATAATCCAATAATTACACCTAAACATGTACCAAGAGCAAACAGCATTCACAATAGTGCTATAGTAAAGTTTAAAAATGAATTCAGAGGAATTTTTAGAGTTGATGAGATAGATATGAAATACACACTTCATTTAGGTAGGAGTAAAGATGGAATTGAATGGGAGATTGAGCCTGAACCGATAAAAATGAAAAGTTTAGATCCTGAAGTTTATGTTACAAATCAAAGTTATGATCCGAGAATAACACAGATAGAAGATACTTATTATATTGTATGGTGTAATTCTACTCCTCAAGGTCCAGCATTGGGCTTAGCTTACACTAAAGACTTTGAAGAATTTATACAGTTAGAAAATCCTATGCCTCCATGCAATAGGAATGGAGTTTTATTTCCTAAGAAAATAAACAATAAATATGCACTTCTTTACAGACCATCTGATAGAGGACATACTCCATTTGGAGATATATTCTATTGTGAGAGTCCAGATCTTATACACTGGGGACATCACAGGTTTGTTATGGGTCCTATTAATGTAGTTTGGCAAAGTTTAAAAATAGGAGCTGGCCCTGCACCTATTGAGACAAAAGAAGGATGGCTTTTATTTTATCATGGAGTATGGCAGAGTTGTAATGGATATCTTTACTATATGGGTGCAGCTTTATTAGATTTAGAAAAACCTTGGAAGGTAATTTATAGAACAAGGGATTATCTTTTAGCTCCGACTGAGTGGTATGAAAGAGTAGGAGATGTACCTAATGTTGTTTTTCCTTCTGCAGCTGTTGTTTTTGAGGATGGAACCGTGAGAATATATTATGGTTGTGCAGATACTTATGTTTCTATGGCAGAGGCTAAACTTTCGGATGTTTTGGATTTTATTAAAAAACATAGTGTATAAAGTAAACATTTTTAAAAAGGAGTTATAAAAACTTATGAAAGTAGTAAATAAACCATGGGGAAAAGAGATATGGTTTGCTGTTACTAAGAAATATGTTGGTAAAATAATAATTGTTAAAAAAGGTCATAGAATGAGTAAACAGTATCATAAAATTAAAGATGAAACTCACTACTGTGATAAAGGTAAGTATGTAATGGAGTTAGGTAGAAAAACACTTATAGTTAAAGAAGGTGATACTATAAGAATAAAACCAGGGGTTGTGCATAGAATTTATGCAAAATATAGCGATATTAAAATAATAGAGGTTTCTACACCTCATCTAAAAGACCGTGTAAGGATTGAAGATGATTACGGTAGAGAAGGAAAAGTTTAATTTTTTATTTTTAATTTAAGGAGTGTTTGAAAAACAATGGCAAAAGTAGAAATTAAAAATTTAAAAAAAAGTTTTGGCAATGTTAATGTATTAAAAAATATAAATCTTGTAATAGAAGACAGAGAATTCTGTGTTCTATTAGGACCATCTGGATGTGGTAAGACAACTTTACTTAGAATTATTGCTGGTTTGGAAGAGCCATCTGATGGAGAAGTTTGGATAGGAGAAAAAAATGTTACAAATCTTGAACCAAAAGACAGAGACATAGCTATGGTTTTTCAAAACTATGCATTGTATCCTCATATGAGTGTATATGATAATATGGCTTTTGGACTTAAAGTTAGAGGTTATCTAAAAGAAGAGATAGATCCAAGAGTAAACTCTGCTGCTGATATTTTGGGGATAAAAAATTTTCTTAATAGATTACCAAAAGCACTTTCAGGCGGACAAAGACAAAGGGTTGCGGTAGGACGAGCAATAGTAAGAAAACCAAAGGTATTTTTGTTTGATGAACCATTATCAAACTTAGATGCTAAACTTAGAGTAGAGATGCGTGCAGAACTTAAAAAACTCCATGAACGTTTGCAAGCAACAATTATATATGTTACTCATGATCAAGTTGAAGCAATGACATTGGGTGATAGAATTGTAGTTATGAAAGACGGTGTTATCCAGCAGATAGGTAGTCCTCTTGAGATTTATAACAAACCCGCTAATAAATTTGTTGCTGGCTTTATAGGTTCACCACCTATGAATTTTATAAATGGAAAAATAATAAAAAAAGATAACAACTTATATTTTGATGAAGGGAGTTTTAGTATAAAAATACCTGAAGAATTTGAAAGTAGCTTGTATGATTATATAGAAAAGGAAGTTATTTTAGGTATAAGACCAGAAGATGTATATGATAGGATTTACCTACCCACAGGGGAGATAGAAAATGTCATAGTAGCAACAGTAAATATGGTAGAACTTTTAGGAAATGTAAAACACCTTCATCTTATTTCTGGCAATAGCAATTTTGTATGTATAGTAAAATCATCTAATCAAGCTGAAGAAGGCCACACAATAGAAGTTGTGTTTGATTCAACAAAAATTCATATTTTTGATAAACACACAGAAGAGGCAATAATATAAAATATATTTATGAATGTTTTAGAAAAATTTAATAGATTAAAAATTTTAGTTCTTTTAGGGACGACAGTTTTAGTAGGTGTGTATGTGAAATTAAGGAGTATATATTCTTTTCCTTCACCGTCTTGGGCAACGAAGTCATTTATTTTATTTGTAGAAATTGTTTTAACAGTTATTGTTGGAGTTATTTTGTTATTAGTGATATTTCATTATATAAGGAAGTTTTTAATATATTTACTACACAAAGCCCAAGAAGGGGAAGAAAATGTTAATGAAATAAAATACTTAATGGAGAAACTTTCAAAACAAACAAAGTTTTTAAATGAAAAGTTAGAAGAAAATAATATTCTTAACAAAGTGATATTTGAAATGAATCAGACGATGGAGTTAGAAAAAATTTTAAAAATTATTTTAGAAAGTATTTGCAGTTATCTTAATTTTGACAGAGCATTGATACTTATTTTAAATGAAAAAGAGGCTATCTTAGAGCCGGTTTATGGTTATAATATAGAAAAAGAGAAACTCCAAGAACTTT
Source organism: Endomicrobiia bacterium (assembly GCA_025060535.1). GTDB lineage: Bacteria > Elusimicrobiota > Endomicrobiia > DTEH01 > DTEH01 > JANXDG01. The sequence goes on along the minus strand of JANXCA010000016.1, from coordinate 2,802 downwards.
TTATATCTTTAAAAGATAATGAGATTTTTTTAGTAAAAATTTTATACAAGAATATACCTGTGATAATTAAAAAAATTCCAAGTTATGTTACCTATAGGTATCTAAAAGATATTAAAAAAGACAACAACTTAATATGTGTTCCTTTACAAGCGAAGAAAAAAACGGTAGGTTTACTTTTAGCTGATACTTACAAATCACAAAGGACGCTTACAGAAAAAGATTTGCGTCTACTTATAAGTTTTTCAAATCAGGCATCATTAGCAATAGAAAATGCAAAGTTATTTGAGACAGAAAAGAAGTTCAAAGAGAAGCTTCAACAGGAAGTAGATTTGGCTTTAAAGAAATTACAAGAAGCACAAAAACAGCTTATTCAGTCAGAAAAACTTGCTGCTTTGGGAGAGATGGCAGCGGTTGTAAGTCATGAAGTAAGAAATCCTTTATCTACTATTCTTATGTCTGCCCAAGTGTTAGATGAAGAACTTAAAGATGAGAAATATAGGAAATATGTAAATTACATTATTTCAGAAGTAAAACGCTTGAATAAAGTTGTATCAGAAATTTTAACCTTTTCAAGGGCACCTAAATTAGAATTAAAACTTACTAATATGCATAAGTTATTAGATGAGATAATAAGTTTTCTTGAAATAAGTGATTTTTTAAAATATGATATAAAGTTTTATAAGGAGTATAATGCTAAAATTTCAGAGATTATGATAGATCCTGATCAAATAAAGCAGGTACTTTTGAATATAATTCAGAATGCCTGTCATTTTATGGCAAATAGGAATATAAGAAATCTAACTATAACTACAGATATAATGAATGGGATGTTTGTTTTAAAAATAAAAGATACTGGAGTAGGAATTCCTCCAGAAAATTTAAACAAAATTTTTGATCCATTTTTTACTACAAAGACAAAAGGCACGGGTTTAGGACTTACTATTTCTAAAAACATTATAGAGTCACACGGAGGCAAGATAGAAGTAGAAAGTGTTCTTGGAGAAGGTAGTTCATTTAATATATTTTTACCTATAAGGTTTCCAGAAATCAAAAATGAAAAAGATTCTAATAGTTGAAGATGAAGAACTTTTGTTAGATGCATTTATTAGTGCTTTAAAAAGAAGAAACTACGAAGTGATAGGTATTTCTAATGGTAAAGAAGCAGTTGACTATATAAAAGACAACAAGGTAGATCTTATAATTTTGGATATCAAACTTCCGGATATGAGTGGGTTACAGGTTTTAGAAAGCATAAGAAAAATTCTGCCATCTGTCCCTATAATAATGTGCACTGCATATGACAGTTTTAAGACCGATTATCAGGTATGGGCTAATCAAGTTTCTGATTATGTTGTTAAACCAGTTGTTTTAGAAGAGATTGAGGCAAAAATTAAGAAAATTTTTAATGAATAGTTATATGATTTATGTTAAATTTTCTTCTCTTATTTATAATATTTTCTCAATTAGTATTTCTTCTCTATTTATTTTATCATCATAAGAAAGAAAAGCAAGAAATAATTTCTTCATTTACAGAAAACTTAGAAGATATAATAAAAATAACTGAGACGCTTCGGAGTTCTCTTGAATTAGATAAAATTTTTATAGAGATACTTAATATCTTTTCAAAAAAATTTGGATACAAAAAAGTTTTTATTTATTTAATAGAAAAAACACACCAAGAGGTAAACTTCAAATGTATTGCTTGCCCTGGTCTTGTTTCTACGGAAGGCGTTGGTATTTACAGTTTTGTTATCAATGATACAAAAGATCCAGTTTTTTCAATAATAGAAAATTTCAAAAATCATCAAATAGATTTAACTTCTTTTCTTTTGCCAAAGTTGAAAGAAAAATTAAAACTTTCTGAATTTTTCTTGTTACCCATAATTCTTAAAGATAACTTAGAGGGTATTATAATTACTGAAAAACCTTTAGATCCTAAGTTAGTACTTCCCTTAAAGATTTTTGCTAATGAGTGTGGAGTAGCATTAGAAAACGCTAAGTTGTTTAAAAAAGTACAGGAGATGTCTATAACAGATTCTTTGACAGGGGTTTTCAATAGAAGATATTTTGAAGAAAGATTACCCGAAGAGATAGAACTTGCAAGAAGATACAAAAGTTTTTTATCTTTATGTATTTTAGATATAGATTATTTTAAACATTATAATGATATAAACGGACATTTAGCAGGTGATAAATGTCTTAAAAAAGTAGCTGAAATTATTAGTACTACACTTCGCAGTGGAGATGTAGTTTTTAGATATGGAGGAGAGGAGTTTGTAGTTCTTTTGCCCGCTACAGATAAAAATGGTGCATTTATTGCTTGTGAGAAAATAAGAAAGAATATAGAAACTTATCCTTTTGAATATAGGGAAAAACAACCATCGGGTAAGTTAACAGTTAGTATTGGATTATCCGTTTATCCTGTAGATGCTACAGAAAAGATTACTTTGATTAAAGTTGCTGATGAAAATCTCTACAGAGCAAAGTCATCAGGGAAAAACAAAGTTTGTTGTTTATAAATTTGTTTTATATGAAAAAAGAATCGAAACCAGAAATAAGACAATACTTAAAACCAACTATTGCTCCGTTTTTGAAAATTAAGTTAGGTTATAGATTTGCCCTAAAAGAAAAAGAAGTAGTTGAGTTTATAAAGCAGATTGAAGAGACAGAAGAATTTCAAGAACTATTGAGATTAAAAATAATTCAAAGGTGTCCAATTTCTTATTCTCACATTTCAATAAAACCATTATCAGATTATGATTATAAAGATGAATTATTTTTACCTTTAGTTTCTTTATCTGA
>JANXCA010000169.1 GCA_025060535.1 Endomicrobiia bacterium | reverse complement strand
TTTATCCTTAGGAATACTTACTGGTGCTATTTCTGGTAAAGTAGGCAATTTTAGCTTCTTCTCAATAAGTTTTTCATGAGGAGGCATTATTTTAACTTTAGTTAGGGGTAAAGTTTCTGCAGAGGTGAAGGATAGAATAAAGATGAGAAATACCAAAAATGCAAGAATTTTTCGCATATCACAACCTCCCTTTTTAAAAGTTAATCTAATTATATCAAAATTAACTATTAATTTAAAAAAATTAAGGGAGGAGAGTCCTACTAAAGAACTCTCTTCCCTCAATTTTGATTATATTTAAAATTTTTTTGTTATTCCATTCAGTTAGTATTTAATTCTAAAATTTGTTTTATACTTTCTTCCTCAGCAGGAGGACTACTTACATAACAATATACTTTATTAGATTCTATTTTTTTGTATCCCTCATCATCTGTCCAGTAAATCTTTACCCACCAAAAATTTAATAAATAAATGTTAGGTCCATAAGATATATAGGTTGTATATGATGTTGGAGTTTTACTACTGAACACATATGTTTCAGTTTTTTCAATTGTGTCATTTGCTCCATAATAATTTTCCCACCACCATTCAACTGTGACAGTAATAGGTTTGTTTCCTCCACTTAAATATCCTGAAAAAGAGCAAGAAAGTTGACTAACTTTATAACCTCCTTGAGGATGAGAAGTGATTTGTAAAATAAGAATTGTTTTAGGAGGGGTACAGCCAGTAATTATAGTTACAAATGTTAATAACAGTAAAATAAATAGAAATTTTCTAAACATAATTGACACCTCCTAAGAATGAATAAAAATTTTTTTATAAGATAAGGAGAACAGAAGAAGAATATTTTATTTGAGTGTATTAAACTCAAAGAAGTGTTTATTACTGTTTTCTCTAAATTCTTAAACATTAATTGGACAAAAATGCACATATTAGAATGTTAATAAATTAAAAATCTTCTTCTGTCATCCTTTCTTTTATATTACCTCCTTAGAAATTTTTTTTATCAAAAATAATGTAACCTATTTTTTGTAAAAATTAATATAGCATAATTTTAAATAAATGTAAATATAAATTAAAAACTGTTTGAAAAATCATAATGATAGTAAAAAAAAGAAAATTAAAAAATAGTATTTTTGAATACCCTTGAGAGATCTCATAATAAATTCTTAAAGTTTGTTTCACAATTATAAATACACCCTATTTTTTCTAAAAGTTTCGGTGACAATTTTCTTAAATCATGATAATCTATCATAGGCTGTTCCTCCATCCTTGAAGATAATTAAGAGATCTGAAAAAGGAAAGGTTCAATTTCTTAATTATATCAAGGATTGAGAGGGCAGCCTCAATCCTTTCTATTTTCTTTCCCTCTTCTTTCTCTCTTCCTTCTCTATTCCCTCTACTATTACTATACTGGTACCTATCTCCATAAATATCTACTTTAAGAATTTAATATCTTTTTTGACAAAATCTTAGTTTTTTCCTATACTCCATTAAAGGAAGGTGATTTT
>JANXCA010000168.1 GCA_025060535.1 Endomicrobiia bacterium | reverse complement strand
CCTTTTGTAATCCAGTCGCAATTCCCTTGAATGCGGGCATCTTCTAACGATATAGTAGATAGGGAGCAGTAGGTAGGGATCAGGGAGGTTTTTTCTTTTCAACTCATCCCTGATCCCTCGCTACTCTCTACTATCTACTACCATCCAATCCCCTTGAATACGGGCATCTTTTCACACCCATGACTTGTGGGACGAATATCCTGATCTCGCTGAGTTGTCGCAATTCCCTTGGATACGGGCATCTTCTAACGATATAGTAGATAGGGAGCAGTAGGTAGGGATTAGGGAGGTTTTTTTCTTTTCAATTCATCCCTGATCCCTCACTACTATCTACTACCTACTACCATCCAATTCCCTTGAATGCGGGCATCTTCTAACGATATAGTAGATAGGGAACAGTATGTAGGGATCAGGGAGGTTTTTTTTCAACTCATCCCTGATCCCTCGCTACTCTCTACTATCTACTTCCATCCAATCCCCTTGAATGCGGGCATCTTTTCGCACTGCAATTTTTTGTTGAGTTAGCAAGTCAAGAAGAATAAGTCGCAATCCCCTTGAATGCGGGCATCTTTTCGCACTCGGTGAAGCAGGTACCGGGAAGACACAAAGCATAAAGTCGCAATTCCCTTGGATACGGGCATCTTCTAACGATATAGTAGATAGGGAGCAGTAGGTAGGAATCAGGAAGGTTTTTTTCTTTTCAACTCATCCCTGATCCCTCGCTACTATCTACTACCTACTACCATCCAATTCCCTTGGATACGGGCATCTTTTCACACAAAACAATGGATATCCCAAGTCATGTGTTAATACCAGAGTCGCAATCCCCTTGAATGCGGGCATCTTTTCGCACGGTATATACGGAAATTTTGACGAGGCTCTTGATATATTGTCGCAATCCCCTTGAATGCGGGCATCTTTTCGCACCCTACATACAGAGGGGACATGATTAACGATTAAATAAGTCGCAATCCCCTTGAATGCGGGCATCTTTTCGCACTTAGGAAAAATGATTATGTATGGTGCTTTGTTAAATACAGGTCGCAATCCCCTTGGATACGGGCATCTTTTCGCACGAGAAATCCACGAACATCACTTCCTGTCTTGCTAAAGGTCGCAATTCCCTTGGATACGGGCATCTTTTCGCACTTATGAAATTGCACGATTCCACCCTCTATTATCTGAAGAGTCGCAATCCCCTTGAATACGGGCATCTTTTCGCACTGCGTGAAAATTTTTGTCTGATTTTTCAATAATAAAATTCTAAAATCGGATAACATCAGAACTTTTAAATAAAAATAGCACATAAAATTTTTGTAAAAATTTGATTTTTTGTTTATTTTTAAATAATAATCACTCTTTGCTAACCTCAAATTTTTACAAAAAATGAATGTTTATCAAAACCCACTGTCTTTTTATCCAAAAGTTGTCAAAGAACAAGTTTATTTTTTTACTTTCAATTTATTGAATTAATTATAAAAACTTTTGTTTTTTTATTAAACTATTGTAATTTACATTC
>JANXCA010000167.1 GCA_025060535.1 Endomicrobiia bacterium | reverse complement strand
TATCCTTTCCTGATATCAACCCAACGATTATGTGTTGTATAAGTTTTTGTATTGGAATCTTTCCTTTCTTCTTCCTCGGGTCTTTAATGTTAATAAGTCGCCAGACCCCTATGTCCTCTAGATACCTGTTAAGGTATTTCACAATCTTCTTGTCCTCTTGTATATGTTGCATATCATCTTCCCTCACATCATATCACCTCCTTTTGGTGTTGTTTTGAAAAGAAAGAGAAAAGAAAGAAAGAAAAGAGAAAGAAAACAGAGGAGCAAGAGGTGTGATATACTAAAAATATCCATCTCCATAACCTTAAACTATTTTAATGAATCATCTCACAAAAAATTTTAGACTTTATTGATACAACACTTCTAAATCATCCCTAAAAACCTCTAAATAAAAAGGCAACGTTTTAGTAATAAAATCCTGTATATTTAAAAAATTATACTTCTTAAAAAACATAACTACCGCCGCTTCAACTTGTTCATATCTATCCAACAACATCTTTGCCTTCTTCCTTTGCTCACTTGATAACCAATCATAAAACATATTATCATAAATCTTTAAAAATTTAACAGAATCATCCCAAAAACCATTTAACTTGTCAAGTATTTTATGTTCATCCTCCATATCAGTTTTTACCAAGAGTATGTTTTCGTTTTTTACAAATAAATTCAATTTTCTTGACAATATACCTGATACAGTATAGTGTTTATTTTTAGGAACTATTATGTATAGTATTTTTCTTGTATTATTTTCAGGAAATATTGTTTTTAACATATATTCAATGCTTTCTTTTATCAGGGACAGATTTTGTATTTTATTCTCTGTTATGTATTCAATTTGAGGTAATTTATAGGTTATTGAAGGTATTTTACTATCCCATACTTTCGTAATAGTTATGGGGGTAAACACTAAAAACATCTTTTGAACGAATAATTTAACGATAACCTCAAAAAGTTTATCATTTATCTTTTCAAGAATTTCAATATCATCAGCAAACATAAGATAGGTTTTTAGTTCTTTTATCTTATAAACTAAAATACGTTTTTTAATATTGTTTGCAAGTTCTTGAAGGTATTTTTCTGTAAGGATGTTTGTCATAGGTGAAAGTTATATGTTTTCTATATCTATTTCAATTTCAAAGTTTTTCTTTAGATTTTTCAGGTTTCTTAGTTGTTTTTCTTCTTGTCTAGCAAGCATTCTCATAACGGCTTTTGAAATTTCGGGGATGTAGCTATATTCAGGTAATCCAAGTTGTTTCGCAAGTCTCTTCACATCAAAGTTAACGTTCGTTATTATGTAAATATTGCTTTTTTCCTCATCGTTTGTTCTCAGGATACGACCAACGAGCTGTGTAAATGAAGTAGGTGAAACATACACATCAACCATGATCATATACTTTATGCCTTTGTAATCCACTCCTTCTCTTGATATTGGGCTTGTTACAAGTATATGATACGCAGGATTCCTGATAAATTCTTTAATAAGACTGGTTTCTTTGAAATTCTTCCCCTCCGACTTACCACCATAAATG
>JANXCA010000166.1 GCA_025060535.1 Endomicrobiia bacterium | reverse complement strand
TGAGGTTTTAAAGAAAAAATAACTTTAACTTTGAAATCTTCTTTAGATTTTGAGTTTTCAGTTTTAATTAAAATCCATCCATTTGAAAGCTCTTTAACATCTTTAATCTGCTTTCTTTCTTTACCACGACTCCAATAATCTGCCTTTTGGATTTTGATCATTTTATGACTTTGTAAACTAATATATTGATGAACTATTTCTAAGTTTTCAGATATAGTATTATTTGCTAAGTAAGAACTGTTTTTTTCTTTCGTTACTATAATTATTTCTTTGAGCCACAGGTTTTTATTATCTATTTTTGCCAAGGGTTCTACAAAACCATTAATTCTTATGTCATGAGTTTGAATTACTAAAAATCTTCCTTTTTTAATTTTTTCTAAATTTTCATATATAAATCTCTTCAAATTTTCAGGATAATTTTCTATTTGAACAATTGAAGCATTTAATTTAAAGGGCTTATAGGAAGAGTCAAAAGTTATCAAAAAATATTTTCCATCAGTTGAATATCTGTCAATAATGTTTTTATTAAGTAAATTTTCAAAGTTTTCTGCTGGTAAAATCCATACAGTTGTAGTTTCAAGTTTATCAGGACTCTTTTTAATTTTTGTTTTTAAAACTTTTGGAAAATTTTGTATATAAAAAGCTTCATTTTCTTCTAAAAAATTATATTGAACCTCTTTTTCAGGTTTTTCAAACACTGGCAGATACTCATGAGCCAAGAGAAGAAAATTGTGTTTGATGCTTTTTTCATACCAAAAACCTGTAGTCTTACATTTATGCTGTCTCTTAATAATAAGTTCTCTTAATTTAAAGCCTGCCTTTAAATATAAGTCTATCAATTTAAATCCTAATGGGACTACATGCTTTTTCCTTCTTATATCGCCTATCAAAATAGCACATTTTTTCCCAGGTTTTAAAACTCCAAAACTTTCCTTCGCGACCTTATACATTTCCTCTAAAAACTCTTCTACATTATAATGGGAAAGATCTCCCTCCTTACCTGTAGTATAATGAATAGCATTTGCATAAGGGGGATGAGAACAAATAAGATCTACAGAGTTATCATCTAAAAAAGATAAATCTCTTGTATCACCTACAAATAGCTCTGGCTCAAAAACTTCTATTTTTTTATCAAAATCTAATATTCTTAGTTGTTCTGGAGGTATTTTAAACTCTAAATTTTTTTTTGCTAATTCAATAGCTTTTTCATTTATATCAAAGGCAATACATCTTCTTCCTAATAATTTACACTCCACCGCTGTTGTACCAGCACCACAGAAATAATCTAAAACTAAATCTCCGGGATTAGAATATTTAAGAATCACATTGCGAGGAATATAAGGAGACCAGTTACCTCTATACTCTCCACTATGAGTTGCCCAGTTACCCCTTTGAGGAAAACTCCATACAGTAGTTTTTTCTTCTTTGAAATCCTTAGGAAAAAATGTTTTTATTTTTTTATGGAATTTTAATGAGCTTACACTTATCCCTTGAGTTTTAGTTATTATCTTTTCTAAAAATTTAAAAGAAATTCCATATTTTTTGCCTATTTCATGGTCAGGAGTGCCTTTTAATTTTT
>JANXCA010000165.1 GCA_025060535.1 Endomicrobiia bacterium | reverse complement strand
CTCCATCTCCATATTTAGTAAAATATCCCATAGTAAGTTCTGATTTGTTGCCTGTACCTACTACTAAGTAGTTAAGTTTGTTAGCAAAATAATATAAAGTTATCATTCTAAGACGAGGTTTAATGTTTGCCGTTGATAGGTCTTTACTTTTAGGATCTATATCTAATATCTCGCAAAATTTTAAAAAAACATCTTTAAGATCTATTATCTTTGAGTTGAGTTTAAATTTTTTAACAACTAAATGTGCATCTTCTAAGTCTTTATCTGATGAAAAACAAGGAAGTATTAAAGCAAGATGGTTCTTAGGAAATGCTTTTTTACATAATACCGCAACTACTGAAGAATCCACTCCACCGCTTAATCCAAAAACTACTCCTTCCCTTTTTGCTTCTTTTACTTGTTGTTTTATCCATTTAATCAGTTTATCTACAATCTTATTTTCCATTTTAATGTTGTCTTTTGTTTATTTTAATTTTGATTATTACTAAATTTTTCTTTTGAAAACAATATTTAAAGACTTATCTACAACAAATAAATCTGAATTTTTAAGTTTTATCCATCTATGAAATATAGACTCAAGTGGCTCTGAACAGAAAATTATATAATTTTTAGTCTTAGTATAAAAAACAGTATAGTAGTTTTTATTCCACAACGCTGAGTCTCCATCCTCTGACCAAATTCTACTATATTCTCTATAGGCAACTAAATATTCAGAATTTGCTAAAATAAAACTTAAAGAAGTATGTGCTACATTTATTTTTATATATTTTAATATATCTATAAGTATTGGCAGAAATTTTATGTTGTTGCCTATATTTTCTAAAATATAATAAAATAATATTTCACTGTCAGTGTTGCCCTTAGGAATAAACTTATTTAATTTTAATTTTTCTTTTTCCAATATAGTACCATTATGTGCAAAAATCCAATCATTATAAATGAATGGTTGGGTGTTTTCTAATCTTATTTCTCCAACAGATGCTTTTCTTAAGTGAATTATTGAAATCTTTGAGTTTGATTTTTTAAGTTTTTCAATTGTTTCTATATATTTTTTTGTTTCTTTTATTACGCTATTTTTACTTTTGTGAAAAATTACTGCTTCATCATTACTTAAAAAACCAGCAACTCCCCAACCATCTAAATGTCCTTCATCACGATAAGGTTTGATTTTCCCATATGTTGATAAACTAAAAAATTGTATAAAAATGTAATCTTCAATATCTTTTATGTCTTTAGCTACAATTCCAAACATCCTACACATAAACTTACTCCTTCTATATTATGGTGGGCAGCAAAAAACTGCCCACCATATCTTAAATTACACAGCTTCTTCACCTTTATCACCACTTCTTATCCTTATAACTTCTTCAACAGGAAGTATAAAGATTTTGCCATCACCGATCTCGCCAGTTTTAGCTTTCTCTAAAATTATAGAAACGACTTTGTCCAGATCTTTATCTTTTACAACTATTTCTAATTTTATCTTAGGTAAAAGATCAATCCTGTATGTCTCTCCACGCCATTGTTGAAGAAGACCTTTTTGTCTCCCACAACCTTCAACTTCAGTTATTGTCATACCAAGAATACCTTTG
>JANXCA010000164.1 GCA_025060535.1 Endomicrobiia bacterium | reverse complement strand
AATCTGTGGTATGAAATAAAAAACCATGGGTGGAGTAAATTAGTTTATATTTATAAATGTTTTTTAAGAAAATAGCTGTGTTTTTTATACTATCTTCAATTCTTTGAATTAATTCTAAGTAACTAATATTATCAATTTCAAATTTTTCAATTTTTATTTTCATAACTTATCCAAAAGATTCTTCCAATAATTCCACAGCTATTTTGTACACTTCTTCGGGTTGAATCTGCATCACACAAAAATTTTGTGGTCTTATACATTTTACTTGTCTACATGGACTACAAGGAAGTTTTTTATATATAAATGTGGAAATATTCTTTCCTTTATATGGTCCTACTTTTTCAGGTATATCTGGACCATATAAACCTATCACTGGAATTCCTAAACCAACTGCTAAATGTAATGCACCTGTATCAGGGCCAATAAACAATTTAGAATGTTTTATTATATACACTAATTCAGCTATAGAAGTCTTGCCAACTAAATTAATCACTTCGTCATCTTTCACATTATTTAAAACAGCAAAGACATTCTTATTTAATAAATCTTTTTTCGAACCAGTCAATACAAACCTATAACCTTTAAGTGTATTTTTCAATAAATTAAGAAATCTAATAGTATATTCAGAAGGCCATATTCTGTAACTAAAGTTTGCACCTAAATGTATTACTATATATTTCATTTTTGATAAAGCTTCAAACTTACAAAAAACATCTTTAGAAATATAGACATCAAGTTGCAAAATATCAGTTTTTATAGGAACTTTAGAATATTTCAAAAACATTAAATTTTTCTCAACTTGATGGATAATTTTTTTTCTATAAAGTTGCCTTGTAAGTAGCTCTTGAAGTGTTAAGCTAATTCTATTGTATATTTTTGTGTAAGGTTTTAGAAATTTAAGAAGCAAAAAACCTACAGCAGTAAAAAAATCACCCCTTACATTATATACAATATCAGCTTGAGAAACAATTATGTGTTTAATTAAGTATATAATATTGCTTAAAGTTATTTTTTGTGTATTTTTTGCTGCCAAAGAATTATAAACTATTATATCATCCACAATATTTAACATCCTCACAAGTTCTTCTCCCCAACTTCCACAAATAAGAATTATTTTTGCCTGTGGAAACGATAACCTAATATTTTGAATCAAAGGAACTGTAAAAATAATATCACCTAAATCTAATACCTGACACACAACAATACAATTAATACTTTTATTTTTATAAATTACACGAAGTGGAATTAAAAAAATTTTTAATATTTCTATACAAAAAGAAACTAAAAAGTCCCCTATAATAAGTGTTCTATTTAATATATAAAACATTTGTGTTAAGATCCCTTCTTATTTCTAACAGTGCTCCTGTTAATATTCAAAAATTATGTGTTGTAGGTAAAAGCTTGAATTTGTTCAGATGCAAAATCAATAAAAAAACTATCTAAAGAACAATAAACATCATAAGAGACCTACAATATCTGGTAAATTAGGGCTATACAAACTCCACAAATAGCTATTCTATATATTTTTAAAAATTAATTTTTCAAAAGATAATAAAATTCCCACCATAACAAAAAAAGTAAAACAAACTATA
>JANXCA010000163.1 GCA_025060535.1 Endomicrobiia bacterium | reverse complement strand
AAAGGAGGCAAAGGAGATATTTAAGGAATGGGAAAGTAAGTGGGGAAAGCTTTATCCTAAGGCAGTAAGTTGCATAAGGAAGGACTAGGAGTTATTGACAGCTTTTTATAAAGCACCTAAGAGTTTATGGAAGAAATTAAGGACAACGAACATAATAGAGAGAGCATTCAGGGAAGTAAGAAGAAGGACAAGGACGATGAGTTGTTTTAATAACACTGAAAGTATAGAAAGAATAGTATTTGCAGTGATAAGTCATTTAAATGAAAATTGGGGGAGAACACCTATCCATGAATTTACACAGAATTATTGACATTACCGTAGGGGAAAATGCCATTGTTTCAGCAGGTAAAATTCCTTTAAAATATATTGCTTCATTGATTAAGAAATGTAATGTTTTAGTAACAGGAGATACAGGAATTATGCATGTAGTAATTGCAGTTGATATTATTTTTTAAATTTGATTATGTGTTAATTTTACTTCATGTAAATAAAATGCTATAACATATTTAATAGTAACCAATAAAATATTAAAGTTAACATTTTAAAAAAAATTTTTAAATAATATATGGAGAAGGTAAAATGGCTGAAATTAAAAAATTTGCAAAATATGAAAAGGGTGCTTATCATTGGCATGAAATGAGAAAAAGTTTAAAAAGATTTAATGCTGGCTTAGCTGCTAGATATAAAATTTCCGAAGAAGTTATTATAAAATATTGTAAAAATCTTAGCACTATAGTAGATATAGGGTGTGGTGATGGTTATTTGACCACCAGATTAGCTCAGATATATGGAAATGCAACTGTGATAGGTTTTGATATAGAGGAATTAGCTATAAAATTAGCAATCGAACAAAGTAGTAAATTTTCTTTAAAAAACTTATCTTTTATTCATGGAGATGTTTTCGAGTTTATGAAAAATAAAAAGGTTGATTTAATTGTTGCTACTGATGTTATTGAACATTTGGATAATCAGGAAGATTTCATAAAAAATTGTTTAAATATTCTCAAAGGTGGGGGTTTTTTATTCATTTCAACACCAATAAGAATTAAAGAATTTCCTGATGATCAATATCACATAAAAGAATTTTTTTATGATGAATTAAGAAGATTTATTGAAAAATTTGGATTTCTAATTATAGAAAATTTTTGTTCTCATGATTATTGTCTGACTGAAAAATATAATAAGGCATATAAGTTTTTAGGGATCGGTAAAATAAGATTATACAAATATTATTACAATTTTTTATCTATTTATTTTAATAAAAATGTTTTTGAAGCTAAAAATTCTAAACTATCCACAATGCAATATCTTCTTGCAAAAATTGAATGAAGAATAATATTTTCCTATGAACAAAAAAATAACAGTTTTACATACTGAATCTTCTAAAGGATGGGGTGGGCAAGAAATTCGTATACTTCAAGAAGCCATTGGAATGCGGGAAAGAGGTTATAGAATTTTGATAGCAACAGAAAGGGATGGTATACTTTATCAGAAGGCTTCAAATGAAGGTTTTGAAGTCTTTCCTATTCATTTTTCAAAATACAATCCAAACTCTTTTATTAAAATAAAGTTTTTAATTGAAAAAGAAAAAGTAGACATTGTAAACACTCATAGCTCAAAGGACAGTTGGGTT
>JANXCA010000162.1 GCA_025060535.1 Endomicrobiia bacterium | reverse complement strand
AATGAAGTTCTATCTATATTGTAATTTCTAAACTGTTCTTCAACTCTGTCAAATAAAGTCGCATCGCCTCCTCTAAATCTATATATAGATTGTTTTTTATCTCCTACATAAAATAAACTTCCTCCTGAACTTAAAACTTCTTGAATTATAGGCAAAAGATTATTCCACTGTAAAACATTTGTATCTTGGAATTCATCTATTAAGAAGTGCTTTATAGTTGTAGCTAACCTTATAAATAGTTCGGGCACAAAATCTGACTGATTGTAAATTACATTGTTAATTTTTTTATTGAGATCTTCTAAAAAAACTATATCTTGTTTCCGTGTAAATTTTTCTAAAATTTCTTTAGTTTTTTCATATACACTTATATAGTCGTTGTATACCTGTGTAGAATAACAAATACATATTTCACTAAGTATTTTTTTTATTTGTCTCCATAATAAAGAAATCTCTGATGATATTTTAAAACCTTTATTAACTGGTATTTCATCTCGTTTAAAAAAATCTGATAATTTTTCTAAATTAATTATAAAAAAACCACTTTGTTCTTTATACTCTGTTAGAAACTCTTCAATAGTTTTTATAAAATTCTTATTTATTCCTTCCTTAGGAAGTTTCTCATATAACTCTTTTACAATTTTTACAAACTTCTCTGATAAATGATTTAAATTACTTTTGGAAGAACTTTTTTTAAAGTCAAAGTAATTATTTCTTGAGGATTCATAAAGAATTTTAACTATTTTGAATATATCCTTTTTAGGATCAAAACTTCGCTTTTTTTCCATAAAAAGATATGTGTTAAGAAATTCTTCAAATAATTCCTTAATTTGGTTATCATCGGAAATTCTATCTATAAGATATTCTAAACTATATTTAAGATATCGCTGAAAATTTGATTCCACTTTAAAATTCGGTGAAATACCCAAATGAAAAGCATAAGCAGTTATTAACTTATGAATAAAACTATCTATAGTAAAAATTTGAAAAAAATGATAATTATGAAGAATTTCTTCAATTATTAAATTTGCATACTTTTGTAATTCATTTGGTTGTAGTGTATTTATTTCAGAAAGTATGTCCTTTTTTTCTTCTTCTTTATCAAACTTATCTAAAACAATTTTTTTTAACATCTCTAAAATTCTTTGTTTCATTTCAAAAGAGGCTTTATTAGTAAAAGTAATCGCTATTATTTCTTTTAGTGCAGGTTTTTTATAAGTTATAAAAGAATCAAAAAGTAATTTTAAATACCTCTTAGCTAAACTATATGTTTTACCAGTCCCTGCTGAAGCATCAAGTATAAATATCTGTTTTTGTGTCATGTTTTAACGGCAAGAAAAATTTAGAAGAAATTTTTAGCTAAGAAACTTATATTTTACACCTTCTCCTACAGAAGGAAGTTTTGCAACAGGTTTAGTAAGAAAAAATTTGCCACTCTTTATCCAATTTTTTAAAATTGTTGCTATCTTTTTAGCTTTAGCATAACTGGAAAGGGAACCTGTAGGTACTTTCTTACCAGCAATTTCTATCTCTCCTGAACGAAGTTGTTTATATGAAACAAAACATAGTGGAGGTTTCCCAGTAACTTCTGGATAATCTTTACTATAATCTACAACAGGTGCAAATATTTCTTCATCTGAAACAG
>JANXCA010000161.1 GCA_025060535.1 Endomicrobiia bacterium | reverse complement strand
AGCAATCTTCTCCTATCTGCATGTTTATATGTGTGAAAAGATGCCCGCATTTAAGGGGATTGCGACTTCTACATTTCCATCCACTCGCAATATACATTTTCCTTGTGCGAAAAGATGCCCGCATTCAAGGGGATTGCGACGATACCTTGTGAACCGACAAGGCATAGAGGAGATTGTGTGAAAAGATGCCCGCATCCAAGGGAATTGGATGGTAGTAGGTAGTAGATAGTAGTGAGGGATCAGGGATGAGTTGAAAAGAAAAAAACCTCCCTGATCCCTACCTGCTGCTCCCTATCTACTATATCGTTAGAAGATGCCCGCATTCAAGGGAATTGCGACTGGCTCACTATCTCTAGCTTTAGTGGCTCTTCAATCTCTGTGCGAAAAGATGCCCGCATTCAAGGGGATTGGATGGTAGTAGATAGTAGAGAGTAGCGAGGGATCAGGGATGAGTTGAAAAGAAAAAAACCTCCCTGCTCCCTACCTACTGTTCCCTATCTACTGTATCGTTAGAAGATGCCCGTATTCAAGGGAATTGGATAGTAGTAGATAGTAGAGAGTAGCGAGGGATCAGGGATGAGTTGAAAAGAAAAAAAACCTCCCTAATCCCTACCTACTGCTCCCTATCTACTATATCGTTAGAAGATGCCCGCATTCAAGGGGATTGCGACATAATCAGCCCTTCGCTCCTCTCAATGTGTTTTCCAGTGCGAAAAGATGCCCGTATTCAAGGGAATTGCGACTTGGCATCCCAAATTGTGTAGTAGACGTCGGCAAATTGTGCGAAAAGATGCCCGTATTCAAGGGGATTGCGACTCGTCAAAATCTATCTCTTCAATAATCTTTACATTATAGGTGCGAAAAGATGCCCGCATTCAAGGGGATTGGATGGTAGTAGGTAGTAGATAGTAGTGAGGGATCAGGGATGAGTTGAAAAGAAAAAAACTTCCCTAATCCCTACCTGCTGCTCCCTATCTACTATATCGGTAGAAGATGCCCGTATTCAAGGGAATTGCGACAACTCAGCGAGATCAGGATATTCGTCCCACAAGTCATGGGTGCGAAAAGATGCCCGTATCCAAGGGAATTGGATGGAAGTAGGTAGTAGAGAGTAGCGAGGGATCAGGGATGAATTGAAAAGAAAAAACCTCCCTGATTCCTACCTACTGCTCCCTATCTACTATATCGTTAGAAGATGCCCGCATTCAAGGGGATTGCGACTGGATTACAAAAGGTATTTTTTTGTTTTGTATTTCTTTGTGCGAAAAGATGCCCGTATTCAAGGGGATTGCGACAATATTCTGTTCTCCTCAGTGAAACCAAGAATAAACCAAGTGCGAAAAGATGCCCGCATTCAAGGGGATTGCGACCTAGCTTTGAACTTCAAAATGACAGAGAGGGGTGTTCTTGTGTGAAAAGATGCCCGCATTCAAGGGAATTGCGACCTCCAATCGGCCGCTACTTTTGGACCGACTATTCCACCTGTGAAAAGATGCCCGCATTCAAGGGGATTGCGACTAAACTATAATCCCAGTATCTAATTTCCAGATTACTATAGTGCGAAAAGATGCCCGTATCCAAGGGGATTGGATGGTAGTAGGTAGTAGATAGTAGTGAGGGATCAGGGATGAGTTGAAAAGAAAAAACCTTCCCTGATCCCTACCTACTGCTCCCTATCTACTATATCGTTAGAAGATGCCCGTATTCAAGGGAATTGCGACTTTGTTCGATTTAACTCAT
>JANXCA010000160.1 GCA_025060535.1 Endomicrobiia bacterium | reverse complement strand
CAACCAGCAGCTTCTTCTTGGGGAGATAAAGGATATTATGAGGTGTGGTTAAATGGAAGCAATGATTGGATGTATAGACACCTTCATAAATGTGAAGAACTAATGTGTTGTGCTGTAGATGAGTATCATAAAGAATGTAATTATGATTCTATCAAAAAGAGGGTACTTAATCAACTTGCTCGAGAGTTGTTTTTAGCACAATCTTCTGATTGGGCTTTTATTACTACTACTGGAACTATGGTTCAGTATGCGCACAATAGAGTAAAACAACACATAAATAATTTTTTAAAGTTATATTACCAGTTAAAAGAAAACAGAGTCGATGAAAATTTCTTAAATTGGCTTGAATATAAAGATAGTATATTTCCAGATATGGATTATACCATATTTTTATGATTGTTATAAGAAGGATTCATATAATTATTTTTTTGGTGGTTCTTATAATTTTAGGAATGATCACTCATTTTTTTAAAGAAGAAATAAAACAAACTTTTTTGATATTAAAGAGTTTGATGTGAAGATATGGGTATAAATAAGTTATTTTTAGTGATTTTACTTTACTTTTAATTATTATTGATTTTTCAGTTATAATTATAAAATATTATTTTGTCCCTAAATTTTTTTATAAACTTAGTTGACAAAATTCAAATTTTTAGATAATATATAATTAAATATACTCCTTAATTAACTCGGAGAGATTTTTCTCTTAGATTTGTAGTTCTCTTCAATTATTTATTAAATTTTTTACTTAGGAGATTTTATGATAGAGGAGTGTATTTTTTGCAAAATATCAAAGAAGGAAATAAAAAGTGAAATAATTTATGAAGATGAAGATTTTGTAGTATTTAAGGATATAAATCCTCAGGCACCGATTCATTTACTGTTGATTCCAAAAATCCACATAGAGAATATAAGTCGCATAAGTTTAGAAAGTGTAAAAAATTTTAATAGAATTTTTTCTGTTATAAAAGAAGTTACAGAAAAATTAGGTGTTGATAAAGACGGATATCGTGTAGTAGTTAACAATGGCAAAAATGCAGGGCAAGAAGTAAATCATTTACATTTTCATATTTTAGCTGGTAGAAAGTTTAGTTGGCCCCCTGGTTAATTAACAATTTTTATCAAAGAAAAAAGGAGGTGATAAGTAATGGTAGAGGTGAAAGTAAGAGAAGGTGAGAAGTTAGAGGATGCTTTAAGACGTTTCAAAAGAGAAGTAGAAAAAGAAGGAATATTAAAACTGGCACGAGAAAAAATGTATTATAAATCTCCCAGTGTAATAAAAAAAGAAAAAATGGCTGTTTTAAAAAGAAAATTAGAGTTAAAAAGGAAAAAAATTTCAATGAATAAAAACAAATAATTTTCGGAGTAAGTTATGAAATTGAAAGAGTTATATGACTCTATAGTAGAGATAGGGATAAAAAATGATCCAAGGGGAGAAAAAGAAGTAAGGGAGATATTAAAAAAAGAAGCGGAAAAATATAAGAAGTTGACTGATAAAGAAAAGAGATTATATGATGTAGAAAAACTTAAGAATCCATATAATGATACAAGAATTCTATACGGTGATAAAGATATAAATATAGATTCTGTGATTGTTGGTATAGATATAGAAGCTCCAGAGGTATTATTAGCTAAAATTCTTTCCCAACAGGGTAAAAAAATAGACCTTGTTTTATCCCATCATCCAGAAGGCATAGGATATAGGAATTTTTATGAAGTAATGGGAATGCAGGCAGATATTTTAAATAAGTTTGGGGTACCTATAAATATTGCTGAAGGAAT
>JANXCA010000015.1 GCA_025060535.1 Endomicrobiia bacterium | reverse complement strand
TTTTGTACTTTTGAAATTGCTAAACATATTTATCGCTGATTTTTTTACATTACTATCTTTTTCATTAGAAATTATATTGACCATATCATCCAAAACATAACTCTCAGGAAACCTACCCATACACATAACTGCAAGCTGACGAATATATGAGTTTTTGTTATTAAGTTGTCTTTTAATTCCAGAAAGAGCTACTGTTGAACCACTAAAAGAAACTATTTCCATAATTTCACTTTTTAGATAATTATCTTGTTCTTTATCTAAATGTTCAACTAAAATTTTTATTGTATTATCATTTAAAGAACTAGCTAAGTATTTTATTGCCTTATATCTAACAGCAGCAGTAGAACTTCCCAAATCTTGCAAAATTTCAGCCATGTTAGTATCACCATATACTCCTCCAGCAACTTCTAAATTACCTAACTTATCTGCAAATACCCAAAAACTTAAAATTTCAAAAAATATAACTGCTAAAATTAATTTTCTTATTATTTTTATCAATCTTATTCTTATACTGAAAATTTTAGACTCTAAAAAACAATTCATAAAATATCAAACTTTAGATAGTAAACTTCTTCTTATACCCCTTTAACCCTAATACCCATAATCAGTTCCCCATCTCCCTCCCAAACCCGCATTGGGTGAAAGGGTGGAGAACTTAGTTATGAATATTGGGTATTCTACTTATACCGTCTGTCTAACAAACAGACAGTTAGGGTTAAAGGGTTAAATCAACACCTTAAAACTATCACAGATGGATGATAAGTTTTAAGGTAGAGTTTAAAATAAAGAAGAGAAATAAAAAGAAAAGTTACTAAAGTAGTTAAAATTTTTAATGTTCCAAAATATCTTTTTGTATCTATAAAAAGATAAACTACATTATTAACTACTAACTCTATCAGCTCTTTAACTATCCAAAAATTAACAAATGGCTTTTTAAGCTCTTCTAATACTTTAGAAAAACTTCTTAGATCTTCTTTAAGAAGTATCTCATATACTGATTCTATGAATAAGCTTTTTAAAATTATAAAATGTTCTTGAGAAGTTTTATTTTCTAAATCTCTTCCCTCTAACTCAAAATAAGAAGTTGCAATAAATGGATTATAAACAAAACTTCTATCATCAATATTTCTTTGAGAAAAATAAGATACTACCAAAACAAGTATACCTATCAACAACTTAATCTTTTTAATCATAGAGCCTCTACTAAAAGGATGACTATTCATAATAAACTCATGCAGAAATTTTTAGTCATCCTTTTGTTAACAAGTAAAACCTTTACTACTAAATAATTAATCAAAATTTTTAATTTTGTCAACTATTTTATTTTTATTTTACTTTACAAAAAATTTACATAAAATTTATTGACGGAAATTTTAAAAATTTTTTTATATTTAACAAAAATTAAACTCTTATTTAGCATCCCCCTCTCTTTAAAAATTTTTTATAACTTATAAAACACAAATCCACAATATACTTTTGGATAGAAATATGTGGTCTTTGGTGGAAAAATTATTTTATTTTTTACTATTTTTACAAAATCTTCTTTTTTTACAGAAGGCATTATAAAAGCACAACCATTATATTTATCAGCATAACTTATAGCTTCTTTCATATCTTGATGATAAAAAAGATGTTGTCTTATATCTTCTCCTTCCAATTCAGAAAGAACTTTATCTAAAAGAAAGTATGGATTTTTTAAAACTATTTTTGGAAGATTATCAAAATAAAATTTAGGTTTTAAAGTTTTAAAAACACCATTATGATATAACACAATCTCAAGATTACTTCTTCCATCCCAATCAACAATGTCAAAGTATCTTTTTATTTCTTCATATATATGTCCTCCAGCCACAGCTCTATGAGTTGGCAATATTAATAAACCATCATCTTCTAATGAAGAGATATATGCCATAAAGTATTCTTTTTTATTTTTCTTTAAATAGTCACAATAAACTCTATAACGATGATGGCCATCTGCTATATATAGATTTTTTGATTTAAAAAAATTTTTTATGTTTTTTATAGATTGCGGATCAGAAATTCTATAAACTTTATGTTCTTGACCATCATCCTGTTTGATTTCTAAAAATAAACTATAAGGTTTTAACAGTTTCAAAATCATATTTAAGAATTTTTTTTCTGGATCTTCTACCAAAAGAAATGGAGAAGAAGTTTCAATACCTAAAGTTTCAACTAAGCGCATTCTTTCTTCAATAGGTTTAGGATTTATTCGTTCATGCGGAAAAATTTCTTTATATTCTGGGTCTGCTTTTACTAAACAAAAAATTCCATATCTTGTGTAGTATTTCTGAGAGTTTGCAGGATAAGAAAATTTGTGCTGATAGATATAAATTGAAGGTAGTGAGTCTTCTATTATTATTTTACTTCTTTTCCAACTTGAAAATGTTTTTTTAGCATTTTGATATTTCTTAGTTTTGCTTCCCTTAGGAAGTTCCAAGTTTACAAAATTATATTTTTTAAATAATAAACTTCTATGCTCATTAGGTGAGATTATGTCATATGGAGGGCATATTATATTTTTAAATTCTACTTTTAGTTTGTTTAACTTTTCTTTATTATAAATTAAACCCTGAAATTCTTTTATCTCTACCATAAGCTAATCTCTCCTTCAGTTAAAACTTGACCAAAAGAAATTCCCGCGTCATTGCAGGGTAATTTTCTATGTATAAAAACTTCAAAATCATTTTCTTTTAATAAATCATATAGAGAAGAAAGCAAAAGTTGGTTTTGGAAAACACCACCAGAAAGTACTACTTTGTTTATACTCATTTCATTTCTTATTTTCAATGCTAATTCTAAAGAAATTTTTGAAATTGTATGATGAAATTTTAAAGCGATTTCTATTTTGTCTCTCCCATTTAGAATATCCTCAAAAATTTTTTTTAAAATACTTCTAATATCTACTAAATAACTATCTGAAGTTTTTATAATTTCAAAATCATAATATGAACTTTTCTTTTTTGTGTCTTTAAACTCTAAAGAGGCAACTTTTTCAAGATATTGTGGCAAATATCCCTCATAGTAATTAAAAAATCCAAACCCACATAAAACAGCAACTATATCAAAAAATCTTCCCATTCCAGAAGTTGCTATAGTATTTATTTTGTTATCAATTAAAAACTTAACTCCCATAAAAACATCATCAAATTTTAAATTTTTCGTTATTTTTTGTGGTAAAATATCCCAAAATTTTTTTATAAGATCTTTGTCTTTATATTCTTCATATAAAAACCCAATTGTAGTTCTGTATGGTTCTTTGATGCCTTTATCTCCTCCTACAAGAGTAATACTACTAAAATATGCTTTCCTTTTAAAATCTTTTATGTCTCCAACTAAAAACTCAGAGCCCCATATAGTATCATCCAAACCATAACCCGTACCATCAAAAATTATTCCTATACATTTTTCAAATAAATTATTTTCTAACATACAACTTAACATATGAGAGTAATGGTGTTGTTTCGTGATACATTTTATATTATTTTTTTCAGCAAATGTTTTTGCTATTTTGGAAGAGATGTAAAGTGGATGCTTATCACATATAACAACCTCCGGAAAAAATCTAAAAGTTTTAAGATAATATTCTATTGATTCTTCATAAGAATTTACTGCTTCTAAATTATCTAAATCTCCAATATGATGGCTTACTATTACATAATTATCTCTTGCCAAAGAAAAAGTATTTTTTAAATCAGCTCCAAAAGCAAGTATATTTTTTTTAAAATTATATCTAACAAATATAGGTTCGGGAGCCCATCCACGGGCTCTTCTTATAAAGTAAATATTATCTTTAAAACCACTGCATACAGAGTCATCACATCTTATATTTATCTTTCTGTTATAAATTACAAAGTAATCAGCAATCCCTTTTAATTTTTCAAATGCCTGTTGTTCTTTAAAAACTTGTGGTTCATCTGATAGATTTGCACTTGTCATTACTAAAGGAATGTCTTTTTTGCGTTCTTTAAGAAAATAAAATATCAAAAACTGCAAAGGTGTATAAGGCAACATAAAACCATAATATTTACTTTCTTCTGTAACATAACTGCTAATCTGAATATTTTGTTTGTTTTCTTTTTTCTTAATTAAAACAATTGGAGCTTGTGGTGAATTTAAAAGTTTATAGTGTATATCTTCCAAAACACAATATCTTTCAACCACCTCAACACTTGAAACCATCATCGCAAATGGTTTAAAATCTCTTTTTTTAAGTTTTCTTAATCTAATAACCACCTCATCATTTGTAGCATCACATACTAAATGGTATCCTCCATATGACTTTACTGCTAAAATTTTTCCTTCTAAAATTTTATCAATGATAAAATTTAGAGCTATTTTAACATCTTCACTTGATTTTGTAAGCTTAATTATAGTTCTACACTCATTATCCTTCACAACCAAACCTGGCCCACACCTATAACAACCATTAGGCTGAGCATGAAATCTCCTATTTGATGGATCATTATATTCTTTTAAACACTCTTGACACATCTTAAAAATTCTCATAGTAGTATTTTTTCTATCATAGGGAAGTTTTTCAACTATAGTAAATCTTGGACCACACTGAGTGCAGTTTATAAAAGGATAAAGATATCTTCTATCTAACGGATTAAAAAGTTCTTTCAAACAATCACCACAAACTTTTATTTCTGCAGGGATATAAATAAAATTTTCTTGGTTTTCTTCACTTTCAACTATATTAAAATTATCTAAATTTTGAGAGGGTATCTCTTCTATTAGTATTTTTTCTATAGAAGCTGCTTTAGGTATGGATGATTTAAATTTATCTAAAAATTCTCTTATTTTTTTTTCTTCGCCTTCAACTAATATTTCTACACAAGATGTTTTATTTTTTACATATCCATTTAAACAGAGTTTCTTTGCTAAATTATAAATAAAGGGTCTAAACCCTACGGACTGAACTTTACCATACACTTCTATTCTTTTAGCTTTCATAACAATTATTAAAACTCTATATCTAATACATATACATCCTTACCTGCTACTATCTCAAAATCAACACTGCCACACTTACATTTTTCTAATGCTTCTTCAGTCTCATAACTACAACTTTTGCACTTTATTTTTGGAGTTTCAAATTTAAAACATATTTCTGCTTCTTCACAAACAGTTCCTTTAAATATATGTTCTTTTAGAGAGTGCTCTAAAAATTCTTTATCTATACCAGAAGCTTTGCCTATAAGTATTGTGATTTTTTTTGGTCTGAGAGGTTTATTTTTGTTAACTTTATTAAAAATTATATATCCTAAATTTTTTGCCAAACTATGTTCATGCATAATTTAATTTTTCTCCTTTCTTAAGAGATATTAAAAAAGCTTCTACTATTTTATCAGCGCGATCTTTAGTAATATCTGTTAACTTTTCTGAAATATCAAAAGATTCTACTTTTATGCCTAAAATAAAATATAGAATTCTTTTGTTCAATTGTTGATTTAAGTATTCTATTAAGGTAGCTAAGGAAATGGTGTGTGTAGAAAATGTATAATTGTGTAAGAATTCTTGGGTAAATATGTAAAAATCATTAGTATAATTTTTATCTCTTAAAGCATCTACAAATAACACTATTTCAGGATTAAATTCTATTATTTTGTTTAAGTAGTTTTCAAGCATCATCCCTGCATTAATAAAGAGAAAATTTTTATTATTTTTTAAAATCTCTCTTATTTTTTCTACTACATAACACCCCACTGCATCATCTGAACGCAAAAAATTCCCTAATCCTACAAATGCTGTTTTCTTTTTAATAATTTCTGAAAAAAAATCTTCTAATGAGAGAGACGTAAACATATATTTATATTTTTGCAAAGTTATATGGATATCTAAATACTCCTTTCTCGGTTATAATAGCTGTAATAAGTTTAGCATCGGTTATATCAAAAGCGGGATGAATAACTTTTGCATTTTTTGTTGTTATAGGTTGGTTATTTATATACTTAACCTCATCTGCAGGACGCATCTCTATTTTTATATATCTGCCGGAGGGTATGCTATTATCAATACTTGAAGAAGGAGCTGCAATATAAAATGGAATTTTATGATATTTACACAAAACAGCGAGATTGTAGCTACCTATTTTGTTAGCTGTATCTCCATTTCTTGCAATCCTGTCTGCTCCAATAATCACACAACTAACTTTTTTTTCTTTTATCACAAATGCAGCCATATTATCCGTAATAAGAACATAAGGGACTTTTGCTACTTCTAATTCTAATGTAGTTAATCTTGCACCTTGTAGATATGGCCTTGTTTCATCTACATAAACATTTTTTATTTTCCCTCTATGATACGCTTCAATTATAATACCTAAAGCAGTACCTACATCTCCACAAGCAAGTGGCCCTGTGTTGCAGTGTGTAAGAACAGATGAATTATTCTTTATTAAAGCTACTCCATAGTTTACTATTTTCAATAAAGCATTCCTATTTTCTTCTTCAATAATTTTTACCTCTTTGAGTGCTTCTTTAAAAAGAAACTCTTTGTTATTTTTTTTATTACCCAAAGATAAGATTTTTTCTTTTATTCTATTAACACAATAAAAAATATTATATGCAGTAGGTCTTGAAGAAATAATTTCTTCTGCTTTTTCTTTTAAAAATTTATAAAAATTAAAACTTCCTTTTGCCTCTTTAATTGCTAAAACAAACGCATATCCTGCTGCAATTCCTATAGCTGGTGCTCCACGAATATTCATATCTATGATACATCTTATTACATCCCTATAAGATGTACACCTTATGTATTTCTTTTCAAACGGAAGTTTTTTTTGATCAAGTATATAAAGGCAAGAATTCCGCCAGTAAAAAGGTAAAAGAATTGACTTCTTTAATTTCATTATTTAAGAAAAGGGAAATAATATCCAAAAAAACTCATCTATCTTATGGAATACAATCCATTAACTCTTTAAGTTCTTCGTCTGATTTACCTTCTATTTCTATAGTTTTTTCTTTTCCACGATGACCTTTTCTCAAATATATATCCTTTAGTTTCACACCAAAAAACTCAGCAATTGATCTTTTTACTATTTCATTTGTTTCATCACTATCCACATCTTTAGTTTTGACACATAACCTAATTACACTTCCAACACGAGAAACAATTTCATTATTTTTACAATTAGGGACAACTCTTACTTTTATAATCATATACTTTTATACCTCCGTTAGTAGATAAGGTGTTTTAAAAAATAACAAAGAACATAAAAACATTTCATACTCCTACCTTATCTACTAAATCCGAAAGTTCCTTTGCTCTTTTATATGCGTTATGAATTGCCTTGTAAAAAATTTTTTCTAATTTATAAGAATAAAAAACCTCCAAGGCACGCTCTGTAGTTCCACCCTTAGATGCAACTTTATTTTTTAACTCTGATGCAGAAATTTTTTCTTCTGTTAACATTTTAGCAGCTCCTAATACAGTGTAATTAACTAACTCTTCAATAATCTTATTAGGTAATTTTAGCTTTTTAGCTATGTTTTGAATTATCTCTGAAATATAAAAAATATAAGCAGGACCTGATCCTGAAATCGCAGTAATCAAATCCATAAATTTTTCTTTTACTTCTAACACTACTCCCTTTTTCCTAAAAATTTCTTTTGCAAAATTATAATCTTCCATACTGCAAAATTTATTCTTACAAATAGCACTAACTCCACAAGAAACTCTCAAAGGTAAATTAGGCATTACTCTTACTATTGCTATTTCTTTTTTAACAATTTTTTCAATAGTGGAAATCTTAACTCCTGCTGCTATAGAAATTAAAAGATGATTTTTTAAATAATCCTTAATTTCTTTTAAAACTTCTGCTATTTGCTGAGGCTTCACAGCTACTAAAATAACCTCAGATGTACTTACAACATCTTTGTTAGAATTACTTATGTTGACTTTGTATTTTTCTTTCACAATATTTAACTTTTTCTTTTCTATATCATAACAATATACATTATCGTTACCTACTAAACCACATATAGCATCCACTAAAACCATTCCCATATTTCCACATCCTATTATTCCTACTTTTTTCATAATTTATATTTCTCCTCAAATAATAGACTACCTATTCTTATCATATTTGAGCCTTCTTCTAAAGCTATTTTATAGTCGTTACTCATACCCATTGAAAGTATTTTGAAATTTTTAAATTTATCCTTATAAGTATTTTTTACACTACAGAATATATTATATGCTTTTTTAAAGTACGGCCTTGTAAAAGATGGATCCTCAAAATAAGGTGCCATAGTCATAATACCTTCTATCTCCAAATTATTTAATCTTAAATTCAAAATCTCATCTAAAGTTTTGTATAACTCTTCTTCTTTTATTCCAAATTTTGTTTCTTCTTGAGAAACTTTCAACTCAATTAAACACTTCTGAATTTTATTTTGTTTTTGTGCTTCTAAATTTATTTTTTGAGCTAATTCTATAGAATCTAAAGACTGAATTAAATGACACACAGGAACTACTTTTTTAACCTTATTTCTTTGCAAGTGCCCTATAAAATGCCATCTTATAATATTATTAGAAACATTTAATAGATTTATTTTTTCTTCCAATTTTTGAGCATAATTTTCTCCAAAATCTACAACCCCTACTTCTACCAATTTGGATATTACTGAAACATCACTTAAATACTTGGTAACTACAACAATTATAGCTTCCTTATTTAATTTTTCAACTTCCTTTTTCAACCATAAGTATCTCTCAACTACATTCATTAAAAAATCTTATAATTTAAGTTAGATTTAATTTTGAAATTACTATTATAAAAATTTAACTAAAATTTCAATAATAAACAAAAAAACTAAAAGAAAAGTTTTAATGGAGGGTACCCAATATCTATTATTTTTACCTTTCCCAAATACTTCCTAACAAACCTATTTTTAAAACCGCTTTTTAGAAAACCCATACTTAATGTATAATCTGCTTCTACAGCTGTTTTTAAAATTTCACCTGTATCTGCTTGAAGACCTGAGGGAATATCTATTGAAAATACAACTTTATTTGAAGAATTTATTAAATCTATAGCTTCTTTATAGATTCCTTCTACTTCTCTTTTTAAGCCTATTCCAAATATAGCATCAACTATTATGTCATATTTATTAATTAAAAACTTAATTTTTTTGTTAAATTTTGTAATTTTTATTTTTAATTTTTTAATTATTTCATAGTTTAAAGCAGTATCACCTTTATATTCAACTTTTTTAGGAAGAATTATAACTCTCACATCAAACCCCCATATATACAGATATCTTGCTAAAACAAATCCATCTCCAGCATTTTTTCCAGGTCCACAGAATACAATTATTTTTTTAAATCTTCTTTTTTTAGCATAGTTTTTTATAAACTCCGCAGCAGCTTTTCCCGCATTTTCCATAAGTATGAAGGAAGGAATAAGAAACTTGTCTGAAGTAAGCTGGTCTATTTTATATATATCCTTACTAGATAGGTATATTTTATTTCTCATCTTCTTTTGTTTAAATATTTTATTAACTCTTTATATGAAAAACTATTTATCACATTCTCCTTTTCTAACCAACCTCGTCTTGCTACATATACTCCAAGTATCATATATTCCATTTGAGATATATGATGAGCATCCGTACCAATAGAAAGTAATACCTTATGCTCTTTGGCATATTTTGTGTGTATATCATCCAAATCTAATCTTTCAGGAAAAGCGTTTATTTCAAGCATAACTCCATTTTTTGCTGCGTACTCTATTACTTTAGAGATGTTAACTTTGTAAGGAGATCTTTTATTTAAAAGTCGTCCTGTAGGATGAGAAATGGAATGCACATATTTGTTATCTATAGCTTTCATAATTCTTTCTGTAATCTGTTCTTCTGATTGTTTAAAGCCTGTATGAATTGCAGCTATTACAAAATCCAATTCTTTTAAAACTTCATCTGGATAATCTAACCTACCATCAGAAAGAATGTCTACCTCCTGACCGCAGAGAATTCTTACTTTAGATGTTTTATTTAAATTTTTAATTTCCTCAATTTTTTTATATAAAGTTTTTATTTCTAACCCTCCTGCTACTTTTAAACTTTGTGAATGGTCACAAATTATTATCCACTCATAACCCAACTTATAAGCATATTCAGATATCTCTTTTATAGAATTTGCTCCATCTGAATAGTGTGAATGTATGTGTGTATCTCCTTTAATATCTTTGATATCAATAAGTTTAGGAAGTTTATTTTGTTGAGCTAATTCAATTTCTCCCCTATCTTCTCTTAATTCAGGTTCAATGTATTGCAAACCTAAAATTTCATATACTTCTTGTTCTGTTTCTCCACAGATAGGTTTGTCTTTTTTTCCAATTTTAAAAACTCCATATTCGCTAATTGTAAGATTTTTTTTATTTGCTATTTCTCTTAGATGAATGTTATGTTGTTTAGATCCAGTAAAATACTGAAGTGCAGCACCATAAACTTCTTTTGGTACAACTCTTAGGTCAACTTGTAAATTAGAGTGTGTAATTATGCTACCTTTTGTTTCTCCACAAGCAGAAACTTTTTTCACCATTGATAACTTTGTAAATTTCTCTATTGTCTGTTTTTCTTTTCCCTCTTTTACACAACAAAGTATATCAATATCTCCAACTGTTTCTTTTTTTCTTCTTAAGGAACCACAAGGATCTATATTTATTATATCTTTATTTTTAAGTTCTCCTAAAATCTCCTCAACTACTTTAATAGCATCAAACAACAACAACCTCTGCTCAGATACAGACAGCATCTGAATGCCTTCTAAAATATTTTTTTCAACTTTTTCACCAAAACCAGGGAGACCTTTTAACATCCCTTTTTGTGCATATTCTTTAAGGGTATCTACATTACTTATACCTAACTTTTCAAAAAGTAATTTTACTCTTTTAGGTCCCAAACCAGGAATTTTTAACATTTCAAATATTCCCTCTGGAAACTTTGATCTTAACTCTTCTAATCTTTGAATTCTTCCGGTATTGAGGTATTCTATTACTTTTTCTGCTATACTCTTACCCACACCAGGAATACTTGAAAGTTTCTGAAAATCTTTAGAAATCTCTTCTATTGGTTCTGGAAGAGATTCTATTACTTGGGCAGCTTTCTCATATGCTCTAACTTTAAACGGATTCTCATCTGTTAAACTTAGAAGTTGTGCTATAAGATAAAACTGTTCAGCTATTTCTTTGTTTCTCATATGTTAAAATCCTTTCTCTACTAAAATTTTAAATCTATTTGCATCTTCGTACATTGTGGAATTGTTAAACATAACATAGTTGAGTTTTTTATTACATAATAAAAAGACTTTTTTAAGTTCTTCGTCAGAAAATTTATAATTATAATTTAGTTTATTGTTTATATGAATACCATGAAGACGAAAGTAGTTATAATTTCCAGCATAACACTCATTATACAGAGGATCTACACAATGAGTTAACTCCAACTCCTTAGATATTTTTGAAATTATTTTTCTACTCCACTCTTTTGCTCTTACTTCTATAATAAATTCAAATTTATATTTTTCTTTATCTCTTTTTATCTTTTTAAAAAATGTATAAAGATTTCTAAGATTTTCTTCTGTAGGTAAAAAACTTGAAGGGCACTGAAAAAGAATCTTTTTAGCAGAAACTGCTAAAGCAAACTCTTTAGTCACATCCCAAGCAGTAAAAACCTCTTGTGTAGGTGCAAAAAAACCATAATTTTTTTTATTACCTATGTATTGTTTTATTCTTCTATAAGTCAAAGAAGATGACTTGTGAGTAATTATCTGCCAAGCTTTTATTATAAACTCAAAATCAGGATTTATGCTCTTTGCTTCTTTTAACCATCTTTTAGCAACTTTTATTGAAGGTACTTGATAAAAAGAAGAGTTTATTTCTATGCAACTAAATTCTTTATAATATTTTTTTTGCGAAACAGGAAAACCACAACATCCTACTTTTATTATTTTAGTCATTGTTGAAATTTAAATACAAAATTTTTATATAGGTTTCAACTTACTATGTGTTTACTTAAAAGAAAAAAAATTTTATTTTTAACATCTTTGTTATTTTTTACAACTTCTCTTTTTTCTTTCAATTTTTTAATTAACATCTTCTATGGTCTTCTCCCTACTCCTATAAAAATGGCTTTTAAAGGTGAAGGACTTCAGATAGACCAGTTTGAATATGGATTTGGTAATTGTAATTTTTTTAGTTTTGGTTATTTAAACTCTGACATACATTATAAAGTTGGTCATGTAATCAATGAAAAATTCAATTTTTTAGTTCCTACTTTTTATATATATGGCGGATATATAGCTCATGTCTCAACACCAATAGCAGGCTTTATCTATCCTGGATGGGAATTATCATCTGAAATAGGTTGGGGTGGAATAAGCTATGATTCTTCAATAAAACAAAACTATAGGCAACTTTTTTTTAGTGGTTCTTCTGGTTTTAATTGGAAGTTTTGTCACTTAAAAAAAGAAAAATTTGGTTTTACTTTAAATCTAACTACTGGATATAAGCTACACTATATATTAAAGGACCTACTCTATTGGGGAATACAAACCGGTTTTTTACTTTCAAAAAGGATTTCTTTGTCTTTTGAGTTTACAAATACATATAAAGGAGGAAACTTCTTTATATTTATGAGAGATGAGTTTAGTTCTAACTCTTATGAAAAACATTTTGCTTTAAGTTTAAATTTTTTATTATCAGAAAAATATCTTTTAAAATTCTCAGGAATGTATAAAAATTGGTATTTAAAAGAATATAAAAATTTAACTACAGAACAAAAATTAAATTTATACGGAGTTGTGATTGCTTTGATTAGTAGATAACATTTTTAGTTTAAATACTTTCTCTACAATTTTATATATCAACCATCCCAAAAAAACTCCTAAGATAGCACCAAATAAAACATCTGAAGGATAATGTACTCCTACATATACACGAGAGTAAGCTGAAACAAATGCAAAGAAATACGCTATTACACTATAAAATTTATTTTTAAAAAATAAAGTGATTAAAGTCGCAACAGTAAAAGAATTAACTGCATGAGAAGAAGGAAATGAGGGTCCAGCAGAATAAACCAGTTGATTTACATTTTCTAAAACTTTAAATGGTCTTTCTCTTAAAAATATATGTTTTAAAATTTTACTGCTTAATATATCTGAAAAACTCACACCTATAACTATACTCCAACCAGCAATTTTATATCTTAAGTTAGATGAAAAAACCATAAGCAACCAAAGGATTAAAAATATAAGATAAAAATTTTTCGGATTTGTAATAAACGGCATAAGTATATCAAAAATCTGATTCTTTGTAGTATTATTTATAAAGTAAAAAATTGAGATATCTAAATTTTTAAAAAAACTAATCATTTATATCTATCTTTAAGATTTTCTATTATTTGAGAAATTATACTGTCAGTTGTATAACCTTCTGCTATTGC
Source organism: Endomicrobiia bacterium (assembly GCA_025060535.1). Taxonomy (GTDB): domain Bacteria; phylum Elusimicrobiota; class Endomicrobiia; order DTEH01; family DTEH01; genus JANXDG01. The sequence goes on along the minus strand of JANXCA010000015.1, from coordinate 19,233 downwards.
CCGATAATTTAGTATTATTCTATGCCTTAAAGCTGGTAGAACTATTTCATTTACATCTTCAATACTAACAGAATAACTACCATTAAGCAGAGTATTTACTTTTGAAGCTATTACTAAAGTCTGCTCTGCCCTAGGTCCACACCCCCACTCAACATATTTCTTTACAAAATCAAACTTACTGTCATGTTTAGGTCTAGTACTTCTTACTACTTCTATTATGTAATCAATCACATACTCACTTATAGGAACTTTTCTAACAAAGTTTTGAAACTCTAAAATTTCTTCTTTAGTAACAATTTTTTTAACTTCTGCTTCATAAGTACCCGTTGTTTTAAAAAGTATTTCTTTTTCTTCATCTTTAGAGGGATAATCTATATTTATCTGAAAAAAGAATCTATCAAGCTGGGCTTCTGGTAGAGGATAGGTTCCTTCTTGTTCTATAGGATTTTGTGTGGCTAAAACTATAAAAGGCAAAGGCAACTCATATGTTACACCATTTACTGTAACTTTGTACTCTTGCATAGCTTGAAGAAGCGCTGATTGTGTCTTAGGTGGAGTACGGTTAATTTCATCAGCTAAAATTATGTTAGCAAATATAGGGCCAGGAATAAAACGATAATTTCTTTTTTTAGTAATGGGATCTTCTTCTATCACTTCTGTTCCTGTAATATCTGAAGGCATAAGATCAGGAGTAAACTGAATTCTGTTAAATTTTAAATCCATAACATCAGCAATAGTATGCACTATCATAGTTTTAGCCAATCCAGGAACACCTACTATTAAACAATGGCCTTTAGATAATAAAGATATCAGAAGTTGTTTAATAACTTGTTTTTGACCAACTATTTTTTTTCCAATTTCTTTTATTATTAGATTAAACTTGTCAATTATTTCTTTCACATATTCTTGATCTGTTTTTTTCACAATTCTTCTCCTTTTTAATTACATTTTTTCAGGAGCTTGTATATTTAGTAAAGATAAAGAATTCTTAAGTATTATTTTAGAAGCTACCACTAATAATAATCTACAAAAATCTATTTTGTTGGAAGAGATTACTCTTGTTGTTTCATAAAATTTATGAAATATCTTAGATAAATCTATTAGATAATTACATAAATAATGTGGAGAAAAGTTTTCTATACATTTTTCAAGAACATTGGAATATACACACAAAGTTTTTACCAACTTAAACTCATAAGAAGTTTTATCTAAATTTGATATATAATCTCTAAAGTCATCTATATATTGTTCAATTGAAAAATTTGGCTCCAAATTACTTGCTTCCTTTAAAATACCAACGCATCTAGTATGAGCATATTGAGTATAATAAACAGGATTTTTTAAAGAATGTTCTTTTGCTAATTCTAAATCAAAATCTAAATGAGTATTTGGTGACTTAGTTAACAAAAAAAACCTAGTAACATCACTACCTACTTCATCTAAAACCTCATCTAAACTAATAAACCTACCTTCTCTTGTGGACATAGATACTCTTTGATTTTTTGTTATTAATGAAACAAGTTGATATAAAATAATATCTAATTTTACTTCTTTTTCTAATTTTTTAGAAATTAACTCCACGGTTCCCCTTAATCTTTCAACATAACCATGATGGTCTGTTCCCCATATGTTTATTAGCCAGTTGTAGTTACGCATAATTTTATAATAGTGGTATATTATATCGCTAAAAAAGTAGGTTGGTTCTCCATCTGATTTTATGATTACTCTGTCTTTTTCATCTCCAAGATTTTTAGCTTTTACCCACAAAGCACCTTCTTTTTCTTCTATTAGACCAAATTCTTGAAGTAAATTTTTTATTTTTTGATTTAGTCCAGATTTATACAACTCAGTTTCATTTAAATAACTATCAAAATCAATTCCCATCCTTTTTAATGTGTTTTTTATATTATCCATTATCAATTCAACAATTTTCGTTTTGATTTTTTCAATTTCATTTAAAGTAATTTTCTTAAAGATTTTAGATATTTCTACAGATATTTCTTTAATATACTCTCCTTTATATTTAGAATCAACTAAAACTTTTCTACACCAACTAAAAACTTCCTCTTCAACTTCTGATAGATTTTCTAATATAATAACTTCAACTACAGAAGCAGTAAGTATATCTATTTGTCTACCTCGATCATTGATGTAGTATTCTTTATAAACTTCACAACCCATCTTTTTAAGGATATTAGATAATACATCCCCTAAAACAGCACATCTTCCATGTCCTATATGTAAAGGCCCAGTAGGATTAGCAGAAATAAATTCAACTAAAACTTTTTTATTTTTATATTTATCTAAACAAGGATATTCTTCTTTCTCAAAAAAAATTTTTTTTAATTCTTCATAATAGAAATTTCTATCTAAATTAAAATTTAAAAATCCAGGAGAAGTAAAATTTATTTCTATAAATATATTTTTATAATTATTATTTATTGAGTTTTCTATTTTATTATAAACATCTTCCAATAAAACATTATATTTTTTAGAAATTAATATTGGGAGATTAGTAGAGAATTCAAAATTTATATTTGGTGGCGGCTCTTTTACCTCGAAATCTTTTACTTGAAAAAAACCAGAATCATTTAAAACCTCATTTAGTATTTTTTTTATCTTTTCTATCATACCTTATTATTTTCCCTTTAGACCAAATTTTTTCCAAAGCGTAAAATTCTCTTGCTTCCTCATTCATTATATGAACAACTACATCTATATAATCAATAATAACCCATCTGTTATACTTTTCACCCTCAATATGATGAGGTATTTTGTTAAATTCTTTTTTCACTGATAAAACTATCTGCTCAGTCAAACTTTTAATATGTACATCGGCCAGTCCGGTCATTATAACAAAATAATCGCAAAAACTACATATTTTTTTAATATCCAAAACTAAAATATCTTTTGCTTTTTTCTTAGAGGAAAGATTTGCAATATATTTTGCGAGTTTTAATGGAGATATTTTTTTTGACAACTTTTTAATTATTTGTTCTCCTTTCTCAAATAAAAAATAAAATTATCCTCCAGCCATTTTACTCGTAATTTCAAACATAGGAAGATACATCGCTACAACCATCCCACCTACTACTACTCCCAAAAACACAATTATTAAAGGCTCAATCATACCTGTTAAACCCTCTATAGCAGCAGCAACTTCTCTATCGTAAAAATCCGCAATTTTTGTAAGCATTGCATCTAATGCTCCTGTTTCTTCCCCAACTGCTATCATCTGAATTACCATCGGAGGAAAAACTCCACTTTTTTTAAGTGGTTCTGAAATTCTTTCTCCTTCACGAATGGATTCTCTTGCTTGCATTATTACTTTTTCTATAAGTTTATTCCCAGCAGTCTTGGCTACTGTCTCTAATGACTGCAATATAGGAACTCCTGACTTTACTAATGTCCCTAAAGTCCTTGTGAATTTTGCTATTGCAGTTTTTTGAATCACTCCTCCTACAATCGGAGCTTTAAGCAAGAAAGTGTCTACTTGTAAGGCAAATTTGTAATTAGATGAATATAATTTTCTAAATATAGCAAAAATTATAATCCCACTTAAAATAAACAACCATATCCATCTTTTTACAAAATGAGAAAGGTTAACTAACATCTGAGTAGGAGCAGGAAGTTGTGCTCCCATCTCTGAAAATAATGCTGCAAATCTTGGAACAACCAAAGTTAGCATAACTACTGCAGCACCTACAGCTACAAGTGATACTATTATAGGATACATCATAGCTCCTTTTATCTTCGCTTTTAACTCTTCTGCAGCTTCAAGATAAGAAGAAAGCCTGTCTAACACTTGATCAAGTATTCCTCCAACTTCACCAGCATGTATCATACCTATATAAAGCTCAGAAAAAACCTGAGGATGTTTCTTCATAGCTTCGGAAATCGAAACTCCGCTTTCTATATCAGTTCTTATTGATCTTATGACATTTTTAAACACAACTGACTCAAACTGTTCTTCAAGAATAGATAATCCCTGAACTAAAGGAACACCAGAAGATACTAAAGTGGCAAGTTGTCTTGAAAAAACGGTTAAATCAGAAGATTTTACTTTTCCTTTAAAAGGTGATATTTTAGAAAGAAAAGTTTTTAAAGAACTTTCTTTGAACTCTTTTATCTCTGTAACTACATACTTCATACTCCTGAGTCTATCCACAGCTTCTCTTTGATTAATCGCTTCTATTTCACCCGTAACTATCTTACCATTAGATAATCTTGCTTTATATATATATTTTGGCATTATTTTTTCACTTTATCAAACACAACAAATTTTAAAAAAACTTTCTGGATCTAAAGATGCTCCTCCTACAAGTCCTCCATCTACATTTTTTTGACTAATTATTTCCTTAAAATTTTCTGGCTTAATTGACCCACCATATAAAATTCTTATTCTTTCAGCAACATCTTTACCATACATATTCGCATATACTTCCCTTATGAAGCTTTGTGCTTCTTCAGCTTGTTGAGGAGTAGCATTTTTACCTGTACCTATAGCCCACACAGGTTCATATGCAATGACAATTTTTGCTGCTTGCTCATGTGTCAAATTTGCCAAAGAATTCTCTACTTGATATTTTAATACCTCAAATGTTTTATTTTCTTCTCTTTCTTGAAGAGTTTCTCCTATACAAACTATTGGAATGAGTCCATATTTTAAAGCCATTAACATTTTTTTATTTATAAACTCATCTGTCTCATTAAAGTATTTTCTTCTTTCAGAATGCCCTAGTATTACATATTCACAGTTAAGCTCTTTTATCATAACAGGACTAATCTCTCCAGTAAATGCTCCTTTTTCTTCTATGTACATATTTTGTGCTCCGAGTTTTATGTTTGTATTTTTTAACATCTCTGAAGCAACATACAAACTTGTAAAAGGAGGGCATAAGACTATTTCTCTATTATTTATATTTACACTTTTTATCAAAATAAGGAATTTATCAATGAAATCTTTTGTTTCTAAAATAGTTTTATACATCTTCCAGTTGGCTGCAATTAATTGTTTTCTCATCTTGTTAAGATCCATATTATAAAAAATAATAAAAAAATCAATATAATATTCAAAATATTTTTGTGTCTAACTACTTTTGAATAAAAATTAGTTTTTAAAAAGATAGAAGAAGAATATGGGGCTAATCTTGAAAAACATATTCTACAATACTTTATACTTTCTTTATTTTCACTTCCACAAATTGGACATTTTATTTTTTTCATTTTATTAAAAGCGGGAGACGGGACTCGAACCCGCGACATTCTGCTTGGAAGGCAGATGTTCTACCAACTGAACTACTCCCGCTTATAAACTTTATTTCTACTTTGGGCAGGGTAGGATTCGAACCTACGTAGTCCCAACGGACGGCAGATTTACAGTCTGCTGCGATTGGCCACTCCGCCACCTGCCCAACAATTATTAAATTTTATTCTACTAAAACTTGTTCTAAAAATCAACTATTTGTTTTAAAAATTAAAAATTTCTAAATACACTAATTTCCTTAATAGTTGCCAAAGCAGACAACGCAGCTAAATAACTTGTTTTTGGATTGTTAGGTGATGGTACATTTTCTACTTTTACAAAAATTTCACCAACAGAAGAAGAAATTTTTATCTCATGAATATTCCTTTTTATCTTACTATCAGCTATAATTTTAACTTTTATTTTTTGAGGAACTTCACTTACAACAGCTAAAGTAGCTGCCACATTTATATTTTGTGGAAAAAATTTAATTGCACCGTAAACATCTCCTTCATATACTACACATTTCTTACTTTTAAACAACTTTCTATATAATTTTTGATTTTTTAAAATATAATCTGAAGTAATCAAAGTATTAGTAGGTTTTATTGTGGTAAGCTCTATATGTTTTATATCGGAAAACTTAACAGCAGATAAAGCATCACACCCTGCAATGGCTCCTGATGGAATATAAATTTTATATCCTAACGAAATAAGTTTTTTATATAACTTAAAATTTTTTAAAACCCCTCCAACAGAAAGAATTATAAATTTTTTAGTTTTAAATTTTTTGTCAAGATTTAAAATTTGAAAAATCTCATCAACTGCCTCTATTGAAGCTGCCTCTACTATTACATCAGAAACTTTTAAAATTTCTTGTAAAGAGTTACAAATTCTTATTTTATATTTTTTATTAAATTTATTTATCAAATCTTCTACCTTTTCTGCATTTTTATCATACAAAACTATATTTTTAAGAAATTTCAAATTATTAAAGCTAAGAATTATATTAGTTACATTACCAGCACCTATAAAACCTATATTACTCATATTGAAAAGACTTATGTTATTTTAAAAAAACTACTTCTTCTTTAAAAATTCAGAGGGATCTATTTTTACTGAAGGTCCCATGGTGGTAGTAAGATAAACACTTCTTATGTATAATCCTTTTGTTTGAGGAGGCTTTAACTTATTAACTGCATCTACAACAGCTAATATGTTATCTATTAGTTTTTCTGTTTCAAAAGAAATCTTACCAACACCACAATGAATTATTCCATAACTATCATTTCTAAATTCAACTCTCCCTTTTTTAACTTCTTGTACTGTTTTTATTATTTCTGTAGTTACGGTTCCTGTTTTTGGATTAGGCATAAGTCCTTTAGGACCTAAAATCTTACCTAATTTAGTAATTTCTTTCATCATATCTGGAGTAGCTATAAGAACATCAAAGTCCATCCATCCTTTTGCAATTTTTTCTACCAACTCTTCAGCTCCATAATACTCAGCACCACTCTGTTCAGCCTCTTTTAACTTTTCACCTTTAGCTAACACACATACTTTCATTGTTTTTCCTGTCCCGTGAGGTAAAACAACAGCACCTCTTACCGTCTGAGTGGATTGTTTAGGATCTATTCCTAAATTTATATGAATTTCTACTGTCTCATCAAATTTTGTTTTTTTAACTTCTTTTAATAATTCTATTGCTTCTTTTAAAGAATATAATTTATTTTTATCAACTTTCTTAGATATTTCCGCCATCCGCTTACTCATAGAAATCCTCCTATATATATTAACAAGTTAGTCTTCTACTACTTCAATACCCATACTTTTAGCAGTTCCTTCTACCATTTTAATAGCAGCTTCTAATGTAGTAGCATTTAAATCTGGCATTTTAATTTTTGCTATTTCTCTAATTTGGCTTTTAGTAACTGTAGCTATTGTTTGACTACCTGGCTTTCCAGAAGCTTTGGCTAGACCAGCTATTTTTTTCAAGAAGGAAGAAACAGGAGGAGTCTTTAATACAAAACTAAAACTTCTATCCTCATATATAGTGACAATCACTGGAATTATCATACCCGGATCCATATTTTTTGTTTTTGCATTAAATTCATTACAAAATTGCATAATATTTATTCCATGTTGTCCTAATGCAGGACCAACAGGAGGAGCAGGGTTTGCTTGTCCTGCTGGAATTTGTAATTTTATTTGTGTCTTAATTTTTTTTGGCATAGTCAGTTCTCCTTTTTATTCGATTAAATAAAAAAATATAAGTACTAAACTTTCTCTACCTGTGTAAAATCTAACTCCATAGTAGTAGGTCTACCAAAAACAGTAAGAACTATTTTTAGTTTTCCTTTACTTTCATTTATTTCTTCTACTACTCCTGTAAAATGTTTAAAAGGTCCATCTATTATTCTTACTGTATTTCCTACATCGAATTTTCTAACAACTTTTGGTTCAGATGTCTTTAATTTCTCTGTTATTTTCTTGATATTTTCTATTTCTTTTTCAGATATTTTTTGTGGATTTGCCCCTCCTAAAAAACCCTTTACTCCAGAAATACTTCTTATAAAATCATATGTCTCTGCAGATAATTTCATTCTGACATATATATATCCTTTATACACAGCTTTTTTGACTTTTATTTTTTTACTTTTTTTAATCTGAATTTCTTCTTCTTCCGGAGCTAACACCTCAAAAATTTTATTTTTTAAATCATCTCTTGTAGCAATTTTTTCTTCTATCATATTCTTAATTTCTAATTCTTTTCCACCTTTACAAAAAACAACATACCAATCACTAAGTGAATAATCTACAAAATTAACATTTAATGTTTCATTTTTTTCTTCCTGAGACATCACCTTCTACCTCCTAACAAAAATGAAACAATCCTAGCTAAAATAAAGTCTATTATTCCTATATAAATAGAAAATATAAAAATAAGTACAACCACAACTATACTAGAAGTAATTACCTCTTTTTTGCTTAACCAATGTACTTTTTTAAGTTCAATATAAGATTCATTAATAAATTTTATTATAGAGTCAAAAAATTTTTTCATCTTATTTATAAAACTAAATTTTTTGTTATTTTTACTAAATCAAATAATTTTTTTCAATATTTTAAACAATTTTTTATTTTTTTATCCACTCTTCTATATTACCAAATTTATATCCCTTCTGAAAACAATATTCAATAAATCTTTTTAGAACTTTTAGTGTTTTATTCCTAGCTCCCTCAGTACCACCGTCGTGAAATAAAAATATAGCACCTGGCTGAAGAGCATCACAATATCTTTTAAACATCTCTTCCTCAGATACATTATACCAATCATAACCAAATGTCCAATTTATTACTTTATAATCAAACTTATTTAACACTTCATTCATCCATACTCTGTAAAATCCATATGGCATTCTAAGATATTTTATTTTTATATCTTTATATATTTTTTTTAATTCTTTTTCTGTTTCATATAATTCTTTTTCTAATAAATTTTTACAAACTTCTATGGAATACTTCTTTTGTAGTTGATAATAGTTATTATGATAATAAGTATGACTTCCTATACAGTGTCCTTTCTGTAGAAGCTGCCTGATCACTTCATCATTTCCACTAATAAGCTCGCCCAACACAAAAAATACTGCTTTTATTTTGTACTCCTCAAGAATCTTTAAAACTTCATTAGTATACACTTTATGAGGCCCGTCATCAAAAGTTAAAAATATCACTTTTTCTTTTGTATCTATTTTCCAAAAAAATATCTGTTGCTGAGATGAAAACAAAAAAGCCGTCAATAAAAGTTTAATAAAAACAAATTTAAAATTCTTCAATAAATTTTTTTCTTGCATAATATAAAGGTGTAAAAGCATAGATAAAATTTATCATAAAAAAAACTAAAAAATAAAAAAATATCTCAATGCTTAAAATTTTAACTCCTAATATATATTTTCTTATTAATTCTGCCATTGAAGATAAACATAAAACTATATAACAAAAAGAAAGAATCACAAACATTAATCCTCCAAATGAGGTTTCTATCTGTGGTATATCTTTATAATCTTTTTTTGGAAAAAGAATACCTAAAGAATATCCTGCTATAGTAAGAACAAAACAAGAAAGTAAAATAATTCCTAAACTAAAAAAAGAAATTACTCTATCTACACCTATTACTAAACTTGATGTTATAACAAGTATCAATCCTGGTAACAAAATTATAGGAAGATATACCAAAAATTTTATAAAAAAAAATTTTTTAACAGATAAAGGAAAAGATTTTATTAACCAATATGTTTTATATTCTAAAGAAGGCTGAATAAATACAAATCTTAAAACTATTGCTGTTAAAATAAACATAATTCCACTTAAGTTTAAAAAAGACACAGTAATTTTAACATATTTCACATCTAATGGTAACTTGCTTATATTAAATATATATACTAAAGATAAGGCCACAACTATAACAAACTGAACCCACTGTATTGGTTCTCTTAGAAGAGTTTTTATTTCTTTAGTGGCTATTACAAAAAATGCAGATTTTAGTTTTATAATTTTATCTTTGTAAAACTTAGTTTTATTTTTTTCACTAATTAAGAAATAACATTTATAAAAAATTTTTCTAAATACATTAAAAATTAAAATGAAAATTATTACCCCAGATATTACTAACTTTAATAAGTTTATTGTCACAAGATATACATCATTATTTATTAATCCCTTAAAAATTTCTACAACCCACCAAGAAGGGAACGCTTTTGCTACTGGTTGTGAAAGAAAATCTAAATAGTTAAAAACTTCAGGAAAATACTCAGGTTTTAATAATTTCTCAGGTTGAGAAAATCTTAATACTGAATATACTACAGATAAAAAAATAATAAGTGAAACTAAAATAAAGTTTTTTAACTTTTTAGAAGGAAAAAAGTAAGAAAGTAAAATTGATATCATTATTCCTATTGTTGTTGCAATTAATATTTTTAATAAAACAGCCAAAAGAAGGATTAAACATTTTAATAAGTTAAAATTTTTTACTACAGCAAATGCAGTGGTAAATGGTATTATTATCACTAATATCATCCAGCTTGCTCTAAGTATTGTAAGCATTATTTTATTTAAATATATACTTTCGTATTTTACAGGCAAACTAAATAAAAAATGAAAATCTTCTGATTCAAACATAGTGGAGAAAGGAATAATTATGGAAGAAAAAATCAACATTACAAAACTTGATAGAAATCCTAATGCAAGTATTCTAATAACAAATAAACTCCCTATTACTGGTAAAGTAGATATATATATCACAACTTCATAAGAAATAATATAGCTACTTATAAAAAATATAATACCTATAAAATTTATGAATACACCTCTTATCTTTTCTGTTTTTGTAGCGAATTTTATGGAATTTAACAAAATTTTTATGTTTAAATTTGTTATTGCTAAAAAATCATTCATAAATTTTATTTTGGGTTACTTTTATATATATATCCTCTAAACTATCCGAAAACACATTCAAATATTCTGAAAGGTATTGTTTTGAACCATATATTATTACCCTACCATCATAGATTATAGCAATTTTAGTAGAAAGTTGCTCTGCAAGATCTAATAAGTGAGTACATAAGATAATAGTTTTTCCTTTGTTTTTTAACTCTGTTATGTATTTTTTAAAAAAACTTATACTTTTGGGATCAAGCCCAACTAATGGTTCATCTAATAAATACAAATCTGGCTCTCTTAAAAAGATACTCATCAACAATAATTTCTGTTTCATACCTTTAGAATATGTTTCTATCGGGAGGTTAATTGCATCTTCTAATTCAAACTGAGAAAGAAAAAACTTATATTTTTCATTTTCTAATTCTTTTTCATATATAGAAAATACAAATTCTATAAATTCTTTACCTGTAAGCTTAGGATAAATATAGGGTTCATCTGGAAGATACCCTATGTGTTTTTTTAACTTGGTGTTTAAAACAGACATCTTTTCACCCAAGATATACACTTCTCCACTATCTGCCTCTAATATACCAGCAAGAATCTTTATTGTAGTAGTTTTTCCAGCACCATTAGGACCTAAAAGTACAAACACTTCGCAAGAATTTACTTCAAAGTTTATTTTTTTTAATACTTCTTTATTACCAAATCTTTTACAAAGATCTACTACTTTTATCATTCGGTTTTTAAAGTTCATATAAGTATTGTAAGAAATCCTGCTGTAAATATTGGCAAAACAAAATTATCATCTATAGGCAAAGGAAGAAACTCTATAGCGGCAGCTAAAAGTGATGCTATAAAAGCATGTTCTATTCTTACAAAAAACAACCCACATATAAATGCTACTAAGAAGAAAGCTAAAGATCCTTCTAAACTTTTACCACGAGAACCTAATTTTATTTTTCCCAACACTACCCCAACAATTGCAGCAACACTATCTCCAAGTGCTAAATACAACAAACTCAAAGTAACGATATTTTTATTTTCTGAAAATAAAAATATCGTAAGAAAAGCTCCAGAAAGTGTCCATATAAGCGTTGAAACATTCTCCTTTTCTTTTTCTCTATATGTACCTTCAAATATTTTCAGCAAAATTTTATTAACAGAGGGATAAAGTAATCTTATTGTTTCAAATATTAAATCTATTATCACCAAGCTTGCAGAAACAATTACTGCTGTGTTATAAGAAACTAAGTTATATCCAATAGGATAAAAGATAGTAAGAAAATGTAAACTCTTTCTTTTTATTTCTTGAACTCCATTGGGCTTTAATATTTGTTTCATCTGTTAAAATTTTTTAAAAATAAACCTAATAAAAGTTTAAGTTTAAAATAAAAAAATTTATATGTACTCACCAAAACATCAAAAAAATAATGTTTTAACTCATCTATTTTAATCTTAGAAGAAAATATGAAAGTAAATAAAAAAATTAAAATTAAACAGTTCACAATGAGGATAACTACAATAGAAAAAAGCCATCCAGAAATTCTAAAATCAGTTTGTCCTACATATATAGCATAAATAGTTAAAATTAAATGAAACATAATAGAAAATCCTAAAAGAAACACAAAAACTTCTGTTGGAACATTTAATTTAAACAAATGTCTACAAATTATCCATAAAAGGGTAAGTATAATAGAATAAAAAGGAACAAAATAAGGAGATAATGCTATAAAAGTATTAACCTTGTTTACATTAACATAACCATAGAAATTACTAATTTTTATATTTTTAATCTTTCCACCACATAGATAAGTGCTCAAAATATGCACAAGTTCATGTCCTAACACATAAAATTTAATCGGTTTATAAAAAACCAGATGAAAAACTACATAACTTCCCATTCCTATAAAGAAAGCAACTACTAATTTATCTTGAAATTCTACATTTGTAATCACATATATTAGTGTTTTTAAAAGTGTAAAACATAAAGGCAGAAGAAATATAGCATAAAAAAATTTTACTAATTTGTTATGTAAAAAGAATTTTATCATAAAGAAAAGATTTTAAGAATTATTTTATTATTTTCTTAATTTTATTATTCTTATCAAAAATAATACTTATAGGTTTTATTTCTTCATCAGATTGCAAATAACAAAATGACATTACTATAAGAGAATCTCCCACCTCTCCTAAACGAGCTGCTCCACCTTGAAGAGATACTGTCTTGGAACCTTTTTTGGCAGGTATAACATATGTCTCAAATCTTTCGGCATTGTTTAGATTTACTACTAAAACTACTTCATATGGTTTAATTTTTGCCTTTTCTAAAAAATCTATATCCAAAGCAATACTACCTGAATAATTAAGATTTTTTTCAGTAACTACTAAACCTTGTAATTTTGATTTTAAATATTTTACTAACATAATTATTTATCCTTTCTTATTTATATCCTAATTTCTATTAAAATAATTAACTATATTTTTTAAGAGTTTTAAACCTATCTCTCCACTTTTCTCTAAATGGAACTGAGTAGCAACAATGTTGTCTTTAAGTATCATTGAACAAAATTTTTCAAAATAAAAAGTTTCTCCAAAAATAATACTTTTATCTTTTGGTATAGGATAGTAAGAATGCACAAAATAAAAAAATTCTTTTTTATTTAAACCTTCAAGTAGAATATGATTTTTATTTTTAAATTCAACTAAATTCCAACACATATGAGGCACAGGAAGTTTTTTTCCTTCAAACTTTACGACTTTTCCATCTAACACTCCAAGTCCAGAAACTGTAGGCTCTTCTTCACTATTTTTAAATAGAATTTGTAAACCTAAACATATACCTAAAACAGGATTACCTGAATTTATAAAATTTATTATCTCTTCATACAATCCAGTTTTTTTCATATAATTTATTGCATACCCAAAACTACCAACTCCTGGTAGTATTATCATATCGGCTTGGACTTTTTTAGTAATGATTTTAGGATATAATCCCAAAAACTCTATTGCTTTAGTTATACTCATTAGATTACCAACACCATAATTAATTATTCCGACTTTTTTAATCATTTTAGCATTCCTATTAACTCTGTAAGTTTTAGATTTTTTTCCTTTAAATAATTATTTAAAAATTTAATACATTCAACAGGAAGTTGAGGATTTCTAAAATATGCACTCCCAATCTGAACTGCTTTAGCACCTAACAAGATATACTCAACCACATCAGACGGATTCATAATTCCCCCTGTTGCTATTATATCTATATCACCAAATTCTTTTTTCACATCATATATATACCTTTGGACCAATGGTTTAATAGCAGCTCCTGAGTAGCCACCATACACTGTTGCAAGTTTAAAACTAATTTTTTTGTAATCTACAGCAATAGCTCTAAATGTATTAAGCATACAAACACCATCAAAATTATTATCTTTTAGTATCTTTATTATTTTTTTAATATCATTTTCAATAGAAATTTTTGCTATTAGAGGTTTTTTAGTCATTTTTCTTAATTTTTTAAAAATTTGTTCTAAAATTTTTATATCATAAAACCATCTTCCTTTTTCAACATTTGGGCAGGAAAGATTTATTTCATAACCATCAAAAACTTCAAGTTTCTCAAGCTCTTCTAAAATATAAAAAAAATCTTTTTCTTCCTCTGCTAAAAAGCTTGCTATTTTTTTAGTTTTTATTTTTTTAATATATTTAAGTTTCTCTTTTACACCTTTTACTCCTGGATTTTCTAAACCAATTGAATTTAACATTCCATACGGGAAGTCTACTACTCTTGGTGGAGGGTTTCCTTTTTTAGGATAAAGAGTTAATGTTTTAAAAACAACAGCACCACATTTATTTAAAACCTCTCTATTTTCTTCACCAAAACCACATACTCCTGATGCAACCATTATTGGATTTTCAATAGAAAGTTTACCAACAGAAATTTTAAGGGAAGTGTTAGGCATAATATAATTTTGAGTAATTTAAAATAAAGGTGCGGGTGGGATTTGCACCCACGAAATCGCGGTTTTGCAGACCGCTCCCTTAGCTGCTTGGGTACCGCACCTTAAATAAAAAAAAAATTGCGGGGGGTGGATTTGAACCACCGACCTCGAGGTTATGGGCCTCGCGAGCTACCGGGCTGCTCTACCCCGCGATTTACAGAAAACTACTCTGAATACTCAAATTTATATCCAATATTCTCTACTGTCTTTATGTATTTACCAATATCCTCACCTAATTTTTTTCTTAAATTCATTATGTGAACATCTAAAGTTCTTGTTTTCTCCATCTCTTGTTCATCAGCATAACCCCAGAGTGTTCTAAGAAGAAACTTTCTTTCTAACACGCGATTTTGATTTTTCATAAGCAGATACAACAATTGAAATTCCTTAGGAGTAAGCTCAATTTTTAATGGCTTAAGCACACTTACAGTATAACCAGCCACATCTAATGTAATAGGACCTATAGTAATTACTTCTTGAGGTTTTGAACCAAAAAACTCCATTCTTCTTAATAAAGCTTTTATTCTCAAAATTAGCTCTTGTGGTTCATATGGTTTGGTTATATAATCATCAGCACCACTTTCAAATCCAATAATTTTATCTTCTGTAGAGCCCCTCGCTGTCAACATTATAACAGGAATTGCTTGAAACCTGAAATCCGATTTTATTTCTCTACACAGATCTATTCCATCTACATCAGGCAAAGTTAAGTCTAACAAAATTAAATCTGGTGAAATAGTTAAAATTTTCTTTATAATATCTTTACCTGTATAAGAATAATGAACCTCAAATCCAGCAGATTCTAAAATTTTTTTAGTATATTCAACTGTTTCTTGATCGTCTTCTATAATTAGAATCTTATTCATGGTTTAAAAAATTTACAAAAAATTAAGATAGATTTCAATAGTTTTTAAAAAAATTTATAAAATTTTTGTAAAAAATATTTTTGTTTACTTATTGAAAAATTAATTGTAAAATTCTATATTAAAAATAAAAGCCGAAGTGGTGGAATTGGCAGACACGCTGGTCTCAAAAACCAGTCCTGTGTGAAACAGGGTGAGGGTTCGACTCCCTCCTTCGGCATTATTTTATTAATTTTTCCCCTCTCCGTAATCTATTTGTTTTTAACTACTTACAAAATAAAACATTATAATTTTTAAAAAGTAGAAGAACTCGAAAAGATTTTTTATTTTGTTTACAAAAATCAACTAATTATTAACAAAAACTACACAACATAAACTTCAAGATCTTTTGTTACTTCTCCAATACCCAAAATTTTTATTTTTTTTAGACAACATTCACACACTTCATACACTCTTATACTATCTTCGTTTTTATCTATTAACGATTCCAATTGTAATAAAATCTCTTCAATTATATTTTTGTTACATACTATCTCAAACACACTATACTGTACCCTCAAAGCATAATTTTCCAAAACTTTTGCAACTTTGTTTCTTCTTTTATCATCTGTTATATCATAACTAATTACATAAAACATAAAACTTAACTATAAAAAACGGAAACTTTCATATGAAATATTTTCTCTAATTGCTTTAGCTAACTTTTGTGCTTGGTTATAGAAAGCTTTACGATAAGTAAGCTCTTGACCTGAAAAATAATCTTTAAATGAAGTATTGAGTTTCCGGTCAAAATGCTCAAAAAATTTTTTTAAATATTCCTTCTTCATTAAAACCATATTTTCTTTATATTCAAAATCTTCATATGAAATTACTTTATTATTTACCATCTCCACAACAACTCTATCCACCACAGCAACTCTAAACTCCTCTAACAAATCAACAGCTAAAGAAGGCCTTCCATAATCAATCTCATGAAGAAATCCCACATAAGGGTCAAATCCAATCCCACACAAAACAGAAACCAACTCATTAGTAACTAAGGAATAACCTAAAGACAAAAGAGCATTCAAAGGATCCCTTGGTGGCCTTTTTGTCCTTCCCGGAAAACTTCCATGCCAGTTAGAGTTTAACAAAAACTTATTAAAACTTCCAAAATACACACTACAAACAATACCCTCTACACCAAGAACTCCTCCTATATGTTGCTTTCTTTCAAGCAACTCAATTGATTTTTCCAAAAAACTTATTTCTTCATCAAAACTTATATCAGGATGGTTTTTATGAAATCTTTTAATAAAGTTTATCATACTTTCTATTTTACCTTTAACTATACTTTTAGCAATAGACAATCTTCTTTTTTCATCTTGATAGGTTTCATACTGAAGTATTCTTAAGTATACATTTTTACTTTCTATATTTTGAAGTTTCGCCTTAAGACGGCCATATTGGTTAAAAAAAGCAACATCTATGTTGTTTTCTAAAAGCCACTCAACAGCATCTGCGGTAATTTGAATTTTACCAAAAAGCAAAATTTTATCAATTTTGAAAGACGGGATTTCAAGAAGTATTTTATCCTCTTTTTGAACAACTATACGTTGCTGATGTTTTTTTATTATAGCGTAATCTTCAGTAATATAAAGGGAAGCCATCTTTAGAGGTTATTTATCAAAGTTGATTTTATTTTATCAAGGACATCTTTACTATCAACATATCTAAAATTCAAATCATTGTTTTCTATTTTTACCTCAACAATATTTCTTTCAAACCCACCATGGGCAATAAAGTTTCTTGGCTGAAATTCTTGAGATTCTCCACCAACAAAATTCTTAAGCAAAGTCCAACTAGAACAATTTGAAAAACAATTTCTGTTTCTTTCTAAATTAGCAAGTTCGTTTCCTAACAATTCAATTTTTAAGTCAGGAAAAATCTCTTTTAATTTACTTTTTATATTTTTTAAATCTTCAAGAGAAACTTCTCCACGACCAAACTCAATACCTTTCTTTTTTAAAACTCTAAGTAGACCTTCATAAAAAGAAATACACAAAAAAGCCTTCAAAAAACAAGAAACATCAATACTATAGGAACTTTGCCAGTTAGATAAGAAGATTTTGTAACATTTTTTAATAAGTTCATTCAATAAAGTACTATTTTCAAACTTGAAGGTAAACCAAATTAATGGAGTTGTATTTTTTACAGAAGAAAACAGAATAGCAAAATCCTCAAGAAGTTTGTTTAATTTTTGCTTTAATTCCTTTTCATCTTCACCAGCAAAAATTTGTCTTGCTAACTTAAAATCTAGATCTTCTTTTTTAATAGGAGATACTAAAAAAACTTTAACATCAAGTTGATAATCAAAATAAAGATTGTAAACCTGCGAAGAACTTCCTATTATTGGATCACTAAATACAATTTTTACAGTAACTTTCTTGGTGTTGTCCCAGTTTCTTAATTTCTGAAATACAACAAAATATCTAGCTGCCTCAATTAAAGAAGTTATATATATGTTAAGACCCGTTGAAATATCTATATAAAGTTCAAAGTTACTATCTTTATTTTGAATTTTTTCCCATTTAATATATCTTTTTATAATATCACAAAAAATTTCTAATACTATAAAACTAAAATCTGTCTTGAAATTTATTCCTTCATACTCACCAATAGAATGAACAACAAAAAAATAATCTGCATATTTATTGTGCGGATGACATTTAAAAAATTTGCAGGGATACTTTATAAAATTGTTAAGTTTTGTTTTGTCGTGAAATAATTCTGCAATTTTATCACAAAGAGGATTCAATTTCTGATCGGTTACTGTTTTGTTAATTGCTAAACTTATAGGATAGATAAGTACAAGTTTTACATCTTGTTTTTTGTTTTTAAAATATTCTTTAAGTGCAATACCGCTTAAAGGAGCTTCAAAAATTTCATTATCTATTCGGAATTTTTTGTTTTCTAAAATATTTTTATCTATTCTTCCTATTTGATATATGTATTTCATTCTAAAAAAACAGGTATTAAATCTCCAATTTTTACATCTTGAGTATGAGTCTCAACAACAACAGCAGCACTTAATCTTGGGTCATACACTCCTACATACTTTGTAGGATGATAAAAATGTATAAGAAATCCATACAACCATACAGGTCCTCTTCCTGAAATAACCACACCTTTAGAAGCAAAACCTTCTTTTACTGCATCAGGTGGGTTTATCTTTAAAAGATCTGAAGGTTCAATTTCTCTTGTTAACTTAAATTCAACTACAACAAAACTATCTTTGTGATGAATTTTGAAATTAATGAAATCCATTTTCTTAATAAAAAATTACAATATTGAAATTATATTTTCAATAAAAAATTACTTAAAAGTAAAAAGTTTTTAGATCCCCTTGAATGCGGGCATCTTTTCGCACGACATTCGCAGTACCTGAGTTCTTAGAAAGAGTAGTGTCGCAATTCCCTTGAATACGGGCATCTTCTAACGATATAGTAGATAGGGAGCAGCAGGTAGGAATCAGGGAGGTTTTTTCTTTTTAATTCATCCCTGATCCCTCGCTACTATCTACTATCTACTTCCATCCAATCCCCTTGAATGCGGGCATTTTTTCGCACTTATATTATCAACAACATTAGCGGCAAGATGGCATAATTGGGTCGCAATCCCCTTGAATGCGGGCATCTTTTCGCAC
>JANXCA010000159.1 GCA_025060535.1 Endomicrobiia bacterium | reverse complement strand
ATTCCTTCAGCAATATTTATAGGTACCCCAAACTTATTTAAAATATCTGCCTGCATTCCCATTACTTCATAAAAATTTCTATATCCTATACCTTCTGGATGATGGGACAAAATAAGATCTATCTTTTTACCTTCTTGAGAAAGAATCTTAGCTAATAATACTTCAGGAGCTTCCATGTCTATACCCACAATTATAGAATTCACATTTACGTCTTTATCACCATATAAAATCCTTGTATCATTATATGGATTTTTAAGCTTTTCTATATCATAAAACTTTTTTTCTTTTTCAGTTAACTTCTTATATTTTTCTTCCTCTCTTTTTAATATCTCTCTTACTTCCTTTTCTCCCCTAGGATCATTTTTTATTCCAATCTCTACTATAGACTCATACAAATCTTTTAATTTCATAACACACTCCAAAATTATCTTTTTTTACTCATTAAAAGTTTTTTCCTTTTCAACTCTAATTTCCTTTTTAACATAGACATCTTTTCTTTTTTTATTACACTAGGAGGTTTATAATACATTTTTTCTCTTGCTAACTTTAAAATTCCTTCTTTCTCTACCTCTCTTTTGAAACGTTTCAAGGCATCTTCTAACTTTTCGCCCTCTCTAACTTTTACTTCTACCATTCTTCTTTCACCTCCTCCCTTTAATTATCTAATTCAACTTAACCAGGAGGCCAACCAAATGCCCTCCCTGCTAAAATATGAAAATGTAGATGATTAACTTCCTGACCAGCATTTTTGCCATTGTTAACTACTAAACGATATCCATCTTTATCAACTCCTAATTTTTCTGTGACTTCTTTTATAATGTAAAAAATTTTGTTAAAATTTTTTATGCTATCTAAGCTCATAATGCTATTTATATTATCTATATGTATCTTAGGAATCAAAAGCAAATGAACCGGCGCTTGTGGTTTTATATCTTTAAACACTAAAAAATCTTCATCTTCATAAATTATTTCACTCTTTACTTCTTTACTTGATATTTTACAAAAAATACATCCTTCCATGTAAATCTCCTTAATAAAATTAAAATTAAAAATTAGAAGAGAACTAAATAAATATATGAGAATCTCTCTGAGTTAATTATAAAAGAGGTACCTAATTAAATATTATCTAAAAATTTGAATTTTGTCAACTAATTTTATAAAAATTTTTTAGATAAAACAATAATTTTTAAATTTTTATTGAAAAATCAGTAATAATTAAAAATAAATTAAATAAGTAAAAATAATTTTCCTTATCCCCCCACCTTTCACATCAAACTTTTTAATATTAAAAAAGTTTGATTTATTTCTTCTTTAAAAAAATGAGTAATTATACCTAAAACTATAAGAATCATTAAAAAAATAATTATGTGAATTCTCCTAATAACAATCATAAAAATATCGTATAATCCATATCTGGAAAGATACTATCTTTATATTCAAGCCAACTTAAGAAATTCTCATCAACTTTGTTTTCTTTTAATTGGTAATACAATTTTAAAAAATTATTTATGTGCTGTTTTACCCTATTGTGCGCATACTGAACCATAGTACCAGTAGTGGTAATAAAAGCCCAATCAGAAGATTGTGCCAAAAACAACTCTCGAGCAAGCTGATTAAGTACTCTTCTTTTTATAGAGTCATAACTACATTCTTTATGATACTCATCCACAGCACAACACATTAATTCCTCACATTTATGAAGATGCCTATACATCCAATCATTGCTTCCATTTAACCACACCTCATAATATCCTTTATCTCCCCAAGAAGAAGCTGCTGGTTG
>JANXCA010000158.1 GCA_025060535.1 Endomicrobiia bacterium | reverse complement strand
CGATGCCAATTCTTATAGCATCTAAGTAGTATTTATATCTTAGTGATGCAGAAGTGTTTGATATATGCTTTTTTAAATTTTTGTCCTTTACAACACTAATAAATCTTTGATATTGAATATTACTAAATTCATCGTTCATATTATCTGCATTTGAAAAGTGTGAATAAACTCCTTCAATTTTAACAAAATTTTTTGCAACATTATAAAAATCTTCAAATTCTTCATACCATATACCTGTTCTATTCATACCAGTATCTACTTCAATTTCTACCCTTGGTCTTATATTTAGTTTTTTTATAATGTCAAGCTGTTTATATGAACATAAATTAAATATAAAACCATTTTCATATGCAATAGTTATCTCATCTATAGTGTGTATAGGTCTTAAAATAAGTGTATTTTTAAATTTTATCTTAAGTGCTTCATCTAAGTCAAATACAGCAATCTTATCTACCCATTTACTAATTATATTAAATATTTCTTCTAATCCATGGCCGTATGCATTTGATTTTAAAACAGCAATTATAGAGCTATTGGTATAATTTTTAAATTGATTTAGGTTATGTAGAATATTTTTTGAACTTATTTGTGCTATGGTCAATGAGAAAATTTTATACTACTTTAAAATTTAAGCCTTTTGTGTTTAACTTTTTTTCCTCTACATTAGGCATAGACTTAGGAACAGCGTATACACTTGTATATCAAAAAGGTAAAGGTATAGTGTTAAGAATTCCATCAGTAGTTGCTTATGATACAGAAAGAAGAGAAGTAATAGCTATAGGAGAAGAAGCAAAATTGATGTATGGAAAGACGCCTGAAGGAATTGTTGCGGTAAGACCAATAAAGGATGGTGTAATAGAAAATCTTGAATTAGTTCAAGAGTTTTTGCATAGAATAATTAAAAGATTTTCAAGGTTTTTTAGCCCTGCTCTTGTAATTGGTGTTCCATCAGGCGCAAATGAAGTAGAAAAGAAAGCTGTTATAGACGCAGGATTAGGTGCAGGAGCAAGAGATGTATATTTAGTGTATGAACCTATAGCATCTGCAATTGGTATAGGTTTGGATATATCCAAATCAAAGGGATATATGATAGTTGATATTGGGGGAGGGACAACTGAAATAGCTATTATTTCATTAAATCAAATAGCTCATCAAAATTCCATTAAAGTTGCTGGTGATGAAATGGATGAAGCAATAATAGAGTACATAAGGAGAAGATACAATACTAATATAGGGTATTTAACTGCGGAGGAAATAAAAATTAAAATAGGTAATGCATATCCTCAGGAGACTGAAGAGCATATGGAAATATCTGGATGGGACATGATACAACATAGAACTAAATCTATTAGAATATCTTCATCTGAAATAAGAGAAGCCTTGAATGGACCTGTAAATCAAATAATAAATGCAATTTCAAGATTGTTTGAAAATGCGAAGGCAGATTTGCTAAGAGATGTAATAGAAAATGGTATATACCTAACAGGAGGAGGTTCTCTTATTAAGGGTTTAGACTTGAGAATAAAGGAGGAGTTAAATGTAGAAGTTCATAAGGTGGATTATCCACTTGAAACAGTTGGTAGAGGAATAGGTAAGATAGTTGATGACTTTAATAGATATAAACCACTACTATCTAAGGGTAAGAAAATTCTAAAAGCTAAGTAGTGTGAAATTCAATGATGTTTTAATTTTTGGATTATCACTTTTGTTCTTTTTTAAACTACCAAGAGTTTTAGTTTTTGAAAATTTCAGATTTCTTTATTTTCCTATAGTTGAACTTTCACATTTTATATATCATATTCAGAATTTAGAGGAGAGTTTTAAAAAACTTA
>JANXCA010000157.1 GCA_025060535.1 Endomicrobiia bacterium | reverse complement strand
GACAACAAACCCCAGGCTATACAAACTCTAACTCAAATAAAACCTAAAGATATTGAAATAATCGTTGTTAAAACAAAATATCCTCATGGAGCTGAAAAAATCTTAATAAAAAAACTTTTTGGAATTAATATCCCATATGATAAAATACCTTTAGATTTTGGATTTCTTGTCCAAAATGTTTCTACAGTTTTGGCAATATACAATGCAGTAGTCAAAGGTATTCCTCTTGTAGAAAGAATCATAACCATTTGTGGTGATGAAGAACTGAAAAAAAATTATGGAAATTTTAAAATTAAAATTGGCACTTTACTTTCACATATAATAGAGAAATGTTTCAACGAAAAAATTTATGAGGAAAATTCAATCTTAAGATATGCCGGCTTTATGATGGGTACAGAAATAAAAAATTTTGATACATCTATAATTAAAGGATGCAATGGAATTATTGCAACTAAAAAATACATAGAACTTAACTATGAAAATAAATGTATTAAATGTGGAAGATGTGTAGATAGTTGTCCATTAGAACTCGAACCTTTAGAGTTTGTGAAATGTTATCAACAAAATAATTTATCATTAGCCCAAAAATTTAATATCAAAAACTGTATAGAGTGTGGCTGTTGTCAATATGTATGCGCATCAAAAATACCAATAGTAGAAATGATAAAAAGAGAGAAAAATATAACTACTTAAGTAAATTATGTTTGTAATAAAACCTAAACCTGAAAAAGAAATTTTAGATATTCTTTTTTCTTATAAAAATTTACTATATATTATATGTAATGGTTGTAATGAAGTAAGTCTTTATCTCAAAGATGCTTTAAGTTTGTATAAATCTTTAAATAAGTATTATAGAGTTCTTATAAAAATTATAGATTATTTATGCAATTTAGATTTCGCAGATAAATACATTGTTTACTTATCTAAAGAAATTGAAAATATTGATGCTATAGTTATTTTTTCCTGTGGAGTAGGAGTAGCTACATTTGCTTCTAAGTTAGAAAAAGATATATTTATAGTTTGTGATACTTTTTATTTAACAGGATATAAAGGTTTAAACACTCCTTATGAAGGAAAATTTGACTGTACATTATGTGGTAGTTGTTATTTAAATTACACTGCAAGTATATGTCCTATTACAAGTTGCTTAAAATCTTTACTTAATGGTCCTTGTGGTGGAGCAAAAAATGGAAAGTGTGAAGTTGATAAAACAAAAGATTGTGGTTGGGAAAAAATAATTTTAAAACTTAAAAAATATAATAAACTAAATCAACTTAAGGAAAAAATTTTGATTCATAAATTTAATAAACTTAAATAAAAAAAAGAAAACTATGAAATTAAAAGATTTATTTACAAAAAAATTTGTGATAACTTCAGAAATAGGGCCACCTAAAGGATGGCAGGTAAATTATTTAATTGAAGAAGCACAAAAATACTTAAAAAATAAAGTTGATGCAATAAATGTCACAGACAACCAATCATCAATTATGAAATTTGGTTCTTTAGGTATGTGTATATTGCTTAAACAGCATGGATTTGAACCGATATACCAGATTACTTGTCGTGATAGAAACCGTCTTGCGCTACAGTCAGACATACTTAACGCAGCAGCTTTTGGCATTGAAAATTTGCTTTTACTCACAGGTGACCATCCTGTATTAGGTGATCATAAAGATGCAAAACCTGTATTTGATTTAGATAGTGTTTCATTGATTTACACAGTAAAACGCTTAATGGAGGGATATGATCTTGCAGGGAATAAACTAGATGGAGATCCACCAAGTTTTTGTATAGGTGCTGTAGTTTCGCCAGAAGCAGAACCTTTAGATCCACAAC
>JANXCA010000156.1 GCA_025060535.1 Endomicrobiia bacterium | reverse complement strand
AAGGATTGAAAGCAAAAGTGAGATTCCAGAAGTAATTGCTGCAACTATTTTTACTGCAATTGGATTTCTTCTTAAAAAAAGCATTAAAATAGCACCAAAAAAAGGAGAAAAAGTAATAACACTTAAATATGGAAAAGACACCTTAATCTCCTTGTGAAAAAAAGAACAAAATTATAAAGAAAAAAAGAATTTCAAGTCAACGAACCGAATCAAATCAAATATAATCTAACTCTAAAAATATATATCGCCTCAAAAATAATCTAACCGAAAGGAGGCTGTTCATATGGGGTATAATAAAAATAACAAAAAGAGGGAGAACCCATATGGATGGTCAGTTAGATTATGGATTTCGTATGAGATACATAGGTAAAATAATAGAAGATTATCATAAATTAAAAAGAAAGGAAAAGGGAATCGTTTTGAGTTATGCAGTAAGGATACTAGGATATAACCGCAAATATTTGATTTACTTATTGAACAATCCTCAAAAGGTAAAAAAAGAAACTCCAAAAATTACAGGAAGAGGAGTTAAACCAAAATATAAATGTATAAAGCATATATTGAAAGACATATGGGAAAAATTTAACTATCCTTGGTCAAAAAGGCTTAAAGTTATAATAACAGAAAATTTAGTCTGGATAAAGAAAAATTACAATTTAGTAGAAAATGAGATAGAACTATTAAAGAGTATATCTTGCGCCACAATAGATAGGCTTTTAAAAGATAGTCGAATTAAAATTAAAAAACGGATATATGGTAGAACAAAGCCCGGAAGTCTATTGAAGCGAGAAATACCTATTATAATAGAAAGAGGAGAAAATATAAATGAACCAGGGCAAAATGCATTTAGATATAGTGGCACATTGTGGAAATAGCGCAAGTGGTGAATTTAACTGGACTTTGAATGCAACCGATATTTATTCCCAATGGAGTGAAAGTGTGTGTATAGTTAATAAAAGCGAACATGAAGTAATAAATGCAATAGAAGAAATAAAAAGGAGGCTTCCATTTAAAATAAAAACAATAAACTCTGACAATGGAAGTGAATTTATAAATTGGCATCTTTTAAGGTATTGCAAAAGAGAAAATATAATTCTTACAAGAACAAGGCCATATAAAAAGGATGACAATGCATATATAGAACAAAAAAATTGGACAAATGTAAGGAAATTATTAGGATGGGAAAGATACGAAGGTAAAGAGGTTGCAGATTTAATAAATGATTTATATTCTAATGAATTGCGATTATATTTTAATCTATTTATGCCTTCTGTTAAACTTATAGAGGTTAAAAGAATAGGAAGTCGAATAAAAAAGATATATGAAGAACCTAAGACACCACTTCAGAGATTAAGTGAAAAATATCTGAAAGACGAAAAGATTAAAAAACTTATGGAACTAAAAAGCCAATTAAATCCTTTTGAGTTAGCAAAAAAGATTGAAGAAAAACTTGAAAAGATATATCAAAAAAAGTGTAAAAAGATAAAGAGTCCAAAAACTCAAAAAAGAGAAGAAATGTTAAATAAAATAAAAGAATGGTTAAAGAAAGAAAAAAATTATCTATGGTTAGATTATTTTTGAGGTGATGATACAAGGTATAGTTAGATTTATTTTTGATTTGACAGGGTTTTTGTATAGTTCCATAACATGTTAAATTGGTTAAAAGAAGTTTTGAAGAATGAGCTTTTTTAAATTAACATTAAATTTTTCTGGTTCAATACTCAATGCTTATGCTTTAAAGAATAAAGATATAGAGATATTAAGAGTTTTAAAAAGTGGGTCTGATTTAGTAGTCAGAAAATTAAGGAAAAACTTGAAAGAATATATCAAAAAATATAAAAAAATAAAAAATCCACGGACTCAAAAAAGAAAAGAAATGTTAAATAAAATAAAAGAATG
>JANXCA010000155.1 GCA_025060535.1 Endomicrobiia bacterium | reverse complement strand
AAGTGATCGAGAGAATAAGAAATAAAAAAGTTGAAATTCTTTTACTTAAAGATATTTTTGATTTTAAAAGAGGCCTTTTTATTCCACCAAGTTATTATTCAAATACTAAAACAAGTCGTCCTTATATTAGAATAAAAGAATTAACAGGTAAAATTGGAATTGATGAAGAGAAAATTATTTATATTAAAGATGACTATCCTAATGATGAGATAAATAAACTAAAAGAAAACGATATCGTAATTGCTATAATAGGAGATACAATTGGAAAAGCAAATAGAATATATCAAGATTTAGCTGGTGGTTTTTGTTCTAACAATACAGCAAGGTTAAGAATTAAATTAAAAGATAAAGTTTTACCCGAATATGCAGAAATCTTGTTTCAATCACTGCCCATTCAGAAACAAATTGAAAAAAAGAAAGCTCCAACTGGACAGCCTAAAATATCAGATAATGAAATAAAAACAATTATGATCCCTATTCTTCCAAATTCAATCCAACACCAAATCGCAGAGCTTGTTAGAAAATCTCACCAAGCAAGAAAGAAAGCCAAAGAACTACTAGAAACAGCTAAAAAAGCGGTTGAAATTGCGATTGAAAGATCAGAGGAGGAAGCTTTAAGACATTTAAGATGTATAAAAGAAATTTAGAATGGATAAAAACAACTT
Organism: Endomicrobiia bacterium; assembly: GCA_025060535.1. Taxonomy (GTDB): domain Bacteria; phylum Elusimicrobiota; class Endomicrobiia; order DTEH01; family DTEH01; genus JANXDG01. Next base: position 1,286 of record JANXCA010000155.1, on the reverse strand, counting down.
CTAAATATATAATATATTGATAATGAAAAACCTTCTTCCACTAAGTGGGTTTTCTGTAGATTTTGGTTTCTTAGAGGCTGCAGTAGTTGTGTATTTAAGAAAAATTTACTATCCCGATGGGTTTTCTTTTCCTCTAAATCCTTTTATTGAACCAAGTATATTGCAGGTGGAGCTTATAAGAGAAATTACAACTATAGTTATGCTTGTTTGTGTAGGAGTTGTTGCAGGAAGAAGTTTTATTGAGAGGTTGTGTTATTTTATGTTTTGCTTTGGTGTGTGGGATATATTTTATTATGTTGGACTTAAAATTTTCTTAAACTGGCCAGAATCACTGCTTAGTTGGGATTTGTTATTTCTTATACCTGTTGCTTGGGTCGGACCTGTTGTTGCACCTATAGTGTGTTCTTTTACAATGATTTTTATTTCAGTAAGTGTAATTTTTTTAAAACAAAAATATGACATTTTAGTAAAGGGAACTTTATTTGAGTGGCTCTTAGCGATAGTAGGGGTTTTAATAATCTATTTTACCTTTACTTTTGACTTTAAAAAAATTATTATTAGTGGCGGTTTTATAAACAAATTTTTTACTCTTGCATATGATGAAGAATTTATAAAAGTTATAACTAACTATACACCTAAAAAATTTTTGTGGCTTCCCTTCATAATAGGTGAGGTTCTTATCTTAGCTTCCTTCCTCAAAGCATATCTAAGGACTATAAAAAAATCTTAACACAAAATTAATTTTTTGTTTATATTATCTTAATACTTGTTTTGTATATCTAATTAAATGAGAAACATAAATAATGATTTACATAAATTAGTGTATTCTATCGCATTAAAGTATAAGACAAATTTTGTTGAATTAGAAGATTTAATTCAAGAAGGTTTTTTAGGCTTGCAAAAAGCGTATAAATACTTTGATGTATCAAAAGGTGTTGCATTTACGACATATGCTTCTTATTGGATTAAAAAACAGATATTGAAATATATAGAAGAAAGTAAAAAGCATAACTACATTAACATTGAGGATGTTGAAATAGAACAGCTGAAATATAATGAGAGATTTGAGACAGAAGATACCGACGAAGTTGTTGTTTTAGGTAAAAATGCAAATTTAGATAGAATAGAACAAAAAATTTTAGAGTTAAATTTTAAAGAAGAATTAACACTTAAAGAGATAGCAGAAAAACTTAATTTGACTACAGAAAGAGTAAGACAAATAAAAGCAAAAGCGTTAAGAAAAATAAAAATTAACCAAAAATTAACAGAAAGTTTATCAAAAGTTA
>JANXCA010000154.1 GCA_025060535.1 Endomicrobiia bacterium | reverse complement strand
CTTCATAATAGAACCTCCAGCTCTAAAAGTTTTAAAAATAGAAATTAACTCCACCTAAAACACTAAATCCAGGCATAGGATAAAGTTCAACATTTTCTCCACTTCCAAAACCTACCTCTGCATATCTCCTATCTGTCAAATTCTTGCCAGAAAGAAAAATTTCTGAGTTTTTTCCTATTTGTCGGGTATATTTAGCATCAAAAATTAAGTAATCTCCAAGAACTCCAGTGTTGGCAGGGTCTGTATATCTTTTACTTGAATAGTTAGCAGTTATAACTAAATTGCCTAACCAATTTGCTTTATATCCCAAACCTACACCAAATAAATGCTTAGGTACTAAAGGAATCTCCTTATCCTTGTAAGAGATGCCAGCTAAGGTTTTATACTTTCTAAACTTAGATTCTTGATAAGTATAGTTTAGAAAGCTATAAAGACCTTTTTTTAAATCTAAATTCATACCTACTTCAAGACCTTGAGAACGGGTTTTTCCAGCATTTTCTACAACTCGAGGACCCCCAATTCTTACAATTTTATCATTAGTATCTATAAGAAATAAAGCTACATTATAGTATAACCATGGAAAGGACTTTCCTCTTAATCCAATTTCATAAGAATTGATTTTTTCAGGTTTTAATTTAGGATTTCTTACAAAAGCCGTAGTTGCAGTGGTAGGATTTCTGAAACCTCTTGAATAATTCATAAAAAAATTCAAGTTTTCTGAAAAGCTATAAGAAAGTCCTACTTTAGGACTTAGAGCAAAATGTCTTTTTTCAAAATTTAAGAGAGGATTAATTTTGTCACTAAACTCTGTTTTGACACGGTCATACCTTAAGCCTATATTAAAGATTAAATTTCTCGATAAGTTTAACTCTTCTTGAATAAAAAGTCCTACTGTCCAATCTTTCCATTTTCTATCCTGGTATAAAATATCTTTCTTTCCATTTTTCACTTTATAGGCTTTAATCTTCTGATTATTCAAGTGACGATATTCCAAACCTATAAGTAATGTTCCTGGAAATTTTCCAATTTGATGGAATATAAAATAGTTTACTTCAGGGACTATATTGTAGTTTCTAAAATCAAAGTAATCAGGATCTATACACCATCCATCTTGAAAGCCATATTTCGCTTTTAAAAGTAGTTTAGAGTTTTTAAAATTTTTTTCAAAATAGGGTGCTAAAACTATGGTATAGGAATCCGCATCTCCCCAAGGTTGATTAGTTTGTCTTGGATGCTTTTTAAATTGAACTTTTGTTAAAGGACCAGGGTAACCATTCTTTATAGGGGCATAGTTAAAGTGTAATCCTAAGATACTTGAATTGTCTAAATAATACTTAAGCATAGTATTAAAGAGCTTATTTTCTTCCCAACTATTATCTTGCCATCCCTGAGTTTTATAAAATCTACCCTCCAAATAATATTCCATCTTATTTAAAAATCCTTTTATCACTGCAGAATATCTCTGGGTATCAAAACTTCCGTAAGAAAAACTTAATATAGGCTCTATGGGTTGGGTAGGTTTTTTGGTAATTATATGGACTATTCCTCCAGTAGCAAAGTTTCCATAAAGTGAAGTAACAGGACTTTTAATTATTTCAATCCTTTCAATATCTCCTATAGGAATAGCAAGAACATTAAAATACCCCGAAGGATTATTATATTCAATTCCATTAACCAAAATCTGTGCCCCTCTGGTAAGAGGAACATTTCCTCTACTACTTACATAAACATCTGCATGAACACCTCCGAAATATGAAAGATTGAATCCCGGAACCTGTCTTAATAGCTCAGAAACATCTCTGGCATCATATTTTTCAATATCTTCTTTAGTTAAAATAGTAATATTGGTAGATATTTCCCTTACTTCTCTTTCCGTTTTAGTAGCTGATACTACTACTTCTTCAAGTTCTGTTTTAATCTCCTCAGCAGAAATAGAATTTATTAAGATTGAATTTA
>JANXCA010000153.1 GCA_025060535.1 Endomicrobiia bacterium | reverse complement strand
TCCAAGGCATAACGAGAAATGCCAAAGAGTAAATAAGGTCCTCCCTCTTTATTATCTTCTCTATAAAATTCTGAAACCGTAAGTCTGTATCTGTTTTTAGAAATGGCATATCTATAAAGAGAGTATAAAACTGCAATAGGATGAACATCATCTGTTCCTAATTTCTTAATAGCTCTTTCTCTTCCAACTTTTTCTATCACTCCTATTTTTAATGTACTACCTAACGGACTATTTTCAAAAGTGTTTAATAATGCCTCAATTGGATTTTTTAAAGTCCCTTCAGAAAGTTTAGGAAATGATTTATTTAATAATTCTTTTAATCTCTTTTTATCATAGCTTATACCACTTGAAAGATTTTTTATAAACCAATTAACAATTAATGAATTATAAAAAAGATTAACCCAAATAATTTTCCAAGCTAATAATGGCTCTTTTTCATATATATTTTTTAAAATCACACCTAAATCTGTTATAAAATTACCCTTTTTTATTTTATCAATTATTTCAGACTCTCTTAACCATATAGTCATAGCACTTAATTGCTTATTTCCTAACTTATTTTCTATAAACCACTTATCTTCTAAATTAAAAAATTCTTTTAACCACGGTTCTCTAAAGCCAAATGTTGAATATCTATCAATTCCTGATGTTCTAAAGCCATTCATTCTTTTAAAAACCTCCCTTGAGATATATAAAGATTTTAATAAGTGACATCCATAATTATTAAAATTAGTACAATTTAAACAATGAATGCACTTGTTTTCATTAATTTTTAATTTTGGAAATACAGATAAGGCTCTAGAAGTACATTCAGCCTCACAAACTCCACATTGAATACAATAGGCAGTTTTATTCACAATTTTTTTCATTATTCCTACATCGTTTATATCAATATTGTAAAATTCTAAAATAGTTTTATCATCATTTTTATTGATAGAAAATTTATAATATTTATCCTGTGCCAATAATTCTCCATAAATATTTTTATCTTCTTTTTCAATTATTGAGACATTTCCTATGGTCTTTAACCATACTAGAAAAATATCAGTATTGTTTTTACCTGATATAATAGCTTTTAAACATGAATTTTCTTGAATAAATATCACATTTTTATCAGATTCAATACCTCTTCCTCCAGCTCGTTTTTTCCAATTTCCTTTAACTATGTATTCATCTAATTCTTCCTCTTCTATACCTATGTTTTTAGCATAAGTTTTTAATATCTCTATATAACCTTGAGCTAATTGAGGAAATTTTTTTCGTATGATAAACTCTGACCATGGTGATCCAAAAGGACAGATGCTACATCCAACCCTACTTAATCCATATCTGTATCCTTTATTCATAATTAATTTATAATTATAATTAATACTTCTATAATATAAATAAAGAAAAATTTCAGCTAAGGACCAAAATAAAATTGGCCTTGAATTAATAACACTAAAATGTTTTACTTCTTCTGCAATTCTTTTATAACTACTCCTTCTTGCACTTTCTTCTGCTCTTACACCATCAAACACTAATATTTTTAAATTTTGTTTATCAGGATTTAATCTCCTTAAAAACCTTACTTGAGGAGAGGTTTTATATACCGAACAACACCAGCGAATAATTCTACTTGGAGGTCCAAAAATTTTCCATAAATAATAAGAATGTTGTTCGTTTCTTACCATGAAAAACTTTAATTTTGGATATATTTTTTTATAATATTCTTTTGTTTTTTCATAGGCCTCATAAGTAGGAGGAATTTCCATAGTTGTATCTGTGAAAATAACCATATATTCATCGGGAGGTAGAGTTCTACTTACAAGATCAAGGACTACTTGAGAATCTTTTCCCCCACTAAAGGATACAATAAAATAATCTACTTTATCTTTATACTTTTGATAAGTCTCATTTATAAAATCTATAGCTTCATTCTCTAATGTTTTTAATGCTTCTTTGTTTTTCTCTATTAAAGTCTTTAAATCTATAGGCTTCAAAACTAAATTCTTTCCTTTTTCAGTAATTTTTATCTTTGGATCTTCAAATATATTTCCTCC
>JANXCA010000152.1 GCA_025060535.1 Endomicrobiia bacterium | reverse complement strand
TTACTTCCTTTTGTAGAAGGGTTTCTGCAACAAGCACAAGTTGTTCTCTATAAGTGTTTATGATATTTTTCACTTCGTTATAACAATCATTAATTATTTTAGCCACTTCTAAATCTATCAATCTGGATGTTCCTTCACTGTATTTCCTTTCTCTGACAAAATCTCTACCTAAGAAGACTTCACGTGAAGCTTCAAAGGATATTAATCCCAGAGATGACATTCCATATTGGGTTACCATACTTCTTGCTATTTTGGTGGCTCTTTCAAGATCATTTTCTGCACCTGTTGTGCACAAGTTGAGAACTATTTCCTCAGCGGCTCTGCCTCCCAGTAAAACTTTTATCTGGGATAAAAGCTCCTCTTTTTTATAGTTGTATCTATCTTTTTCTGGAGCTTGCCAAGTTTGTCCCAGACTTGGTCCACGAGGAACTATTGATATCTTTTTAACTGGATCAGAATACGGAGTATATTTGGCTACAATAGCGTGTCCAGCTTCATGATAAGCAGTTATCTTTCTTTCTTCTTCAGACATAACGACACTTTTTCTCGCAGGTCCCATTAAAACTTTTTCTATTGCCTCTTCACATTCAGCCAATTCTATATATTGTTTTCCCTTTCTAACAGCTATGAGAGCAGCTTCATTAAGCATATTCTCCAAGTCTGCTCCTGTAAACCCAGGGGTTCTCTTAGCTAACTCTGATAGTTCTAAATTAGGTGACAGTTTTTTATTTTTAGCATGTATTTTCAGAATCTCCTCTCTACCCCTTAAGTCAGGGGGGCCAACAAAAATCTGCCTATCAAACCTACCAGGCCTCTGCAGAGCAGGATCTAGTATGTCTGGTCTATTTGTTGCAGCAAGAACTATAACGCCTGAGTTAACTTCAAATCCATCCATTTCGACTAACAGTTGATTGAGAGTTTGTTCTCTTTCATCGTGTCCCCCACCTAATCCAGCTCCTCTGTGCCTTCCTACAGCATCTATTTCATCTATAAATATTATACACGGAGCATTCCTTTTGGCTTGTTCAAAAAGATCTCTAACTCTTGCAGCGCCAACACCAACAAACATTTCAACAAATTCAGAGCCACTGACATAGAAGAATGGGACACCAGCTTCCCCTGCTATAGCTCTTCCCAAAAGAGTTTTTCCAGTACCAGGAGGACCTATCAAAAGAACACCTTTTGGAATTCTTGCACCAATATCAATAAATTTCTGTCTATCCTTCAAGAAACCAACTATTTCTTTTAATTCTTCTTTAACTTCATCTATGCCTGCGACATCGGAAAATGTAACTTTTGGCATATCTTGGCTAAACATTCTAGCTCTACTTTTAGTGAATGAGAAGGCCTGGCTGCTACCACTTTGAGCCTGTCTGAAAAAAGCTAACAAAATTAAAATAAACAAGACAAAAGGTATAATGTTAAGAATCCAGAACCATATCGTATTATCAGCTGGTGGAATATACCTGAAATTTATACCTTTATCTTTAAGTGTTTTTATAAGTTCAAAATCTTGTGGATAAAATGCTTTTATCTTATAATACTTTTTATCAACAGGAGAATATAATTCTAAGGTTATTTCATTATCTTTTATAACGGCTTCTTTTGCATTATTTGCTTCTATTTCTTTCCATAGCTCATAATAAGTTGTTTCTTTAATGTTGAGGGATTTTTCAGTAAGCAGCATTGATAAGTATACAGCAGCAGTTATAAGTAATGCCCAAATAAGTATGGCTTTCATAAGACTTTACTTCCTTAACACCCGATTTAAAACCTCTCAAAATTATAATTTAACATAAAGTCCATTATACCCTTCCAACAAGAGGATAGAATAAACAAATATAAAAGTTTTCTAATGTGGAGGTAAGTATTTAAATATTTTTATGGTGAATTTTAAATGTAAACCTTTTGATTTGAATTTTGGATTGGACTTGTCAAGTTAACATGTTCTTACAAAAATTTTGATATATATGAAATTTTTTAATTGTATTTTTTAAAGGGGGGTTATACTATGAAAACATCTCTCTTAACAAATGTTTTGGCAAT
>JANXCA010000151.1 GCA_025060535.1 Endomicrobiia bacterium | reverse complement strand
CTCCTCCACAATAAATATGAGTATTTTGATTCACTATGTTTTCTTCAAGAGCAGCAACAGAAGTAATTATCTTAAAGTAGAAGCAGCAGGATACTCACCATTTATAGCCCTGTTATAGAAACAGGAAAAACTTGGATAAGATTTTACTACACTATTATCATCAGGTTTTAAACTATCAGGATAAAATGAAGGGTAAGACAGAAGAGATATAACTTCACCATTGACTTTCATTACTATAACCGACCCGGCAACAGGCTGCATATTCTTAAAACTCAAACTATCACAAAGTTCCTTTAGACTTTTATACGAAAAAATTTGTATATCTTTATCAATAGTAGTTACCAAATCATTACCCTTTTTAGGAGGAGTCTCCTCAATAATTTTTATGGGGTGTCCAGAAGGATCCATCAAATATTTAATTTTTCCCAGTTGCCCCCTTAAAATCTCATCATACCAAAATTCTAAACCATATTTACCCAATTCACTATAGTATTGAAGTGAACTATCTTTCAAAACATCCTCCTTATACGGAATATCAACGAAACCACAGACAAAAGCAAAAGCAGGTCCATCATAAAACCTTCGATAATCTACATAAACATCAAGACCATATAAATACATCATATTTTCCATTAATAAACAAATATCCTTATAATCAGGATCCTCCTTAATAACTATCTTATCAGTATATATTTTTTTTAATAACTCATCAATATTTGAGATTTTCAGATTTTGGAAAACAAAATTTTTCACATAATTTTTCTGTTCAAAATTTAACATACTATATCTGGATTTATGTAAAACTATATTAACAGTTTCTTTACTATATGCTATTTTTAATCCGTTTCTATCGAGAATATTTGATCTTTCAGGACTGGAATACACATAATAGGTTGTATAATAGTCCATTTTTGCTTTAAAAACCTCATAATTAAGGATATTAATTTTTATAAGATTATACAATATCCAGGAGAAACACAAAAAAATAATAAATAAAATAACAAACAACCTCATTTTTTCATAAATTTATTCAATGAAAATAATAAAATTCCCAAAATAGCAGAAAATAACTGTAGCAAATAATAAATTATGTCAAGAATAAAAGAAATTTTTAAATTTTGGTCACCCAAAATAAGGTTCATACCTATAGCTCTTCCACCTAATCCTCCAAAAATAGACAATAGTGAACTAAAGCTACCTAATACAAAAGCTAAAAACCAATCATAGAAACTTATCTTATAACCCAAAGAAAAATTCAGAAAAAGATACAAAGAAAAAGAATCGAAAATATGAGAAATAAAAGATAAAATTAATGAAATACAAACAATCCTATAATTATCCCTATTCCAACCGAATATTACCAAAAAAGTAAAAATAATAAAAAAAAATAGTAAAATAAAATAATTCTTAAAAAAAAATAAAAAAGCAAGTAAAACAGCAGCAACAGTACCTATAAATCTATCAAAGTATGGAGTCAAAAACATAAACATTTTATTTTTCATGCCTTCTTCCCTAAAAGCTAAAACACCACTTTTTATACCGTCAGTTAAAAATAAACTTAACCCAACCAAACTCAATAAGAGAGATATAGAACTCAAGTTCAATAGAAACATAAAATTCCAATTAGAAGAAAAAAAAATACCTATAACTATTCTCCATCTCAAAACTTTTAAAATAAGAGCAGAAAATGAAAAAAGTAAGGCAATAATAAAAAAATTCAGATTACCAATAAAAATATTGTAGATATCATTCAATTTTATAGAAGTCTTCATATATAACAAAAAAAGTATAAAAGCAGATATAAAAATATAAATAATAAAAACAACATACTTGAATAAATTATTTTTTAGCAAATTCCTATCTAATAAATTACCATTTATTTGCATGAACTATATTTCAGAGGGCGGAAAAACCAGACTAATATTGTTTTTATTGACAACCATGAATTCAACCCTATCAATCTCTAAAGAACTATCTTTATCATATATGACACAATCAGTAAGAGGAATAAATTGGTTATTTTTATTTAGTTCATCAACTATTCTTGC
>JANXCA010000150.1 GCA_025060535.1 Endomicrobiia bacterium | reverse complement strand
TACTCAAGTACGAAACAGATAAAAGATTAATCATTACTTCAAGAAATATTTTCCTGGACACCAATGTGGAAGCTCTGGAAACAATAATCTTTTTACTACTTGACAATGCCTTTAGATACGCCCACAGCAAAATTCACATAAAAATCTGCAAAAACTCCTTAGCAATAAGAAATGATTTTTTAGAGATACTAAAAGGCTCTGGATTAGGGCTTCAGATAGCAGAGTATCTCTGCAGAGTATATAAATTTTTAATTACATATAGAGCCAAAGGAGAGCATTTCATAGTTTTTTTTAAATTCAAATAAACTGTGCATAAATCAATCTCCTTTATAATTATAAATAAAAAACTGTGATATAATTGTGTATATGTTAAAACTTTCAGAAAATCAGAAAAATCAAATAATTTCAAAAATAAAAGAACTGCTTCATGATGAAGAAAAAGTTATTTTTGCCTATCTCTATGGCTCTTTTATTGAAGATGAATTTTCCAATGATATTGACATTGCCGTTTACTCTTCAGAGATAGATTCAATATTTAGTTTTCAGGCAGACCTAAAAATCAAAATTTCTGACCAAATAAGAAACTTAGGATTTGACATCTCACCAGATGAGATAGACTTGAGGGTTATTAATAATGTAGATTATGATTTCCTGATAGAAGTGCTTGACAAAGGAGTTCTCATTGTAGACAAAGACTCAGAACTTAGAGCTCAATTTATTGAGAAAGTATCATTGAGTTACAGAATTAACCAGATTGTTTTAACTGAATTTTATAGATAAAAAATGAAGATTGATATAAAGAGAGTATCCCAATATCTTTATGAAATCAAGGAGAATACTGACGATATCAAATCAATACTTGAAAACCACAGCTTGGAGGAAATTTTAAAGGATAAAATACTTCTTAAGGCATTAAAATTCAACCTTGTTGAGATTGCCGAGTCAATCTCTCTAATTTTGCAACACCTACTTGCAAAAGGTTATGGGCAACCTGTAAAGGGATATATTGATACCATAAAAAAAGCCCATGAAAGGCAAATAATTGATGAAAAACTATATTTTTCTTTTAAACCGTTCTTTGATTTCAGAAACATTTTGATTCATAGATACTGGGAGGTTGATGATACTTTACTTCTTAAAAATGTCAAGGAAAATTTAGAAAGTTTTTATCAGTTTATAGAGATAATCAGGAAAAAATTCATTGAAGATACAAAACAATAGGTATCACATTAATCCATATCAAAATTCTCTCACATAACTTTCACGATTTTTGCTAATACTATTGATATAATGTAATTAGTTAAAAAAGGAGGTATGATGCTATGGGAAAAATTTTTATGCTTTTACTAATTCCAGTTTTAATTTTTACATTCATCCTAATGCCGGAAATTTCCCTCAGTCAAAGTAATCATATCTATCTAAATGGTAAAGTAATAAGTTTATCAAATAACACCATTAAAATAGACTCTGCAAAAGAGCCTTTTTATATTGTAAAAGATGTAAAGGTTTTAAAACATGTAAAGAAAGGAAGTTCAATATATGAAGAAAAGGCTTTACTAAAAGAGCTTCAACCGGGTAATAGTGTTACTTTAAAAGTAACAGGAAATATTGTTAATGAGATAATCATAGAGGAGTACAAAAAATGAAGAAAATAGTTATAATTTTTGCAATTCTATTTATCATATCAGCTCTTATTCCTTCAGACAGAACTATGAAAAGCTCCTTTGCAAATGTTGAAATGGGAAATTATTGTTATGCACCTCCCTCAATTGCAACCACTGTTCCACCACTTGTAATGCTTGTAATGGGACGTGACCATAAGCTTTATTACGAAGCTTATAACGATGCTTCAGACCTTGATGGAGATGGAAGGCTTGATGTTGGTTATAAACATTCTATTACTTATTATGGATACTTTGACCCTTATAAATGCTATAACTATACAGGTTCTGGTGCTAATGCCAAGTTCGTACCTGTCTCTGTAACTACTAATAAATACTGTAACGGTCAATGGAGTGGAAACTTTCTTAACTGGTTAACAATGTCAAGAATGGATGTTCT